>WTGY01000127.1 GCA_011523365.1 Caldilineaceae bacterium
CCCCGCACAAGGGAGGGCCGAATAGGCCCGACCGCCCAAAGGCGAGGAGAGAGGGTAGAGGAGAGAGGAAAGAGAAAACTCTTCTCTCTCTGAATCATGAGCGCCATTAGGCAAGGACCTAGCAGACTACTTTGAGTTCGAGGTTGGCGATGCTGGCGAATTTTTCAATCTTGGGCAGGATGTGGCCTACGCCGAGGGCGAAGTGGTGGGTCGGGCCCTCTTTGCACCAGGCGTTGATGAAGTCGGCGGGGCCGAGCGAGAATTTGAGGCGGCTGTCGGTGTTGCCGATCTGGAGGACGGGGCCGGGAATGCTTTCGGCCTGGGCGGCGAGGAGCTTGAGATTGCCCTGGCGGGTCTGGGTCATGGAGAGGACGGTGACGGGGCCGTGCTTGACCTGGGTTTCGACGCCGACGCCGCCGCCGTGTTTGCCGTGGTAGAGGGCGAGGCCGCGCAAGAGGGGCCGGCCTTGGGCGATGTCGATGTGGAAGGGGCCGTCGTGGCCGGCGAGGATGAACTCCTCACGGAAGTCCATGGCGGTGACCTCGGAGTAGCTGCCGCCGGCGCCGAAGGTGTCGACGACTTTCATCACCTGGCAGTTCTTGAGGTCGCCCTCGCCACTGCAGGGCACGCCGCGAGCGGTGAGAAGTGAGCAGCCCAGGGCGAAGCCGGCCGCGATCTGTTCGTATTGGTTGTCGTCGAGGCCGCGATAGTAGTAGGTGAGGCCGTCGAGGTCGAAGTCGGCGACGAGGCGGTCGAGGCCGACGGCGACGCGGTAGGCCCAGTCGAGGGCCTCGGGGGAGGGACGGGTTGCGAGCGGATCGGAGGGCGAGTCTTCGGCCAGGTCGAAGATGGCGAGGGCTTCCTCTTCCTTGGCTTTGATGTCTGCGGGGGTGACGCCGTTGACCATCTGCGCCAGGTCGCACATTTCGAGGATTTCGATGTGGGTGCCGAGCTGGCCATGGTGCTGGGTGAAGTCGCTGTACATGTCGAGCATGCCGGGGTAGGTGTGGCCGAGGACACCCATGCGGCTGCGGCGCAGGGTGCGGAGTGCGCCGGCGGCCTCGGTCCAGTCCTGGATTTCGGCCCAGGCGCGGCGGGCTGGTTCTTCGCAGCCCTCTTCTTCGTCCAACATGCCGGAGACGACGTGGAAATCGATGTCGCAGCGATGGAAGACGGAGCTGAGCTCGGGTACGCAGCAGGCGCAGCAGTTTGCGAGCCACTCCTTGGTGTCGGTGTTGGCGTAGTCGAGGGCGGCGGAGGGCTGGAGATTGAGGACGAGGACGGGGACTTGGGGGATCTGGACGACGGGCAGGACGGTAGAGCTGGTGGCGTAGGTGCCGACGTAGCAGTAGACCATGTCGACCTGCTCGCGCTGGAAGAGGTCCCCTGCGTCGCGTCCGCCGGGGGCGGAGTCGACGAGACCGGCGCTGACGACATCGGCCCACTGGCCGACGCGGCTTTCGACGCGGGCCTGGTAGCCTTCGAGCTGCTCCTTCAGGCCTAGGAACTGGGGCCAGTACTCACCGAGGCCGATGCCGAAGATGCCGATGCGGGGACGGACGGTTTTGCGCTGGTTGCTCATGTTCTCGTTCCTTGTTCTTTCCTCGTAATAGGTTCCGTTGACGAACGCCTGAACCGCGAACTGCGGTTTATCCGCGAAGAGACGCGAAGGGGCGCGAAGAAAACCCTTTGGTGTTGGCGCGGATGATGGGCGTTAAGCACCAGAAACACGCGAAAGGCCATAGGATTGAGTTTGCGGTCACTTCGCCGCTGCAATGGTTCGAGCGGTCCCTTCCAATTGGCAACAGATTCTAGCCGCTTACGTGTTCTTCGTCGGCCTTGCTCATCAGGTCTTGCACTGCGTCGACGGCGGCGCGCATGGCTGATTCGCCTTCCCCGTCCTGGTCGATTTCATAGCCCATGTCGACCATCAGTTGCTTGGCAAGCTTAACGGACTGGCTGGCATCGGGGCCAAAGCCGTCGGCGCCGACGCTCATGGCGTACTCTTTGGTGATGGGCGCGCCCCCAACCATGACTTTGACTTTGTCGCGCAGTCCGGCGTCCTCCAACGCCTCTATGTTGGTCTTGAAGTAGGGCATGGTGGTGGTGAGGAAGGCGGAGAAGCCGACCAGCTGGGGTTGATGCTCGATGACGGCGTCGAGCAACCTTTCGGGGCTGACATTGACGCCCATATCGATCACTTCGAAGCCGGCGCCCTCGAGCATGATGATGCAGAGGTTTTTACCGATGTCGTGGACATCGCCCTTGACGGTCAGCATGAGGACCTTGCCGACGGGTTCGACGCCGGTGTCGCCGAGGATCGGCTGGAGGATGGCCATGGCGCGTTGCATAGCTTTGGCAGAAATCATCATTTCGGGCACAAAGTATTCGCCGACCTCGAAGAGACGACCAACTTCCTGGAGCGCAGGAATCAGTGCCTGGAAGAGAATCTCCAAGGGGTCCATGCCCAGGTCGATGCCTTCCTGGGTGAGCTTTTCGGTGACGGGCGCTCGTCCTGAAAGCGTGTTTTCGTACAGCTCTTTTTTGATCTCTTCATGACGGCTCATGCGGTGTGCCTCCGGTACCAGCGGCGGATCTGTATTTGGTCTCAGTGATGCGGACTGCGCTTAGATTGCAAAACGGCAGCTTGGTTGACGGTTCAGGCGGTGAAACAGTCTGCCATCTCTTCAAGGAAATCGTCTACCGACACCTGCCGGTATGACTCACGGCTATGGGGGCGGGCCGGGTGGCCGTCTTGTTCCAGCGCTTGCCGGACGGCTTCCGGCAGGCGGTCGAGGCTTAGCTGAACAATGTCATCGGCCGGCTGGGCGGCGCAGATCTCGACGGTTGGCGCGGACGAACTGTAGTAGTAGACGGATTTGAGACGCGTCTTCAGCATTCTGCGGGCGTAGTCGGGCAGGAGAGGGTGTGCGCTGTCCCCGTTTTCCGTGGCCGGTTCCTGGCGGCGTTTGGGGGTGAGATCCTGCGGCCAGAAGAGGCGATTGATGTGGAGGTCGAAAACTTTCTTGAGCATTGCTGCCGGCGTGACTGGGGCGGTGAACCAATTGGAGGCGGGCCAGACGTCGAGCCAGGCCCAGGCGCCGCCGATGCCGGCCTCGTCGAGGGTCAGATCGAGGCGGCCGGCGCAGGAGGCGATACCGATCCGGTCTGCGCTGTCGGTCCGGTCGCGAGTGGGGGACGCCTCTAACGGATCCTGGCCGATGACAGCGAAATGCTGGGGGTAGATGAAAAAGTCGCTGCCGCTTGCCCTCTGCACATCGTAAAAGGCAGTGGTCAGGGCCAGCAGGGCGTAGGCGGTGTGGAGGATGCCGTCCTCGAGTTGGGGGGAGACGACGCCGACGCGATCCTGGTCGTGGTAGTCTGCGCAGAAGGCGCTGAAGGCGACGCGTTTGCCTGACTCCGGGCGCTGGTATTCGAAGTGTGAAGAGCGGAGTGCCTGGCTTGTATGCATTGGAACACCAGTGGTCGGTGGGTAGTGGTCAGTCAGTTTGCAGACAGTTAAGGTTGAACTCTTTCTGCATGGCGGAGCGGATGTTGTCGATAAAGCGCACGCCCTCGTTGTCGGGACAGAGGTTGTGGGTCAGCCCGATATGCTCCAGGTGTTTTTTGGCGAGGGCGCCGACGAGATAGAGGCCGGGGCGCTCGCAGGATTCGAATGTTTCTTCATCGAATTCGAGGTTGCCGTTGAGGAGGCGCGTGTAAAGGTCCTGGGCGGGTCTGTGGCCGATAAGCATGTAGCAGAGATCATAATTCCAGGTTTTCTGGCCGTCTGGCGTTTGGACCACGGCGGTGTTGTCTTCCAGAGAGACGACCTGACTTTCGGTCAGGATTTCGGTGTTGACGAGGCGGGCGTCGTGTTGGCCCCATTTCGTCTTCTGGAGGTGCAGTATTTCGTCGACGGCGTCTCTGGATTTGCGCACCACCCAGAGGATGGTGTTGCGGGGGCAGAGGGCGACGATGCCGTCGGCGGAGGAGAAGCCGCCGCCCATGAAGAGGACTCTTTGATCACTGATATGTTCCCATTCATGGAAATAGTGCTGAACTGAGCCGTTCAGCTCGCCGGGAATGCCGGCCAGATTGGGCTCGTCGTATGAACCGGTGGCCAGCACGATCCGCTTCGCCATGAGGCAGGAAGTACGCCCCTCGCCATCGCGCACGGACAATAGAAAATCATCCTTGGCGCCTTCGATATCGACAAGCTCGTGGTAGGTCTTGATGGGGAGATTGAATTTCTGCGCAAAATCGCTGTAGCTCTGGATCAGCTCCTCGATACGGGGGTGGTACTCATTCCCTTCGCGGGCCAGGATGGGGTCCTCCGGATCCAGCACCATGTAGGAGAGATACGAATGCATCAGCATGTTCTTCATATAGTGGCGGAGATTGTTACAGATCTCTTTGCGCTCGATGCCGAGAACGCGGAGGCCGATGTCGGAGAGCACTTTGAGGGCGGCCAGTCCCCAGCCTCCGCAGCCGACCACGATCACATCATATTGGGTCGTGTCATCTATTGTAGGTTGATTTGCGGACATGCGATTCATTGGGGCAGCGACGGTCGTTGGTGGTTGCGGTCAGATGGAAGAGCCGGGTCAGGTTTTAATGGCGCCGGAGGTGAGCCCTTCGACGAAGAGGCGGCTGGTGAAGACGAAGAGTAGCACCAGGGGAATTGAGCCGAGCAGCAGGCCGGCCATCACGCGCCCGTAGCTGGTGTAGTACTGTTCCATGTAGGAGTAAAGCCCCGGTGTGAGCGGCCACATTTTGCGTTCCGAGAGGGTCAGGGTGGGCCAGATCAGGTTGTTCCAGGTGCCGAGGATGTTGAGCACGGCGACGACGCCGAGCATCGACCGGGTCAACGGCAGGGCCACGTGCCAATAGATCTGCCAATCGGAGGCGCCGTCGATGCGGCAGGCGTCGAACATCTCGCCGGGCAGGCTTTCGAAGAAGGCGCGCAGGATAAGGATGCCGATGAGCTGTCCGCCTGCGATCCAGGGCAGGATCAGAGACCAGTAGGTATTGATGAGGCGCAGATCTCTGATGAGCACGAAGGAGGGCACGAGGGTCAGCGACGCCGGCACCATCATCAGGGCCAGCACGGCGTAGAAGACGAATGTTCTGCCTGGAAATCTTATCTGAGCGAAGGAATAGGCCGCCAACGAGCTGAGGAGGAGCACGCCGATGACGGTGGCGCCGCTGGTGATGATGCTGTTAAGGAGGAACTGGCTGATGATCTGGACGGCGAACTCGTAGTTCTCCCAGCGCAGCGGCCAGGTGGGGAGGAAGGGCACGCGAGTGAACTGGGAGGGACTTTTGAGTGAGATGATGACCGCCATGACCAGCGGCGCGATCATGAGGGCGCAGAGTATGCCCAGAGCCAGCGTGCGCCAGCCGTCGCCGCGGTACAGGCGGCGACTCTGGTTTTGCGGGGGGCCGCCGGTAAGCGATTCGCTATGCGTTACCATGCCGGGATCCTGATTGCGGTGCGTCTTGCGTACTGCGTGGTACGGGGCAGGCGATAGTCATGCTGCTAGTATTCCTGGGACCTTATGTATCGCATGTTCAGGATGGTTGCCACGAGGGTTATCAGGAACATGACGACGCCGATGGCAGAGGCGTAGCCCATGCGGCTGATGCGGAAGGCGTTGAAGTACATCCACATTCCGGGGACCTGGGTTGAGTCGATGGGTCCGCCCTGGGTCATTGCCCAGACGGCGGAGTATTCCTGCACGCCCCACATGATAGTCAGCACGATGAGCAGTTTGATCTGACCGGTGATGAGGGGCAGCTCGATGTATCGCAGGCGCCGCCAGCCGCTGGCGCCGTCGAGAAGGCCGCTTTCGATGATCTCGACCGGGATGGCCTGCAGTCCGGCAAGCAGAATGAGGACGGAGATGCCGTCTATCCAGGGGAAGTTGCGGAACATGACCGCATAGATAGCGATTTTGGGTTCGGCGAGCCAGGCGTGGGTCCAGTCCTGGAGGCCGACGCCGATGAGGATGGCATTGAGGGGGCCGATTGTGGAGTCGTAGATAAATTTCCAGAGCAGGATGAGGACGACGGCGGGGATGATGACGGGCAGAATCATGAAGAGGCGGAAAAAGTACTTGGAACCCTCGTTTCGGATGCGGTGGATCAGAACGGCGACGCCGGTGGAGAGGCCGACGAAGGCGATCAGGTACCAGATGGTGAGCAGGGCCATATTTTTGAGGGAACGGATGAAGACATCGTCGTCGGTGAAGAGCTCGACGAAGTTGGAGAAACCGATGAAGTTCCCTGCCAGCCCGGCGTTCCAGTCAAACATGGAACGGTAGAGCCCGGAGACGGCGGGATAGTATTGGAAAACAAGGAGGAAGGCCAGGGTAGGCACGACCATCAGATACCCTGTCTTTGTCTCCCAGATCCGTTCCCAGAGTGTCTTTTTCATCGTGGTAAGAGGCCGGTGGTTAGCGGATAGCTGCTAACCACCGGCACTGTGACGTCAGGGGCAGGCGTTGCCTTGCTCGTCAATGTAGCGGGTTGCGTAGCCCTCGAAGGCGGCCTGGTTCTGTTCGATGCACTCGTCAATGGAGATCTCATCGAGCAGGTAGGACCACCAGGCCTTGCCGCAGGCTTCGGCGGCTTCGAGGTCCATGGTGACGATCTCGTACTGGAACATGGTGACGTAGCCGATCGATTCTACCAGCCCCTTATGCGCCTCGGCGAAGCGGTCGGGGACCCTGGTACCCTTGACATTGGGCATGTTCTGGCCGATTTCGCCCTGCACCAGTTCAATGTTTTCGGGGTGTGAGAAGAAGCGCAGCAGGTCGATGGCGGTGTCGAGCACGCCGTCTCTGCGGGCGCGGGTGGCGATGGCGAAGTTATCGGTCACGGTGCCGACGTTGGGGGCGACGGTGGGCGGGTCGGTCACGAACTCGCTGCTCTCCTTGGTCAGGGGCGGCGCCCAGAAGGTAGCCCACTCGAAGTCCAGCAGCGGATCGATCTCGAGCTGCGGAATGATCCAGGAGCCGTTCTCGGTGATGGGCGTGTTCTTGGTGAGGAAGAGCCGGGTGGAGTCGGGCGCGGAGACTGTCCAGTCGGCGCGGCGGTAGGGCACGTTGAGCTTCCACAGTTCGAGCCACTGGCGGAACTGGGGGAGATGGGCGTGATAGACGCCGTCGCGGATGGCGCAGGCGACCTCGGAGAGTTCGGCGAAGCGGCCATCGGGGTTGACGAGGGGGGCGAGGTCGCGCTCCATGATCATGGAGCCAATCTGTTGGCGGTACCAGGCATCGGTGTCGG
This sequence comes from Caldilineaceae bacterium, assembly GCA_011523365.1. Classification (GTDB taxonomy): domain Bacteria; phylum Chloroflexota; class Anaerolineae; order Caldilineales; family Caldilineaceae; genus Bin5. The sequence continues at coordinate 7,294 of WTGY01000127.1, forward strand.
CGGGGGAGAAGGTGATGAAGTCGTACCCGATGAGGCCGGCGTCGCTGGCAACCTGGCAATTTTCGAGGAATTCAGCATAGCTGTTGGGGACGGAGATGCCTAGCTCTTCGAACATGTCGACGTTATAGAAGAACCAGGTCGTGTTGATGCCGAAGGCGACGTTGTAGAAGTTGCCTTCGATGTTGAGCATGGAGTTGGGCGTGGGATAGAACTGGTCGAGCCAGCGTTCGCTGCCCGGTTCACCTGCGGCGATATAGGGGTTTGGCTCCTGGAGTGCGTCGGTCAGGACGACCCACCAGTCTTTGTCGACGTCCTCTTTGATGATCCACTGGGCGGCGGGCATGATGTGGGGGACTGTGCCTGCGGTCTGTTGGGCGACCATCCACTCGCGGCTGCTGACGCCGGAGGGCAGCCTGATCCATTCAATCGAGACGCCGGGATGCTCGGCGGTGTAGTCGTCAAGCACCTCCAGGATCTTGTTGTGCGGGTTAGGGTTGTCCTCGCTGCGCTCCATGCTTTCGGTCGGGGTCCAGCCACCCAGCCATGCGATCAGTTCCTGGGTGGCGGCGGCCGGTTCGCCGTCCTGCTGTGGCGCGGATTCGCCGGCCGGAACACATGCGGCCAGGGCCGTGCCGGCCGAGACAACGCCAACGGTCTTCAGGAAGTTTCGCCTAGAGAGGTTCAGGTTTTCCATCTTGTCATTTCTCCTTTTGCGGTCAGTGCGCGAATACGGAATGTTAAGATGGCAGGCGAGGGGCCTGCTTAGCCAGGTTGATGGTGGACCGGAAGAGCGGGGGCATTGCAGATTCGCCTCGGCTTCGCGGTGTGTGGGCGAGCGCCGCGCGTCATTGCCAGCAAGACTCCGGCAGATTATAGCCGATAGGAGATTGGAGAGCAATCACCCTAAAAAGGGACAATGACCGGTCCCTGTTGGCCGCGGCCAAGTTCAGTAGGCAGCGTGTCCAGTGCGGTTGTCCGGCGGCAGACGTCTTTGCAGGGAAAATCTGTCGTTGCATGTTCAATCGTACCAGTGGTAGTTTCTATGTACAAACTTGAACAGGATTCCAGTGTCTGGAGGGCGCACCACAGTACGATGCAGAAGACCCGATGGCGTGCTCACAGGAGGTGGAAACCAGGAGGGCAGCGATGACGTTTCAGTTCGAAGATTGGATGGTGCATGCGTATCATCAGCAGGGGTTTATCATCTTTCGCGGCATTGTGCCGCCCTCGCTCCTGACGGACTTGCGGCGCGAGGCGGACAGGGCGCGTGCGCTGGCGCATGAGCTCAACGGGCCGCAGACGCAACGGATTCAGCCGCTGGATCGGTACGAAGAATATTTCGATCTACAGCCGTTCAGGGACTATGCCGAACTTGATGAGCTGCGGGAGACGGTTGACCGATTGCTGGGACCGGGGTATACGCACGCGCACCTGGACATTATGGGGTTACTGGTCGAGCCGTTGGAACGGCCTTGGCACTGCGGCTGGCACCGGGACGGCGTGGTGGAGGTGCCGGCGGAGGCCCGAGATGCGGAGATGGAGTCGTTCATGGCGACGGTGTGGAACGATCTGCGCTATTTCAACCAAGTCAACTGCGCGATTTACGCGGACTCCTGCACGTGGTATGTGCCGGGCAGCCATCTGCGGCAGCAGGATCTTCCTGACGAGGTCCAATCTACGGGCGACCCGGTGATGAAGGAGGCGCCGGCGGAGTGGAGCGACGCCGAGGCGGAGCAGTTTTACTTTGCGCATTGCCGGTCGATGCCGGGGGCGGTGCAGGTCTATCTGGGGCCGGGTGACTTCATGGTCTACCGCAACCTGGCGTGGCATTGCGGCATGTATCTGCCCTATCAGCCGCGGGCGACAATTCATGACATTATTCGTCATAAGGGCAGGAATGCGTGGATGGAGAAGTGGAATAAGGTCAAGCAGGCGGCGCAGAGGCGGGTGACGGGCGCGGTTGACTGAATAGTAATACTTGAAGTGAAAAGACCAGGACCTGTCTCTGTCAGTTGCTGCTGTTACCGGGGGCGGGTCCTTTTCTTAGCAGTCTTTCACGTTGAATCGGGTCGGAGATGGCGCGCAGGGTGGCGGCGAGCAGGTTGAGGCTGAGGGTGGTGAGGAAGATGGTGAGGCCGGGGAAGGCGACGATCCACCAGGCGGAAGTGATGTACTGGCGGCCGCCGGCAATCATGAGACCCCAGGAGGACTGAGGCAACTGGATGCCAAAGCCGAGAAAGCTCAAGCCTGCCTCACTAAGAATGAGGGTTGCCACCTCCAAGGTGCCTAAAATGATAAGTGGGGAGGCGACGTTGGGGACAATATGGCGGAAGAGGATGCGGGTATGGGTATTGCCTATGGCGATGGCAGCGTCGATGAACGGTGAGTTGCGCAAGGCCAAGGTCTGGCCGCGGGCAAGACGCGTGTAGGCCATCCACCTGACGATAGCGAGCACGACGACCAGGTTGAGGAAACCGGAGCCGAGGGCGAAGAGAACCAGCAGCGCCAGCAGAAGGACGGGGATGCTCATTTGAATGTCGACCAGGCGCATGATGATGTCATCGGCAGCGCCGCGGTAGTAGCCGGCGATGATCCCCAGCAGGGTGCCGATCAGACCGGAGACGAGCGCGCTGCTGAGCCCAACCGTCAACGAGACGCGTGCGCCAAAGATGATGCGGCTGAGGATATCGCGTCCGAGTGGATCGGTGCCCAGGATGAAGGGAAAGCCGACCGGTGAGTCGTTTTCATCGAGGGCACGTGCCATGGGGGGCATGTTGCGCAGTTTCAGGTCCTGCTCGAGCGGGTCGAAGGGCGCGATCAGTTCGGCGCCGATCGCCGAAAACAGTACCAGGGCGAGAATCGTTACGGCTACGAAGGTGACGGGATCGCGCATCAGGCCGCGCACGATGAGCCAACGGGATGCACTCTGCGAACGCGCCGTCTGTTCTTCGGGAAACAACGTCATCTCGTCGGACATGGCCGCCTTGACTTCTTGAGGAGAGCGGAGGGAACAGAAGGCTGCCCGTAACCCTCCAGGGCGGTACGTATTATGCAGCAGGCAGGGCGCAGCAGGCAGGGCGTGCGGTTCACTGGAAACGGATCCTCGGGTTCAGGTATACATAGCTCAGATCGACAAGCAGATTGACGACGATCACCATGCAGGCGACCACGAATACGGTCGCTTCAACCAAGGGCAGGTCTCTCCGCTGCAGGGCTTGCAAGGTCAGATAGCCGATGCCCGGCCAGGCGAAGACCGTCTCCACCAGAATTGCCCCATTCAACATAGACGACAACATATCGCCGCTGATGGTGACGACGGGAATGGCGGCGTTTTTGAGTGCGTGGACGAAGACGATGCGGCCTTCGGCAAGTCCCTTGGCGCGAGCGACGGTGATGTGGGGCCGGTTCATCTCGTCCAACATGGCGCTGCGGGTGATTTGGGAGATGCGTCCCAGGGGTGAAAGGCAGAGCGTCAGCGTCGGTAACGCCATGTAAGAAAAGCCACCATAGCCGGACGTCTTAAACCAGCCGAACTGGACGGCAAAGACGATGATCAACATCAACGCCATCCAGAAGTCGACCATGGAGACACCCCCCAGCGAGAGGACGTTGATAATTCTGTCCAGGTAGGTCTGGGGACGAAGTGCGGCCGCGGCACCCAAGAGAATGCCGATGGGCGCGGCCAGCAGGAAGGCTGCTGCGGCCAGTCTGAACGTAGCGGGCAGACGGTCTATCACCAGGCTCAGGGACGATGTTTTCTGCCAGAAGGAGTCTCCGAAGTCGAGGAGGATCGCGCGCGCCGCGAATCTGGCATATTGCACTGGAATCGGATCGTTGAGGCCCAACTGGTCGCGCACCTGCTGGACGCGTTCTTCGGAGGCTTCGACGCCCACCATGATACGAACGGGGTCACCTATCACACGGCCCGCAATGAAGACGAATGTGAGAACAGCGAAGGCGACGCCAATCGAGTGAATGGAACGTCTGAGAAGATAGGGAAGAATTGGACCGGCCTTTACTGCGGAGGAGCGAGAAGTGAGGAAAGAGGGGGCGGGAGATGATCTCTCTTGCCTACTCTTCTTGTTGGAACAGCAGTCATCTCAACTCCGAGTGCTGCGTATCACGTATTGCGTAGTTCTGTTTTCGCAGGACATGGCGCAACACGTGATACGCATTCAGTTGACGAGCCTCGACGGGCTGTTCAATCTCAGCCCGTTACTTGGGTGACATCTCCTTAGCCTGCAGGCGATGGTCCAGCTTCACGTTCCAGTTCAGATCTTCACTGATGAGATAGGCCAGGTCCAGGTGAGCGATCAGGCCGTAGGCGAAGTCGTCGTAGGCGACCTGTGCGGCCTCCTTCAGCTTCATGTCACGGGCATCACCGGAGAGAGTGCGGGCCTCTTCCCAGAGCGCGTCGACCTCGGCGTTGCAGTAGAGTGACACCACGCCACCGCAGGTGAAGTAGTTGACGTAAGAGAACCAGAGGTCGAGGATCTCGTTGCCGTGAAGGTGAACGGCGACCCAGTTGGGCTGGCCTTCCAGTTCGGACCAGTTATGGCTGAACTGGGGGTTGAAGGTATCCGGGGGCATGACACTGACGGTGGCATTGAAGCCGACATCATTGAGCATACCGCCGATAGCCTGGATGACCTCGACATGGCCTGCGTGCAGGCCCTGGCGGGAGGCGAGGGTGAATTCCTGGCCAACATCTACGCCGTCAGCTGCGGCGTCTTCGAGAAGGCCGCGAGCCCGATCGGGGTCATAGGGATAGGGCTGAAGGTCAGGGTGGTGCCCGGTGGCGGTCTCATTGACGATCTGGCCGGTGATGGTCGCGGCTCCACCCAGGAGCGTTTCGACGATCAGCTCTTTGTCGATAGCAAGGTTGAGTGCTTCGCGGACGCGGATGTCCTCGAAGAGTTTCTGGTTACCCATGCGGGCAAACATGGTCTCGACGCTGGCGACAGAGGCGCAGCGCAGGCTTTCATCACTCAACGCCGCGTTGCACTGATCGGGCGTCACGAACTGGGCGATGTGGACCTCGCCGGCCTGGGCGGCGGCTGCCCGCACCGTGTCTTCGGGCAGGAAGCGCCAGGTCAGCTTGTCAAAGGATACCTTACCGCCGGCCTCGTCGGGGTTGCCGTGGCCCCACCAGTCGTCGTAGGCGACGAAGGTGATCGACTCACCACGCTTCCACTCGTCAAGCATATAGGGGCCGGTGCCAACCAACTTGGTGGAATAGGTTTCCGGCTCTTCCTCGATCTGCTTGGCCGAGGAGATGGCGACGAAATACATCTTTTCCAGCAGGATCGGGTCGGGGTCGGCGGCGGATACGTTGACGCTGTATTCATCGACCGCTTCGGCGCTGAGGGTACCGCCGATAAAGCCGGTGAGCGTGTTGACGAGGTCAGCCTCCCACATGTAGTTGATGCTTGTGGCCACGGCTTCGGCGTTCAACGGGGAACCGTCATGGAAGGTTACGCCCTCGCGCAATTGGAACTGGATGGTCCTGTCATCGAGCCGTTCCCACTCGGTTGCCAGCAAGGGGATGATCTCGCCGGTGGAGAAGTTGCGCGTGACCAGCGTTTCGACAACGTTCAAGCAGCCGTTGCAGTTGGTTTCGGCGGCAGCCAACGTTGCCTCCAGGGATGTCATTTCCTGTGCGACAGCGACGATGAGCTCGCTTTCCGCCGCCTCCATCATGTCCCCGTCGCCTGTGTCTGCGGGCGCGGCTGCGGGTGCGACACACCCGGCCGCGAGCAGCAGGAGCAACAGGGCTGCCAGGGGTACAGCTGAACGAATCACTACCTTACGCAATGCCATACTCTGAGTCTCCTTTGCTACGTGTGATGATGTATGAAACGCGGATGAGGGATTGGCGGGGTTGCATGTGCTTCCAGTTTGGCGGACAGCAAGACCCTTGCCAAGGACGATTGGTTGCCCCTGCCGCTCTTTGGGAAGAGCGGCGTAATGGGAACGACTCCATTTTACGGAGAAATTGTGTTGTGTCAAACGTCGCTATCGCGGCGTTCGCAGCCAGATTGCTGCAGTGGCAGGGCTGGGACGGTCCGCCGGCTACGAGCGGCTTGAAATAGCGTTCAGGTAGGCGAGGCTGTCGCGTGCGGTCTTTTCAGGACCGGGGGTGAAGTCGAAGACTTCGACTGAGAGCCAGCGGTCGTAGTTGAGGTCTTCGAGGGTCTGCAGGATAGGCCGGAAGTCGAGATCGCCCATGCCGGGGCCGCGCAGGTTGGGGTCGTTGAGATGGACATGGTGGAAGAGGGGATGGACGGCCCGGATCTGTTCGGGGATGGGGCGGGGGTCGTTGCTCATGGCCTTGGTATCGACCATCATGCGGAGGCCGGGGTGGTCGACCTGGCGCACGAGGTCGGCGGCTTCGTCGACGTTGACGATGAAGTTGGTCTCGTTGGTGCTGAGCGGTTCGACGCAGAAGAGGATGCCCTGCTGCTGGGCGCGCTCGCCGCAAGTGTGCATGATCTCGGCGGTGGTATTCCAGGCTTCGGCGCGCGAACGGTTGGGGGGCACGTCACGCTGTTGGGGCGAACCGAAGATGAGCACCTCGCCACCCAACTCGGCGCAGCAGTCGATCAGGTCGAGAAGATATTGGGCGGTGCGGGCGCGGACATCGGGATCGGAGTCGTTGAGCTGGAAGCCTTCGGTCTGGGCAAGCAGCCAGTGGAGGCCGACGAGGGAGAGGCCGGCGCCCTCAACCGTACGCCGGATGCGAAGGCGGTCGGCGGCGGAAAGGTCGGTGACGAGGTTGCAGAGGGTGAAGGGGGCCAGTTCGAGGCCCTGGTAGCCGAGGTCGGCGGCGAAGGCGGCGGTTTTCTCGAGGGACCAGTCTTCGAAGAGTTCGTTGCAGATGGCGTAGGGCATGGTGGGGTCGTCCTGGGGTTCTGTTTCGTATTGCATATTGCGTGTTGCGGGGGTTCCGGATTTCTCATGGGCAGAGAGACAGAAGTGGGCGCCCCGCTGGGTTTGTGCGCTAGGGCCGGTCGATAAGCTTGCGCAGGAAGGCTCCTTCTGTCTGCACGATTTCGTCGTCGTTTCCGGGCTCGAAGTTTTCGGGGATGAAGAGTTCGAGGGAGAGGGCGCCGTTGTAGCCGACGGTCTTGAGGTCGTCGATCAGTTGGGGGATGTCGGCTACGCCTTCAGCGAGGCGTGCGCCGCGCCAGCGCCAGATTGTGTTGCCGTCGGGGCCCTGGCCGGCGGGTTCGGGCAGGCGGTTGCCGACGTGGCAGTGGGCCACGTAAGGGCCGAGAAGGTCCAGGCCCATGCGGGTGTCTTCGATGCCCACTTCGATCATGTTCTGCACGTCGTAGATGGCGCCGATGTGGTTGGGGTCGAGGTCGCGCAGGAGTTCGAGTGCGCGTGAAGCGGAGACGGCGAGGGTGCCGGTATGAATCTCATATGTGGCTTTGACGCCGTGCTCGCTTGCCAGCTCGGCCAGTTTGGCGTAGCCGGCGCGGGCCTCGAGGAACTGGGGCCAGTAGGGTCTGGTGCGGTCGTGTTTGGGGGCGTCGATGCGAATCAGCGGCGGCCGGTCGGGATCGATGGCGAGAGCGCCTTTGAAGAGCTTGAGGACATGCTCGGTGTCGTCGTAGCTGGCGTTGGGCGCGAGCGCGGCGACGCGTATGCCGGTACGTTTGACGGCGGCGCGAATCTGCGGGGCTTTGTCGAGGATATTGTCCGGGCTGACGTCGGAAAGATGGCGGCCCCAGAAAAAGGGCTTTGCGTTGGGGTCTTCGGGGTTGTAACGGCAGCGCAGCTCGACGGCGTCGTAGCCGTACTCCTGCAGCTTGTCGAAGGTCTCGTCCAGTTCCCAGCGGGGAAGCATGACAGATGTGCAACTCAGTTCCATACGAAACTCCTTTATGACGGAGAGAGAAAGAGAGCGAATAACGGGAAGATTCCACGCGTCGCTTCTGTTAGATTACACCGGGATTGAGTTCACGGCACTTTTCGAGGACCGCGATCTGGGCGCGTACGCTTTCGGGGGTGATGTCGAGTTCTTCGCCCTGGCGGATGGACGCGTAGAGGGCGCGATATAGTTCCTGTACACCGCCCGCGCCATCGTAGGCAAAGGAGAGTTTCTCCTCCTTCCAGGGAAGTTGCTCGCGATTGTAGACGCGGTCACGGGCGATGGGCGCCTCGTCCAGAACCAGGGGCGGGGCTGCGGCGGGATCGAAGTATCTCAGGTGTGCTTCTTCGCGGTAACAGGCCATGGAGCCCTGCGTTCCCAGGACCAGGAAGTTCGGCTGGGGGACGGCGCAGGCGGTGGTGATGTTGATTTCTATCAGGGGACCCTGGCCGGGCTTGGGCTTTAGGATGACCTTGACGTGGCTGTCGGCGTCGCCGGCATAGAGGGGGGTGGCCTCCATGTGGCAGAAGACATCCGGCTCGGGGTCGTCGATCAGGAGCATGCCCATGTCAACGAAATGGGGGCCGCTGTTGTTGAGCATGCCGCCGCCGTAGCTTTTCATGGTCTGCCAGTCCCAGCGGCGGTCGAAGCCGCCGTTGTGGATGCGGACCTCGATGATGCGGCCGAGGACGCCGGAGGCGATCACCTCGCGCACTTTGACGAAGTCGGCAGCGTAGCGCAGATTCTGATGGACGGTGAGGGTGCGGCCGGTCTCTTTGGCGACGGCGAGCATGGCGTCGGCACCGGCGAGGTCGCTGGCCATGGGCTTTTCGACGATGACGTGCTGGCCGGCGCGCATGGCCGCGATCGACTGTTCGGCATGGAGGTTGCTGGGTGTGGCGACCACCATGAGCTCGACGGCTTTGTCGGCGACCAGTTCCTCGTATGATGCGTAGGCGAGGCAGTCGAAGCGTTCGATGGCTTCGGCCTGGCGATCGGGGTCGGGGTCGCAGACGGCGACGACGCGGAACTGTTCGGGGAGATGGGCACAGGCGTTGGCGTGGTTGTTCCAGCCGGTGCGGCCGAGGCCGGCGATGGCTACGTTGATGGGTGATTGGTCTGTCATTTTAGTTTTGAGTTTTCAGTTTCTAGTTTTTAGTTTTTAGTGACACCGCTCGTAGTGAGTAGTTCGGTGTTCAGGCCAGTTCGGGATGCTGGAGGATGTGCTGGTAGATATGGTTGCAGGAGGTCAGCTCCATTTTCTGGCGGGCGTGATCGAGCAGGAGGCCGATCTGGGCGGCCTGTTTGTCGATGCGGTGGATGGACCAGGGGTGAAAGATGGGCATGTAGTATAGAAGGTCCTGCTGCGTGCAGTAGTCGATGCCGGGCGCGTAGGCTTGGTAGACGCCTTGGGCGTCGCGGGGCATTTCGGTGGGATAGGGCCAGGGCAGGAGCGGCGGCCAGTGCACCTTAGCCGGCTGGCCGGTGAGGACGTTGTCGTGCCAAGCGTGCGAAGGCGTTTCCAGGAGATCGGGGAAGCCATCCTCAGCATACCAGAAAGGCTGATCGAGCAGGGCGGGGAAGGTCCCATTTGGCCCCATGCCGACGCTGCGCACGTAGCGGTAACCGGCCTCCCACATCACCTCCAGAACGGCAGGATGGCCGCGGAAGCCGTTTGTGTAGCCGCCGGGCGCGGTGAGGCCGTTGACCGCGCGGCCGAAGGAGTCTTCGATCAGTTTTTTGGCGTCGCCGAGCTCGTATCTGAGGGCGGCTTTGTCGTGGCCCAGCTCTTTCAGGTTGGGATGGGTGAAGGTGTGGCACTGGATGTCGAAGAGGGGATGGTCGAGAATGGCGCGCAGTTCGGGGCCGCAGAGCTCCAGCATTTTGGCGACGAGGAAGAAGGAAGCGGGCGCGCCGCGCTGCAGGTGGACGTCGGCGACGGCGCGCACACCGTTGAGAAATTCGGCGATGTGTTCGGGCGTGTAGCTGAAGCCTTTTTGACGCCGGGCCTTATCCCACCAGGGGTATACGCCTTCGGTGTCATATGCGGCGACGTAAAAAGACATGGTGTGCCTCTCTTTCGGTTGAGGAGAGGAAAGTGGAAATCCCCTGCTCCTCAATCATTGCTTCGCGATCAGGTTTCGACAAGTCTACACAGTTCGCTCTGGAATGCAACGCATCAGCGAACGTAATCTTTGCATTGGGATGTTGGACAGCCTAGAATCGTCGAGCACTTTTGTGCGGTAGATTTCCATCTATTTCGGGCCGCAAGGATTCATGCTTATGGACAAACAGAATGTAACCCTCTCGCTGCCGGGCTCGGTCCTACGCAAGGCAGGGAAGATAGCGAAGGACCAGAACCGATCCCTGTCGGAACTTGTGGCGGAGCTGCTCACCGAACTAGTAGAACGAGAAGATCCGTACGCCAAGGCGATGCGCAGACATATGGCCTTGCTGGCCCAGGTTACTGATCTGGACACCTGCGGCTCGACCGGTTGGACGCGTGCAGACCTTCACGATCGCTGAAGCGAAATCTCAGCTGCAGCGCCCTTTTACAGCTTACTCATCTTTTCCAGGACCGGCCAAAAGTCCAGCTGTTCGACGGCGTGGCTGCGGTAGATGCCGACGCCGTCGGCGCCGCAGTCCATGGCGACTTCGGCGGCGCGCAGCATCTGGTCGGGCTGCTGGAAGCTGCCGGGGTGATAACAGGAGAGCTCGGCGATGACCGGGGTGCGACCGGCGGATACTTCGACGGCGTAGGTGAGCTGGCGCTGGAGTGCGTCGAGGTCGGAGTTGGTGCGGAACCAGATGTAGAACTCGTCGACGAGGCCCTGTTCGAGCCAGGCGGGCCAGTCATGCAGAAGCTTGAGGTAGTCCTCTTTTTCGCCGGCGATGAGGGTGGTGGAGAAGACGGCGTCGGGCCTGGCCTGCTTGACGGCGGCGCGCATTTCGGTCAGGGCGAGGGTGACGTAGTCGGCGCGGAACTGCAGCCATTCGGGGTCGTCGTTGGGCAGGTCGAACGGGTTTTTGCCGTGTTTGGCCTGGAATTCGTTGACGGTACGATCTTCGTAGCCGTAGGGGACGGCGCCATTCTCGTCCTCGTTTCCGAGTACGAACTCGACCTGTATGCCGTCGCCCCGGGTGTGGGCGAGCGTGTCAATGAACTGCTCGGTCTGCTCAGCGCGCACTTCGGGGAAGGCAGCGCTGAGGTATAGATCGTCGCCTGGCTGCAGGGTGTAGGAGCGGGTGCGGGTGAGGCTGCGGAACTGCGGGTTTTTGGCGGCGAAGTCGGTCATGGTGGTGGTTACTTTGGGGGCGTCGTAGATGGGGCGATGGCTGTCCATGACTGCGCGGGCCTCGGCTGCGGTCACGGGGGGGCGCAGAAAGTCGAGGGACCAGCCGTAGGTGACGCGCGCCCAGCCGTGACGGGGGAATGAGTTGTAGTTGATGTAGGGGTCGACCTTAAGGCCGACGGCATGGGCGGCTTCAGTAAGGGCGCGGGTGCGGTCTCCACCGATGATTTTGGTGACGCCTATGTCGGCGCACTTCTGCACCCAGGCGGGCAGAAAGTCGGCGTAGTCGGGATCGTCGGGGATTCTCTCCACTACGGGCGGTCCCCAGAGTACCAAGCGTTCAGGCATCTTACTTTTTCCTCTTCTTCGTGGATAGTTGCGCGTATGCGTCGGCGTTAGCGGCCACTGTGGTTACAGCTCTTCGTCCAGGCCCTCCAGCAGGCGGTCCACCTCGCTCTCGTCGTTGAAGGCGGCGACGGAGATGCGCATGGCGACTTTGACCGGATCGGGCGGGGCGGTGAGCCATTGGGATTTGACGACCGTCTGATGGCGTTGGTGCATCTTTTCGACGAGGCCGTCCATGTCGGTCTTGGTGAAGCCGTCGAACATCAGCGAGGTGATGCCGGCGGACTTTCCGGGTTCCTGGGGGGTGATGATGCGGGCGCGGTCGATGTGGCCGACGCCCTGGCGCAGGCGGCCGGAGAGCTGGGTTATTCTTTCCTGCATTGTATCCAGGCCGATGCTTTCCGCTATCTCGACGGCGCGGCCGAGGCCGACGACGAGGGCGTGGTTGTAGGTGCCGATTTCGGTGCGGGAGCGGGCGGTCGGCGCCGGCGTGGGGGCATCGGGCAGCGACCAGGGGCTGCGGTCGGGAATGAAGTTGGGGTGGAAGTTGGGGAGCTGTTTTTGGGAGATATACGTATAGCCGGTGCCCATGGGGCCGAGCAGCCATTTGTGGCCGGAACCGACGGCAAAATCGCAGTCGAGCTCCTTCAGGTCTACCGGCATCTGGCCGACCGATTGGGCCAGATCGAGCATGACGGGCACGCCGGCGTCGTGGGCGATGGCGGCTGCCTGCTTGCAGGGGAGAAGACGGCCATTGGGGGAGGCGATGTGGCTGAGGCAGATCAGGCGGGTGCGGTCGGTGAGCACAGATGCGAGATCGCCGAGAAGATGTTCGTCGTACACTTCGCCCAGCACGATGGTCTTCACGCCGTGTAGCTGCTTGAGCGAATAGGAGAGCCCGTAAGTGCTGACATGTTCCAGCGAGGTCATGACGAACTCATCGCCTTCCTGCCAGTCGAGACCGCGTACGATCTGTTGCATGGCACGGGATGTGTTTGTCTCGATGCCGAGCTCCTCTTCCTGGACGTTGAGCATTCGAGCCAGTCCGCTGCGGGCGGCGGCTTCGCGTTCGATGTGCGACTGCCTGCCGGCGGGGGTGGCGGGGCCGTGGCGGGCCTCGGTTTCCATCGTCTCGCGCACCGCCTGGAGCACGGAGTCGCTGGCGGGACCGTAGGTCCCGGTCTGAAAGTATCCGACTTCCGCGGTCATGGGAAGGTCTTGCCGAAGCTGTTCAACCGTCATGCGTGACATACAATGGGCCTTGTGCTGGATGGAGTTGGAAAGAAAACCCCCGGCGGGATTTTTTCGGGCACTGTGAAGGCCGGAAGGGATCACCGGGAGGGTACTGCGAATGATAACCGACAGAGACAGATTCTGTCTAAGGTGGACTGAAGCGGTAGACAGAAGTGGGGAGCGGGTTGGCAGAACGTGGCGCGTCAAGTAAGATTGAAGATCGCTGGGGGAGTGACCTGCAGTGGTCAGTGGCTTGAGAAAGTGCGAGGGAGAGTAAGCCCTGTTGGGTAGGCACGATGGTGGAAAGAGGCAGCACGGTGGATGAGGCTGGTGTAGAGGGGGCGTTGCGGGGGCGGAGCCCCCGCACAAGGGAGGGCCAAAGGCCCGACCGCCCAAATGTGAGGAGAGAGGGGAGAGGAGTGAGGAGTCAGAGAAACCTTCTCTCGCCCGAATCTGGGTCACGAACTGAATGTGGCCGGGATGTGATGGCGTTTACTTGATAGGGTTTGCTGCGGGAAAGAAGGGCCGCAGCCATCCACGAGCTTGTTGATGAATCAGACATCACCGCTGCCACAGGCAGCCGCAGAGAGAACGGGGAACCGGTGGTTTGGGCGCCCGCGATGGGGGGTGGCGGCGTTCCTGGTTTTTGCGTTGCTGGTGGTCCTGGCGAGCAGCATCAACACGCCCCAGGCCCGGTTTTTCGCGGCCGAGCGCTTCCAGACCTTCGTCACGATTTTCCTCAGCCTGTTTATCGAGGCCGCTCCTTTTCTGATTGCCGGTTCGGTTGTTTCGGGCTTCATTGCCGTCTATGTGAACCAGGGGATGGTGGAGCGGTACATACCCAATCATCCGTTGCTGGCGGCGCTGGCGGGTGCGGGGTTGGGCTTTGTCTTCCCTGTGTGTGAGTGCGGGGTGGTGCCGGTGACGCGGCGGCTGTACGGCAAGGGGCTACCGCTGCCGGTGGGGATCGCCTTTTTGCTGGCGGCGCCGGTGATCAATCCGGTTGTGATCTTCAGTACTTATGCGGCGTTCGGTTGGGGCCCGGTACTGTGGGGGCGGGTTGTGTTCAGCATGCTGGTGGCGTTTTCCGTTGGGCTGATCTTTCATCTGGCGCGTCCGCGTGAGATTCTGCTGCCGGAGACGCTGGCCGTCTCCAGCGGCCACGACGACTCCGGTGATCACGAACAGTGTGATGACCATGACCACAGTCACGATCACGACCATAGTCACGACCATAGTCACGACCACGGTGGTTCCGGCCCGGGCGTCTGGCAGGCGCTTATGATGGCGGGGGATGATTTTCTGGACATGGGCCGTTATCTGATCGCCGGAGCGATGCTGGCGGCGGTGATGCAGACGGTCGTTCCGCAGTCGACATTGCTCACTATCGGTCAGGGGCCTATCATCTCGGTCTTTGTGATGATGGCGCTGGCGTACATTCTGTCGGTCTGCTCGACGGTGGACGCCTTTATCGCGCTGGCTTTCAGCAACGCGTTCACGACCGGCTCGCTGTTTGGCTTTCTGGTGTTCGGGCCGATGGTGGATATCAAGAGCTCGCTGCTGTTTATGGGGGTCTTCCGGCGGCGGACGGTCCTGTATCTGATCCTGCTGCCGCTGGCGCTGGTGGCGGTTATCGGTGTCTTCTGGAACGTGCAGGTGGGTGTTTGACGGGTAGGTTGGAGAGAGACAGGACAGGCGAGGAAGTGTCACAGGATTCAGCTACTATAACCGGCAGACTGCTGCGATTGCCCAAGGTGCAGGCCGCTCTCAAGGGGCTGCTGCTGCTGGGGCTGGGCATCTTTCTGTTTACGCGCATCACGTCAGGCACGCTCAACTACTACATCAGTCAACGGTTTGACTGGCTGACAGTGGCAGCTGTGCTCGGTCTGATCGTGGTGGGGTTGAGCTACCGTTACCTGCTTCAGGAGGCCGAGGATTCGGACGCGTCGGATGACCCTACGCCCGACGTGTCAGGCGAGGCCGGGTCCACGGCTGCGGGTGACAGTCATCAACTCAGCCACGATCACAGCCATACTTTGGGTTGGTCGGGGCTTGTGCTTATCTCCCTTCCGATCGTTCTCGGGCTGCTGGTGCCTCCGCGTCCTCTGGGCGTGGCTGCGCTGCAGAATCGTGAAATCAGCGGCGGGGGATTGGACTCGGTATTGCCGGCTGCGGTAGGTTCCTCGGTGGTGCGGGAGAGCAGCGAGCGCACGATTCTGGACTGGATTCTCGCGTTTCACCAGGGAGAGCGGCCAGCGGAGACCGACACTGCGGATGTGGTTGGTTTTGTCTACCTCGATGACGCCGAGGATGAGGCAGCGTTTACCCTCACGCGCTTTGTCGTCGGTTGCTGCGCGGCGGATGCCATGGCGGTCGGTCTGCCGGTCAGCCTGGCGGCCGGTCTGCCTTCTGAAGAGGCGTTGGAGGAGGGCCAGTGGGTGCGGGTCGTCGGACAGTTCGCGGCTTCCACAGGTAACGATATTCCGGTGCTTGTGGCGGAGCAGTTGGAGGCTGTACCGGAACCCAATCAGCCCTATCTCTACCCCTGACACCTTTGAGATGATGCCAGTGCTCAACGGCCAGGCGTATCTGCGGCCCGTACTGGTCCCCAACCCTCAAATTCATGAGCCGATTTGATCTGACCGTACTGTCGATCCTCAGCCTGTGCACGCTGTTGCTTCTGGGCCTGTGGGGGCAGAGCCGCCGGGTTGGCAGGGACGACGGCGTTACTTACGTTCTCTACAAGACGGTCGATGAGGTCGGGCGCGCGCAGTTGCACGCACTGCCGTTCGAGGCGGGTGGGCCCGGCGCCGACCTCTCGCCCCGTGCCCTGACCCCAGATGAAGTCAGTGTGTGGGATTTCGCGCCGTCACCGGACGGCAGGTTGGTGGCCTACGGGGCGCTGGGTGAACTGGGGTTCAGCGATCTGCGGTTGATCGATCTGGCCAGCGGGCAGGACCGACCGTTGCTGGCCTGCGAAAACGCGTCGTGCAGTGGGCCGAGCTGGTCGGCCGACGGCCAGTACCTAGCCTACACGCGCCGTTCGGTCAACGCGTTCGCGTCGGGTGTGCTGAGCCCGCCGCGGATCTGGTTATTGGATGTGGAATCGGGCGAAACTGCGCCGATCTTCAGCGACAGCCAGCGTCTTGGTCTCGATGGGCGCTGGTCTGTTGATGGGGCGTGGCTCTGTTTCGTGTCGCCGGAGGAGCAACAGCTGGCGGTCATCGATCTCACGGGAGGGCCGGCGGACGAGGCCGGGCGGACCGACTTCTATCCGACCGCCACTGGTGAGACATGCACCTGGGACCGTTCGCTACCCCGACTGTATACGACCGAATTCAGTCAGAGCGGCGACGAGTGGATGACCCATCTGATCGCGATCGACGTAGAGACCGGCGAGCAGGTCGAATTAAGTGTAGTAGGGAGCGAGGGCGCGGCGCTGGTCCACGACAGTTCGGCGGTACCGTCGGCGGACGGCGCCTGGATCGCGTTTCAGCGCAAGGAGTTGGAAGGGCCGGGCGCGACGCGGGGCAGCCAGATCTGGCGGATGCGCCCGGACGGTACGGAGGCGACGGCGCTGACTGCGGATCCGGCCTACGACCACGGGCGACCGGTGTGGAGTCCCGACGGGCGCTTTCTGATCACGCGGCGGTTTCCCCTGCGAGGGCCGGATGTCGTGCCCTCGTTGTGGCTGATCGATTTGGAGACGGGTGAGGTGCGTCTTCTGGTGGAGCCGGGGGACTTCCCGGCAGTTGCGCAGTAACGGCAGCGGCCAGCGGCTTTATTGATCCCCACTCTTTGCCAACCACTGACAGCGAGCGGTAAACACCGGTGCTCGCTATGTTGATATCCCCAACAGGCCGCGAGTGAGTTGAAAGTCGATGTGGTTGTGAACGACGCTGTGCGGCTGATAGTCGCCGGCCAGTGTTCGCGCGGCCAGATCCAGGATCTGCTGCGGCCACGCGCCCAGGTCGCCGCACAGGCGTAGATCAAGCGCGGCGGGGGCGTCTTCCCCGGCAATCTGCAAGATGGGCACGAGGGGATGCCCTGCTCTCAGCCTTTCGGAGTAGGCGATGATCAGATGCGCGCCGCTGGCGCCGAGGCCGGTCAGCGTTTCGCTCCAGTGGGGGGTGGGCATTTCCATGAGATGGAAACCGGCAGCCAGCGCGGCCTGGCCGTAGGCGAGGGAGGGGGGCAGATCGGGAGAACCGAGGCCCAGGGCGGTGCGGAAGGCGGGCGCCCCGATCAGCCCGTTGGCTACCGGTGTGACGACGGTGCCGCCGGCGGCCACGACCCAGCAGGCGATGAGGGCGAGGGTGCCGGCAACAGCTGGGGGCGCGGCGCCGTCGCTGAGCAGCGCCAGGGACAGATTGCGGTCGTCCTCGTTCTGCCGGCGCAACGCGGCGTCCTGGTCGGCGAAGTAGCCGTCGATCTTTTCGAGGACACTGGCGATGCCGCCGTCCAGCTGAACGCTGGCCCAGCCGAAATCCTCCTCCGCGAGTTCGCCGTCGCGCAGCAACGAATGGATGTAGTCGTTGTGGGCTTTTTCGCATCCGTGCTCCAGAAAGAGGCAGGCGCCCACGAGGGGATGGGTGGCGTAACCGATCATGGTGCGGGCGTAGATGGCTTGCGTTGAGGCGAAGGCGACGCCGCAGCCCTCGGTGTGGGGCAGGGCGGTAAAGAGGGGACCGCCCCCCGCATCACCCGACACGCCGGTCTGCGGATCGGAGGCAGCGCGGTTGAGGCGTTGGGCTGCCATGCCGGCGATCTGGCCGGAACAGAGACTGGTGGGCAGGATGAGGCCGACGCGGGCCGCGGGCGGTTGGGGCAGGTCGATCGCTTGTGCCTCGGCAGGTTGCGTTCTTATAATGAGCGGCTGCCCGTCCGGCTGGGGGCGTTCCAGGATCGACTGCAGCCGGCTGTGGTCCTGCTGCTGCCAGTTGCGCCAAATTGAGATCTGCGAGTGACCGGCCAGTTCGCCCTTGCTGGGCTGGCCGGAGGCGATCTCTACCAGGAGGTCGAGAGTCTCTCCGCACAGCTGGTCCATCGACATGCCGTCCAGATAGGCGCCGGCGTTAACGTCCATCTCTTTGGATAGAAGCTCAAAACGCGGCGTGGTTGTCATCACTTTGATGGTCGGCACGATGGGAAAATTGGTGATCGAGCCGTTGCCGGTGACGAAGATGATCAGATTCGAGCCGCCGGCCACCTGACCGGCGATGCTTTCGAGGTCGTTGCCGGGTGTGTTCATGAAGTAGAAGCCGGGGGCAGGTGCGTCATTGGTCCCGGGCAGGGCCGATCCTTCCTCGGCCTTCACCATCCTTTCCCCGTAGTCGACAGTCCAATCCAGACGCACGTCGGGGTGCCGCTTGATTGCGGCGCCGATGGACTTGAGGGCGATGTTGTAGAGCCCGCGCAGCTTGTTGCCGCCGGTGGGATTGCCCTCAGCGGTCTGGCCGTGCCAGGCCAGCCGTTCCTTGAACTGGGCAACATAGTCGAGAAAGGACTGGGCGGTAACCAGATCGCGGGTGTTCTGGAGCAGGTAGGCTTCGGCGCCGATGAGTTCGTCGGTCTCGGCGAGGTTGGCGCGTCCGCCGTAGCGGATGACCTCTTTGGCGACGGCGGAGGCCAGCGGGTTGCCGGAGAGGCCGGAGAAGGCGTCGGAGCCGCCGCACTGGAGGGCGATGTTGAGATGGGCCAGGGATTGGGGCGTGCGCGGTAGGGTCGCGATTTCGGGCAGCCAATGCTCAACGGTTGCAGAGGCTTCGGCGAGGTCGGCTTGCCAGTCTCCGGAGAGCGTGAAGAAGCGGTGCGGCACGACTGCCAAAGGGTAGTCATTGGCTCGCAGATAGGCCTCCAACTCGGCGTTGCTGATGGGCCGGTCGGCGGTCGAGTGCGGTTCGTGTGTGTCCACGGCGAGGACCGCGCCGACGTTCGGATGAACGATCAGTCCGGCGAGGGTGCGCAAGACAAAGTCGCGGTTGTTGAGCCGTTCGTAGCCGCTGCCCTCGGTGTGGGCGATGGCGACAATACCATCGAAGCCGGGGAAGGGGGCGGCGGCGGGCTGCAATGCCTGCGCCAGGCTTCTGGCAAAGGCGGCTGTGCTTGAGGTGGTTCCCAGGATGACGATCGTGTTGCGTGTGCCGACACCGCGCCCGCCGGCGCGGCGGAAGCCCAGGAAGGTGCGCTCCTCTTCATATCGTTCCACCTGCCGGCCAGGACGAAAAGCGGCTGCGTCGACTTCGTAGGGGATGATGCGGTCCTGAAAATTCGGTTGCTGTGGGATGGTGAAATCGAGGGCGCGCTGGCCGAGCGCCTCGATCATGCCGGCGTTGCATACATACTGGCCCGGCGCGATGGGGCGGGTCGCCACGCCGAAGGGAAGGCCCCAGGACAGCAGAGGTTCGCCCTCTGCTACCGGTTCGATGGCAAAACGATGGCCGACGAGGATGGTGGTATCGAGGGTGAAGTGCCGGCCGTCATGCTCGATTGTCAGCCCGGCTTTCAGGCGACGGGTGGCGATGGCGACGTTGTCGGCATCCTGCGGCAAGCGGGCGACGTCGTCAAAGGGGACCGGACTTCTGCGTTCGGGCCGGGGTACGGGGTGCGGCCTGTCTTTTTGTACCATCAGGGTCCTCCGTTTCGCGACCTGCGTTGCACAAGTGAGGCTCTACGCCTCCGACGCGCGGACGGGCTGAGTCGGCATCCACCGCATCATACCGATCATCGCCAGCACCACCAAAGCGGAGGTGGCCGCGCCGATCCAGTAGGGGACCGTTGGGCCGCGGGCGAAGAGGACGCCGGCGATGGCGGTGCTGATGATGGTGGACAGATTGATGGAGGATTGAAACCAGCCGAGGACGCTGCCGCGGTCCTGATCGGCTACGAGCGAGGTGGCCATCGACTGCAGGGGTGGACTGGAGAGCCCGTAGCCGACGGCAAAAAAGAGTGAACCGAAGGCACCAAGCCAGGGCGTTGTCACGAGCGCGTAGACCGTCATTCCGATCGTACGCAGAATGCTGCCCATCACGACAAGCTGACCTTCGTCAAAGCGCTGCGCCATACGCCGCAGCAGGTAGGTCTGCGTGAACAGCTGGGAGATCCCCACAACGGAGAGCAGCAGGCCGATGCCGACATCGGTGACCTCCCGGCTCTCGCCCTGGAAGAGTACCGCTTCTCCGAAAAGCGCAAAGGTGGACTGCAGTAGACCCAGCGCAAACTGACCTAAGAAGGCGATGAGGAGGACGGCCAGCAGCGGCAGGGCCCAGGGAGCGCCCCCCAGCAGGCTGCCGAGGGTGAGGCTGCCGGCGCGGCGGGCGCGGGCGCGGCGCCTTTCTTGCGCAGAGAGGGTTTCATCCAGCGCGTACCAGGTGAGCAGGACGACAGCGGCTGCGGCTACGGCGGCTACCAGAAATGGCACTGCGGGACCGTAGGCTGCGGCGAGCGCACCGCCCAGGGCAGGCCCGAACATGAAACCGAGGCCAAAAGCGGCGAGTATGTAGCCGAGGCTCTCGGTGCGCTTCTCGCGGGGCGTGATGTCGGTAATGTAGGCCTGGGCCACGATGATATTGCCTCCGGTGATACCATCGAGGATGCGGGCAAAGAAGAGCCAGCCGAAGCTCGGCGCAAAGGCCAGGATGACAAAGCTGATGACCGTCCCGATCTGGCTGACGATCAGGACCGGAATGCGCCCGTAATTGTCGGAAAGGCGGCCGACATAGGGGCCGGAGAGGAATTGGGCGGCGAAGAAAGAGGCGCTGAGTAGTGTGATCAGCTCGGCCGACAGATGAAACTCGCGCTGGGCATACAGCGGCAGAACGGGAAATATCAGGGACGCGCCCAGCATCTGAACAAAGACGACCAGCAGAATTGTGAGTAGTCGTCTGTCGATTGTGCCGGATTTCATGCGTTCTCTCGCCGCGGGCGGATGCGTCGATAGCAGCGCGTCCAGTGTTTGAACAGGGCCGGATTATGGGAACAGAGGAGTATCAGGGGCGTAGCAGAGCGCTAGGGAACACGACTCATGGCTGGACCTGTTCCTCCTGGGAATTCGCCTCCTGAGGAATCGTCAGCGAAAGGCCGACCCAGAGGTTATTGGGATCATCGCCGACCAGGTCCCGGTTGGCTTCGTAGATCTCTGTCCAGCGGTCCTGGTCTCCGTACAACCGCAGTGCGATGTGACGCAGGTTTTCGCCTGCCTGGACAGTGTACGTCTCGGGCAGGTTCACGTCCAGCCCACTACTGTCGATCGAGGTAACCCCTTCGATCGCCGCCGCCAACTCCAACAGTTCGGTCTGTACAGAGGTCATTGTTACCGTTCCCTGGAGAATCAGCTCGCCGGGGGGTGCATCCGGGGCCCACGTCGCCTGTATGCCGAGGGCGGCCAGGTCGGCACGGTCTTGTTCATTGAGGAAGGTGGTCAGATCGAAGGATTGCACGCGTGCTGCGGCGATAATTGTCGCGGCCACGTCAGGAGACGGGCTTTCCGTAGGAGCGGGGGTAGGCACAGATTGGGTCGGTGCCGCCGTCGGCAGCGTCTCGGGCGTTGGGGGTGCGGCAGAGGCCTGCACGGGTGTCGGCGCCTCTTCGACGGCGGCGGTGTTTATCTGGGCGTTGGTGTTGACCTGCGAGCCGGTTGCGGACTCTTCGTCCGTGCCGGGCACGGCAGCTGAGTCGTCGCTGGTAAATGAGGCGTAGATGGAGGTCAGCCGGTCCGGTATCGTGCGCAGCTGCTGCAACGCCGTGAGGATAGAGTCGCCCGAGCCGCGCGAGAAGAAGATGGCAGCCAGCAGCACGATAGCGATGGGAATCGCCCAGGGAAGACGGTTGCGGCGTATTTTGGCGACGGCCTTGGTTGCGACCTGTTTCTTGTCGAGCGGGGCCGGGTAATATTCGGTGCTGAACTGCCGGCTGGCTTTGCCCACTGCGAGCTGGGTGCCTTTGGCGCGGCCGCGTCGGCGGGCCTCTTCACGCCGTCCCAGCTGGAGCTGCTCCTGGTGCGAGCGCAGCAGCCATTCGCCTTCGCTGCGCAGGATGTCATCGGCGGGGATAGCGGCCACGTGCTCGCGCATTTCCTTGAATTCGCCGCGTTTGCGATAGATGAGAGCCGCCAGCAGATGCAACTCGGGCGCCTCCAATAGAGAGATGCCCTGGTCGATCCCCTCCAACGCGGCCACTTCGTTTCCCATCGAGTAATGTTCGAGGGCGCGATGATATATCGTCCGCGTCATTTCGGCGGGCGTATAGTGTGAGGCGACATTTGCGTTACAGGCAGGGCAGTTCGCGAACGACGGGGTAACCTCAACCGGTGCGCCGCATTCGGGGCAAGCCAGGTGCATTCTGTTCTATCCAGACCGCTTTCAGCGTTGGGTGTTGGATGTCAGGTATAAGTTTATTGATAAATCCTGGGCGATCAACAGGTCGCCAAAAGTCGGCCTGCGGTCACGACGCATTTTCGAGTCGTGTAGAGTGACCAGAGACCAGAACCCGTTCTGGATCGAATGCCAAAGCCTATGGCAAGCTGAATCGGGGAAAACAGACTTGCGTACCCAGCGTGTGGGATCCTGATATAAAACGCGGCCGCTTCACTTGACCGCGTGCAGTTCAATCGATACAATAACCAACGGGAGGGGATGTGTCCCGGTGGACGCCCTGGTCTTCAAAATCAGTGGCAGGTGGCGCAGAGCCGGCTGCGGTGGGTTCGACTCCCACGCCTTCCCGCTTTAGGTTAACTCAACACTCTGCCCCTAACCCTTCACCGCCAAAAATCGCCAGTCTTTCCTCTTGGCTGGTGGGGGGCGCGCTTTGCGGCCTATAGTGAAACTGCAGCGCGCGGCGGCGCGACCCGGTTTGGTTGGGTGGCGTGCCGTGGTGAAGTAAACTCTGAAAGATCAAAAGACCGCCGGGCTTCAGCGGTACGGCCACGGCCGCGCTGTTGTCCACGTCGGTGTCACAGATCTGCCAGTCCCGCCTGCGAAAATGTACGACGGGACCTTTGAGATGGCTACCAGGGGCGACAACCATGCAGCCGTTCTCGATCGTGGCCTCGTCCAGGGCGATCCAGCAGCCCACGACTTTGGCGTCCAGTTCGAGTTGGAAATAGGCGTGGTCCTGGTGCCAGGGTTTGTCGCGGCCGAGGCGGGGCGGCTTTAGAAGCGCCATGCTTTGGAAAAGAACGGGCGATTCGCCGATTAGTCGTTCCACAAGGGCCAGAAGCAGCGGGTGATGCGCGAACTCGTTGAGGCGCTCATCGTAGTCGACGAAGCTCATGAATTTGCGAACATAGTCCTGCTTCTCTTCAAGCGGCATCTCCTCAACCGCTACGCCAGCGGAGGCCCGCTCGTACTGAACGCCGTTGAACTCCTCCACTTCACCTGACAAGAGATGAAACAGACCGTCCAACGCCACCTGCACTTCGTGCGCGGTGAAGGCGTTCTCGACAATCAGAAAGCCCTGCTCGTGGAACTGCGCAACGTGGGCGTCGGTCACAGCGTCAAAGCCATCGACACCAGTGACTACCCCTGTCGGTTCATAGAGACCCGGCGGGAATTCGTCGGTAAGGCCGTCGTCGAACTGCCGTTCCGGAGCCGTTACCGTCATAATCTATCCTCCCGAAACCGTAATGGATGGGATGTTCTAACAGTTGTCATGCTGTTCGACGGCTGTGCGTCGAGCCTGTTCTGCGGACCCTATGTTAACGGGCGTTTAGCGAGAAAAGGTACGAATAAAATGGACGGTTGTCGAACCGTCCCCTTTTTTGTCGCCGCCGCCATTGGTCGACGATGCCTCATTCAGAAACTACCATACCCTACTACTAACATACCATACAATACAAGAAAGTTAAATCGTTTACAAGCTCAAAAATTGACGGAAAACGTGCAATGCAATATGTCGGGCAGAGCAGCCAGACAGCGACCGATCTGGGTCATTGGTCACTCGCACCGCACCACTGGTGTTGGTCAATTCCGCGCCAGAAACGCGGCTACCTCTGGGCCGGTTGGGATGCCAAGGCGGGCGCCTTTCTTTGTGCAGCAGAGCGCGCCGACCGCTGAGGCGAAACGCAGTAGTTCCTCCCATGCCATCCCCTGTGAAAGGCCGGCGGCGAAGGCGCCGTGGAAGGCGTCTCCGGCGCCGGTGGTGTCCTCTGCCGTGATCGAAAAGGCCGGGTAGCTGCCGGCGCTGGCGCCAAAGGGACTGTCTGCACGGTTGCGCCAGTACAGCCCCCGTTCGCCGAGGGTGATGATTGTCGAGGGCGCGCAATGACTCAGCTGCGTAAGGGCTTTCTCGACGTCGTCCTGGCGGCTGAATTGCCGGGCAAAGTGCTCTGAGACGACCAGAAATTCCACCATTTCCATCAGCGTTTTCGAGCCGGGATGGAGGGTATCGCCATCCAGAATGGTTGGGATGCCGGCGGCGCGGGCGCGGGCGACCAGGGGCGCGGCTGCCTCGTGGTAATGTCCGTCCACCAGAACAGCACGAGGGCCGCAGTCTTCGAGATGGAATTCCTCCTCGCCCGGCATTTCTCGGCCTAGGCCGTAGTTGACGAGAGCACGGGAGCCGTCCGGCTTGACGAGGATTGCGGACAGGGAGGTCGGCCATTCACCGCGGACGACCAGATCCGTGTTGACGCCGGCAGCGTTGAGTTCGTCGAGATGTTTGTCGCCGTACATATCCTGGCCCAGATAGCCGGCGAAGGCGACGGAGTATCCAAGACGAGCGACGGTCATGGACGCATTTGCGGCGATGCCTCCGCCGCAGGCGGTGAGGTCGGACGCTTTCATCTTTTCATCGGCGTCGATGTGCCGGTCGACAGAGAAAATCAGATCGTAGCAGGCGATGCCCAGACAGAGCACATCGACCTGCAGACCGGCCGAATCCGAATTGCCGCTCATTCTTCCAGCCAGATCGGGTTCGACCACGCTTTGCCGCCCCACTGGTCCCGCACCGTCACCCGGCAGTAGTGGCTGTCCCATTCGGACAGGTCGAATTCGGCGCTTGTGAGACCGTTGCCCCAGGCGCGCTGGGCGGCGCTGCCGACACCGGTCAGAAAGACGCGTTCAGCGGGCGAACAGTGGACGGAAAGGCGTTTTCCCGGGTCGAGGTTGATGTCATAGATTTCGGGGCCGGTGCTGGAGTAGAATGCACCCGCCTTCAAGGCGGTGAGCAGGGCTTCCGGCGACAATTCCTCGGCTTTCACCTGCACCCAGCCGCGGCGGAAGTCCTTGTAGTTGTCGGTGAGATGGGCATCGTCGGCGGCGTAGGCGAAATAGCGCTGGCGCCTGTCGAGCAGGACGTCGAGAATGTGCCAGCTTTCGGCGCGGTCGTTGGCGTCGGCGGCGACGCCGTTGTAGACCTCTACCGCGTGGGCCGGGCCCAAAGCGTCGACGTCGGCTGCGGTAAGCGAGTACCAATGGGGATGGGCGATGCCGACGAAGGCGCCGGCCTGCTTGGCCCTGGCGGCGAGCTGGGCGCCGCTTTCCTCAGCAGACGGGGGGGCAAAGTCGAAGGGCAGGCCGGCGGCCACGATATGCCAGACCGAGCCGTTTTCGATGGCTCCGCTGTGCAGTTCTGCGCCGATGATGGTCGTGAACTCGGCTGAACGGTACGGCTGCGTATCGGTGATGGGAAAGCCGTACTGTTCCAGGAAATGATCGGTCAGGGCGATGAAATCGTAACCGCCCTGTTCGTAGAGCCGGCAGACCTCCTGAGGCGGTTGCGTTCCGTCGGAACGGGTCGAGTGGGTGTGAAGGTTCCCTTTCCAGAAGCGGCCGGGGTTGGCAAATGGCAGCAGTTCCATAGTTTCTCCAATCTGTGGTTTTGATGCGTTGCAAAGGCTGGTAAATGGTACAGGCAGTTGGATATTGGACGATCTGTCAGAACGCTGGTTGGTATTTGGTCGCTCGGGGGCTTGTCAGTGGCCGCCGACTATGTCCCTTTCATCCAGAAAGTCGGCGACGATATCGGCGAAATTATCCAGCCGCTGAACGCGCCGGGCATAGGCCGCGGCGCGGCCGCCGACGAGAACGGTCAAGGCCTGGTTTTCAGTATGCTTGCGGATTGTGCAGTCCTCCACGTTGCCGTGATCGCTGGCGACTATCAGGAGGGTGTTTTGCCAGTCCATCACATCCAGCAGGCCGGCGAGGAAGCCGTCGATATGTTCGAAGTCCTCGATGGCCCCGCGCAGGTCGCGGTAGTGGCCCAGGAAGTCGGTCTGCCAGTGCTCGAAAAAGGCAAAGCGCACGGGCTGGGCAAGGCGCCAGAACTGCGCTCCGGCCTCCTGCGGCGAGTAGAGCGGCACATCGGGATAGCCCAACTGCGTGCGCCAGCCCTGGCCGGTGAAGTTGGCGGACAGGGCCTGCTGGGCCACCATCTCTCTCCATGTCCGCAGTTGGAGACCGCCGCTTTTTGCTGCGTAGGGGACTGCGCTCAACAGGCGTTTGCCCCGCTTGACGGCGTCAAAATAGCCTTGGGGGTAGGCATTGACGTATGCGGTCGCATGCTCCGCTGCGTGGAGCCGGGCGAAGATGCCGGCCTCGTCGATGATGTCGCGCACGCGCTGGTCCGGTCGCGGACCGTAGTGTTCTCCCAGGCGGGCCGGTGCGTTGATGCCGGTCAGGATAGCGGTCTGGCCGGTGGCGCTTTGGGGGCGGCCCGGCACGCCCAAGTGGGCGTCGGTCGGGATCAGATGGGCGTCGCCATGACTGAATCGCCCGGTGGATGCGGTGAGCGGACGGCCGTCGAACAGCGCGGAAAAAGTCGGCAGAGCGGCTGCGGCGAGCGGGTTGACCTGCGGGTCATCCAGACCCAGGCCGACGCCGTCAAGGAACAGGAAGAGGACTCGGCGCATAGTGGTCGGTGGTCAGCGGTTTTCGCATTCGATCAGGTCCACCAGGCGCTCCTCCAGAACTTCCAGTCCGGAATCGGCCTCCTTGTAGGCCAACCCCAGTCTTGCCGCGGCCTCTCGGGCGCGTTCGCTCTCATCCTGGTCCGGCAGCTGGCGTAGATAGAGCAGTTCCTCGTAGTTGCCGAAAAATGTGTCACGCAAGTCAGGATGGCGGTCGAGGCCCAGCGATTCGATTACAAGGCCTTGATAGTGGTGGGCGAGAAAATCGGTCAGGTAAAAGGTGCCGGGCTGGCGCTCGGCCTGCTGGTCGAAAAGTGCGCCGCCGTAGAACTCGTAGCAGTGGGGGCCGGGGATGCGGACGGCGTGGGGGTAGCGGGCGAGCAGGGCATCGAGGGCGCCGACGGTGCCGCAGTCGGCATAGCCGATGAGAATGCGATCGAAGCGGCTCGCCCAGTCGTCGAGCTTTTTTGCGACGGCGGGGGCGATGCGTTCGGGGCGGTTATGGAGCTGAGCGGGGACGGCGGTCAGTTCATAGTCCCAGCCGCGGCGGTTGGCAATAGCGATTAGTTCGCGCACGATGGCGCCGCAGGCGATGATTCCGATTTTCACGTTGATTCGCTTCGCCCTGAAATTGGAATCCTGAAGGAAAGAAAGGTCGCGATTTGTGGCTATTTCGGCTTTCCAGTCAAACAACGGTCAAGCAAATTCTCTGCTTCGAATCCCTCTGAATTGGTGATATGACCGGCCAATTGCGTACCTCGAGACACCGAGGCCCCGCTGAGCGTATCCGAATGGCGTTCGACAGATTTACCGTTCTCCCGGTCCGTCAAGACGTGGTTTCCCTTTCACGACGTATAACGTGCTCGCGAAGTGCCCGATTGATGTCGGTCTGGTATCCGCGGCCGCCCTGCGCGTGGGCTCTGAACCATGAAATAATGTCGGCGTCCAGGCGAAGGGTGATCTGCTGCTTGACGGGCAGGTAGAGGACGCCGCGCTTGGCGCCCGTCCAGTCGAGAATTTCGGGGATGTCGGTTGTATCAATTTGGTCGTCAGGCATCTCTTGAAGAGATTGAAGGTCGTCCCGCTGTCTGTCGGTCAATGACGCTTTATTTGTCATTCTTTGTGGCGTTTCGCCAGTAGGTGTTGGTCCAGAGTCTGCCGCAGGCGCGAATCGATGGTTGACTGGCGGCTGACACGCAACTCAGCGGCCAACTGATCGAGTTCCTGAAGCATTTCCGGTGTGAAATCGCCGTTGACGCGCGTCAACGGCTGTTTCATTGTCCCTTGACTGGTAAAAAACTCAGATATGTCGCGGCCGTTGTCGGCCATATCTGCAATTTCGTCGGCTGTCGGCCGGTAGGCGATAGTATACCCTACAGTCATGAAGTTTTCATGTCGGTCCAATAAGCCAAAGGATTCGCGGCTGGCTCACCGCTCTCCTACTGCAGTGCCTCGCGCATTGCACGCAGGTGGGTCGGGGTGGTGCCGCAGCAGCCGGCGATTACGTCTACGCCGAGGGCTTTCATCTGGCGGGCGTAGTCGGCCATGACTTCGGGTGTGCCGTCGTAGATTACATCGTCTCCCTGCAGGACCGGCAGGCCCGCATTGCTCTGGGCATAGAGCACGACTCCGGGGGGACGGTGGGTAACCATCTCGGTCATCACGGTCCGGATCTCGTCGGGGCCGTTGCCGCAGTTGGCGCCGATTACCTGTACGCCCCAACTGGCCATTGTTTCCACGGCCTGTTTGGGGCTGACGCCCATCATGGTGTGCAGGTTGGTGTCGAAAGTGAGCATGGAGACGATGGGCAGGTCGGTCGCTTGATCAACGGCGCGCACTGCGGCTTCGACTTCCTGCAGATCGCTCATCGTCTCGGTGAGGATGAAGTCGGCGCCGGCTTGGGCCATGACAGCGACCTGTTCGGCGAAGAGCTCTGTGGCCTCGTCCATCGTCATCACGCCGAGGGGATCGAGCAACTCTCCGGT
This sequence comes from Caldilineaceae bacterium, assembly GCA_011523365.1. Taxonomy (GTDB): domain Bacteria; phylum Chloroflexota; class Anaerolineae; order Caldilineales; family Caldilineaceae; genus Bin5. The sequence goes on from WTGY01000127.1 coordinate 35,869, forward strand.
CGGTCCGACGGAGGCCCCCACCAGCACATCGCCGGCCTCGTCGGCGACTTTGCGCGCCAACTGGACGCCGGCTGCATTAAGTTCAGCCAGTCTGTCCTCCAAGTCATGCATTTTGAGCCGGGCGGTGGTGCCGCCAAATGTGTTGGTGGTAATGATGTGGGAGCCGGCCTCGACGTAGCCGCGATAGACTGCCTCCACGGCGGAAGGGTTCTCCACATTCCACAGTTCGGGCGCGGCGCCGCCGGTGAGGCCAACTTCCTGCAGCATCGTTGCCATGGCGCCGTCGCCCAAGAGGGGGCCGTTGTGCCGGCCCAGGCGCTCGATGACCGGATGGGGGCGCGGCGTCAGCCATCCGCCGGAGGAAGAGTCGGGTGTAATCAAGGATAGGAGCTTACGTATTCGTTGGGGGGGATAGTCGGCTTCGAGCTGTGCGGCGACGGTTTGAGCCACCTCCTCAGGATCTCCCGCCTGCTCCTGCCAGTCTGTACGCAGCCAGCCGTCCAGGTATTCATCTGTCCCGGTGGCGCCGGCGCGCATTGCGGCTTCGTCGATCGCGACCTGAAATCGGGCCGGCAATTGGACTTTGTGCCGGTTGCTACGGCCCTCGCGAGCTACCACCATTGACGGGAATTCCCGCCAGTAGGTAATCTGATATTCTGTCATGAAGTTTGGACCTCTGATATATTCTCGGTGGCCGGATGCCGGTCGTCATTCGCAGTTCACCGGCAGGTTGCCACAGTCTTCAATGAAATTATACCGATGGGCGCGCATGAATGCCTAACGGTAGCCTTTGTGCAGTATCGCGCTGATTCCGTAGTTGAGTTTTGGCGGTCTTTGCGATACCATTGCCTCATCTTGGCTCAGCAGTTATTGTTCTAGCCATTCACCGGAAACCCGTCGATTCCCCAGACGCGCAGTTCCCCTGCTGCTGACTCCGGCTATCTACCGCCTAGCAACGGGCGGCCTACAGTTCAGACATCATCCAGCGGACCCATTTGATTCAAAGGAGAACGTTTCATGAGAATCCGACATTCGTGGACAGTAGTGGGTGTCATGGTCATTCTGGCGCTGCTGATTGCGGCCTGCCAGCCGGTTACCGAGGCGCCCATGGAAGAAGAGATGGCAGGCGATGAGGACATGGCCATGCCATTGCAGGTGGCCTTCGTTTATGTAGCGCCTATCGGTGACCTTGGCTGGACGTATGCGCATGATCAGGGGCGGCTGTACCTGGAAGAGAACCTGGAAGGCGGCGCGGAGACGGCCTTTATTGAGAATGTACCGGAAGGTCCGGATGCAGAGCGCGTGATTCGCGATTTCGCCCAGAAGGGCTATAACCTGGTCATCACCACCAGCTTCGGCTACATGGACCCGACTCTGACGGTGGCCCAGGAGTTCCCGGATCAGTATTTTGTGCATGTATCCGGCTTCAAGACGGCGGACAACATGAGCACGCTCTTCGGCCGCATGTACCAGCCGCGCTATCTGAGCGGCCTGGTGGCGGGCAGCATGACCGAGAGCAACATCATCGGTTACGTGGCCGCCTTCCCGATTCCTGAGGTGATCCGAGGGATCAACGCCTTTACACTGGGTGTGCGCGAGGCAAATCCGGATGCCGAGGTGCGAGTCGTGTGGACGAACACCTGGTTTGGCCCGCCGGAAGAGAAGGAAGCGGCTGAAGCGCTGCTGGATCAGGGTGCGGATATTATTGCCCAGCACCAGGACACGACGGAGCCGCAGAAGGCCGCGGCCGAGCGGGGCGGGACGAGCATCGGCTACAACAGCGACATGCGTGTATTCGTCGGTGACTCCGTCCTCACCGGTCCGGTCTGGAACTGGGGGCCGGCATTCCTGAAGTTCGCGGAGCAGGCGCGCGACCATAACTGGGTTACCGAGCAGTATTGGGGCGGCATGGACGACGGGATCGTCGGTTTGGCAGATATGAGCCCGTCGGTTCCTGCAGACGTCGCCGCGATGGTCGCCGAAAAGCAGGCGATGATCATTTCCGGTGAGACGGACGTGTTCTGCGGCGCAATGAATGGGCAGAACGGCGTTCAGTTCCTGGATGACGGCCAGTGCATGGATGACGGCCAGATGCTGGGTATGGACTGGTTTGTCGAGGGTGTTGTAGGCGAGGCGCCGGGTGAGGCCGCGCCGCTTGGGAATTAGCCCGGGAGTTGAACTGCAGTTGCATCGTGTGAAGAACCAATTTGGACTCAGGCCGCCAGCCTGCAATAGGTCGAGGCCTGAATCAAATCGACCGTGATCCCCAAAGATTGCTCCTCTCTTACATTGCAGGGCACAAAGAGAGGAGCAATCTGTTTACCGCGTCACCTGGCAGTAAGATGGTTGCGTCCATCTGAAATGGAAGTGAAAGGGGGTATGGATTCATGAGGATGCGACAGTGGATGAAGCTGGTTGGGGTTCTGCTGATTCTGACGGTGTTGATGAGCGCTTGTCAGCAGATTGGCGAAATGCCTGCGGCTGAAGAGGCGGCAGCTCCCGCTGGTACGATTGAGTCGGTAAAGGTTGCATTTGTCTACGTTGGCCCGGTCGGAGATCTCGGTTGGAGCTATGCGCACGATCAGGGCCGGTTGGCGCTGGAAGAGTTGGGCGTGGAGACGGCATACAGCGAGCTGGTCGCGGAAGGACCGGACGCGGCGCGGGTGCTGCAGAGCTATGCGTCCCAGGGCTATGACCTGATCTTTGCCACCAGTTTCGGATATATGGACAGCGTGATCGAAGTCGCGGCGGGATTTCCGGACGTGAAGTTTGAGCATGCCACCGGATACAAGACGGCTGAGAATGTGGGCATATACGACGGCCGCGGTTACCAGGGCTGGTACCTGTCCGGAATGGTTGCCGGTGCGATGACACAATCCAATGTCATCGGCTACATTGCGCCCTACCCGATTCCGGAAGTTGTGCGAAATCTGAACGCTTTCGCGCTGGGCGCCCAATCAATTAATCCCCTTGTAGAGGTGCGGCCGGTATGGATCTTTGCCTGGTTTGATCCTCCTGCTGAGCGGGAAGCTGCACAGGCGCTCATCGATGCCGGAGCCGATGTTGTGGCGCGAGAAAGCGACAGTGTCGAGCCGGACAAATTGGCCGAGGAGCAGGGCGTCTATGCCATCGGCTACAACGTGGTCAACCCGGAGATCGCGCCGCAGGCCTTGCTGACGGCACCGATCTGGAACTGGCAGGTCATTTATGAGAAGAAGGTGCGCGACGTGGCTGCCGGGACATGGACCAATGAGCCGATCTGGTGGGGCATGGAAGACGGGGTGTTAGATCTTGCGCCGGTGGCTGAATTTGTGCCGGCGGTGGTACAGATAGCGGTCGAGGAGGCCAAGGAAGGCATACTTGACGGCAGTTTTCAATTCTTCTGCGGCCCGATCAGCGATAACACCGGCGTGGAACGGGTCGCCGCCGGAGAATGTATGGACGACCCTGCGTTACTCAGTTATGACTGGCTGGTAGCAGGTGTTACCGGCGAGATCCCGCAGTAGTGAAGGGGTAGAAAGCAGGTCGAGACTCGTGTGTAGGAGAGTGGGGTCAGTGTCTCCACTCTCTGGCTTCATTCCTGCATAGAAACTGGCTCACATTGTGAAGCTCCATCGCCTATGACGAACTCTCCACCTCTCGCCGTGGAAATGCGGGAAATCACCAAGCAGTTTCCCGGGGTCCTGGCAAACGACAGCGTCGACCTGACGGTCAATAAGGGTGAGATCCACGCTCTGCTGGGCGAAAACGGCGCCGGTAAGTCGACGCTGATGAATATTCTGGCGGGGTTGTATCTGCCGGAAGAGGGTCATGTGCTGGTGCAAGGGCAGCCTGTGCATGTCGACTCGCCGAAGACAGCTTTCGACCTGGGCATCGCCATGGTCCACCAGCATTTCAAGTTGGTGATGAACCAGACGGTGGCCGAGAACATCATTCTGGGGCTGGACGATCCGTACTGCGCGCCCGGCGAGCAAGGGCGCTTCAAACCGCTGCGGCTGGATATGCAGCGGGTGCAGCGGCGGATTGCGGAAGTGAGCGAGCAGTACGATCTGCATGTGGACCCGGAGGCGTTCGTCTGGCAGTTGAGCGTCGGCGAACAGCAGCGGATCGAGATTTTGAAGGCGCTGTACCGCGGGGCGGACATTTTGATCCTTGATGAACCAACAGCCGTTTTGACCCCGCAGGAGGCGGACGCGCTGGGCCAGACGATGCAGCGCATGGTGCAGGAGGGCAAGACGATCATCTTCATCAGCCATAAGCTGGATGAGGTGACCCGTTTTGCCGACCGTGTGACGGTGCTGCGCCAGGGGCGGGTGGTGGCCAGCGAGGACGTGACCAGTGAAACCAGCTCCGCGCATCTGGCCGAGCTGATGGTGGGGCGGTCGGTCATCTTCCGCATTGACAAGGAGGAGCAGGAGTTCGGCGAAGTCTGTCTGGAGGTTGAAGGCATCGGCTGTCTGAACGATAAGCGCTTGCCGGCGCTGCGGGATGTTTCGTTACAGATCCGCAGGGGTGAGATCCTGGGCATCGCCGGTGTTGCCGGAAACGGGCAGAAGGAGTTGGCCGAGCTGTTGACCGGTCTGCGGCGGGCGACGAGCGGGCGCTTTACGCTGCTGGGACGGGAACTCACCAACCGGACCCCGCGCGCCATCATCGACGCTGGCATCGCCCACGTGCCGGAAAGCCGCATCCACGTGGGATCGGTCGGCTCGATGAACGTGGCCGACAACATCGCGCTCAAACACTACCGGGACAGGCCGGGGCCGTTCCTGGATCGCGACGGCCTGGACAAGATGAGCACGGAGCTGGTGGACGAGTTCAACGTGGACACGCCCGGTATCACGACCAATGCGGGTGCGCTCTCCGGCGGCAATCTGCAGAAGCTGATACTGGCTCGCGAACTGACGACGGACCCGAAACTGATCATCGCGGCCCATCCGACACAGGGGCTTGACGTGGGCGCGACGGAGGCGGTGCGCCAGCGGCTGCTGGAGCAGCAGGCGGCCGGGGTCGCGGTGCTGCTGATCAGCGAAGACCTGGATGAGTTGTTCAGCTTGGCCGACCGCGTCGCCGTTCTCAACGGCGGGCGGGTGATGGGCGTCGTCGATATCGGCGCGGCCACGCGAGAGGAGATAGGGCTGATGATGGCAGGCGAGCAGACGGCCTGACCGACATCCGCGAAAAGCATGGACATTCTGTACAAGGCTGGCTCGGCCGTTCTTCTGCTGGTGGGCGTACTCTATCCGCTGGGCGCGATCTACATGATGATGAAGTTCCTCACGCGTGACGGTTTTCCGCGTCCCTCGCCCGCGTACATGATGCTCCATTTCGTTTTGATTGCGACAGTTCCTCTGGCCGGGATTCTGGGCGGGTTTGCCGGTTTTGCACCGACACTGTGGGAGAGCCAGGTCATTCGCGCGATCGTGTATGGCGCCGGCGTTCTCTCGTTGGTGGCGTTCGCGATGCTGCTCGTCAGCAGTCGCGCGCAGCAACCCGACCGCAGTGAGTAGCCGCTGGCTTAGTGCACACACCATCAGCCATCGGTCCGATGACTGACGCCCCGGTTTACCTTCCCCGAACGACATACCGCCTTTTCGCCGCGGGCGGCGCGGCGGTGGCGCTACTTTTCCTGCGGGAGATCCTGAAAGGATTCAGCCTGCCTTCCCTGTTCTTTCTGCTGGGGGCGATCGCGTTCGCCCTCATCCACGTACGCTGGGCGCTGATGCGGATGGAGTTAACCGCAGACGGCGTGACCGTGCGCGCGCCGATGCAGGCAACCATGCAGATTCAGTTCCGCCAGATGATTACGTGTGAAGAGGCGGGCCGCTTCATGCCCGGAGTGAGCCTTGTTTACTGGCCCGTTTCTGCCGAGGGTATCGTAGAAATGGATGTGCCGCGCACGCAGTTTTTGCCGGCAGTGGCGCGCCAGGAGGAGCTGCTGGTCGCTTTGCAGGAGCGGATACCCGAATAACTCCATGTCCACCTGATGTGCGTTCAAGTTGAGAACCCGCTTTTTGCGTATTGCGTAATGCGTAGTGGCAGGCAAGACGTGCGCGATTCGATTGCGTAACCCGCGAGAGGGCTTGTTTTCGAACGGGATTCACACTGGTAGGGGAGCTTGAACAGAGTGACGGCAGAGCATCCGAAGGTGTTGTTCGTCACGGGTGAATATCCGCCGATGGTGGGCGGCGTCGGCAGGTTTACGGCCGAGCTGGCTGGGGCTCTGCAGGCACAGGGCGCGCAGGTTGCCGTCCTGACGGACGAGCAGGTGACGGTGTCGGCGGAGTCGGATGCGGTTCGGGTACTTCCGGGGCGCCGCAGTTGGGGCTGGGGGATCCTGTCCGAGATTCCTGCATGCGCCCGCGCCGCCGGTGCCGAGTGGGTTCACGTTCAGTACCAGACGGCCGCTTACAGAATGCATCCGGCCATCAACGCTCTGCCCTACTTTCTCCGACGACACGGGCTGCGTGCCGCCTGGACCTATCACGATCTGCGCGTTCCCTATCTCTTTCCCAAGGCGGGGGGGCGGCTGCGGAACTGGGTGACGCGTCTGCCGTTGCGCGCTGCGGATGCGGTTGTTGTTACGAATCAGAGCGACTGGGAAGCGGTGCAAGGGCAGGTGCAGCGCGGCCAGCTTCACCGGATTCCGATCGGTAATGACATCAAGAGCCGGCGGTTCTCGGCGGAGGAGCGAATCCAGAGGCGGGCGGCGCGCGGCTACGGCGACAGGCAGCTTGTGTTGGGCTACTTTGGCTTTCTCAATGCCAGCAAAGGCGGGCTGACGCTGATCGAGACGCTGGCGGCGCTGGCCGGTGAAGGACAGGATGTGCATCTGCTGATGATCGGCGAAAGGGTAGGAGCCAGCGACGAGACGAACTTCAGGTATCTGCAGCGGGTCGAGGCTTCCATTGGCGAACAAGGACTGGAGAATCGCGTGCAGTGGACGGGACACCAGTCCGATGCCGAGGTTGCGGCGGACTTCAACGCGATCGACGTGTTGGTGATGCCGTATGAGGATGGGATGAGTATGCGGCGCAGCACGCTGACGGCGGCGCTGGCCAACGGCTGTGCGATCGTGACAACGCATCCGCAAGATCCGACGCCGGAACTGAGGGCGGACTCGGACCTGATTCTTGTTCCTCCCAGAGATCCGGCGGCGGCCGCGGAAGCGGTGCGGCGCATTGCCGAGGAACCGCGGCTGGCGGAGAAGCTGCGTGTCAATGCCCGTAAGGCGGCCCGCCAGTTCAGTTGGGAAGTGATCGCGGCGCGGCATCTGGAAATGTACAACGCATAGGCGGTCCTTCCTCATAGGTACGGTTGGGTGCGTCCCGGATTCGGGGTTGGAACAGTCTTGCGGGGAAATCATGCATGAGGAGGCTGAAATTGTATAGCGGCTCTGGGAGAGACGCAGGGCAGGCACCAGGCCGGCACCTACGGAGACTTGATGCGGCGGGCGGGACGTGGTTTGGCGAAACTCCTTCGATTGGGCACCTGTTACAAATATCGACACCAGGTCGACGAGGCATGTTGTTGGCCGGGGGCGTTGCGGGGGCGGAGCCCCCGCACAAGGGAGGGCCGAATAGGCCCGACCGCCCAACTGCAGTGGTTAGTGGATAGTGGTCAGAGAGGGCGCTACCTCTGCTTCAGAGTTGAACGCGGAATGGCTATGGTTTCGTTGGTGCCAGAGTTGTAGGAGAACTCACGCATTTTGGTATGCATCCCCTATTTCCCGTCCGTTGACCCGTCTCAGGTCGCGTTGTACACTGTCTGCATCCTAAAGGATTGCATAACCTCTAGCCATTGAAAACATAGGAATGCAGGGAGGCCAAGAGATGGAATATCGCGCATTTGGACGTACGGGACTGGACGTATCGGCTATCGGTTTCGGCTGCTGGGAGATCGGCGGCGGGTACGGACACTTTGAGGAGAGCGACGTTGTCAAGGCGGTGCATCGAGCACTCGATCTTGGGATTAATCTCTTTGACACGGCCGAGGGCTACGGCTTTGGCCAGTCCGAGGAGATTCTGGGCAAGGCCCTGGGCGCGCGGCGGCAGGAGGCGATCGTCGTGACCAAGTGGGGCATCTACCAGCAGGAAGGCAAGTGGCGCCGCGACAGCCGTCGCGAGACGGCCCTGGCGTCTATCGACCGCAGCCTCAAGGCGCTCGGGACCGACTATGTCGATGTCTACCTGGTCCACTGGCCGGACAGGGATGTGCCGCTGGAGGAGCCGATGGGGGTGCTGGAGGAGATCGTGCAGGCGGGGAAGGCCCGCTTTGTCGGTGTTTCCAACTTCCGGCCGCAGCAGATCGAGACCTGTATGGAGACGCGGCGGGTGGACATCGCCCAGTACGGCTACCATATGTTCGACCGCCGCTTGGAGCGCGAGATCTTTCCGACGATCGATAAGCACGGCATTGGGCTGATGACCTACGGTTCGCTGGCGCACGGTCTGCTGACGGGGACGTTTACGCCCGAGACGACGTTTGACGAAAGTGACTGGCGCTCCAATGGGACAGCCTTCAATATCCCCTTGCTTACGGAGGAGGTCTTTGCCAGGAATGTTTCTGCCGTTGACGACCTCAAGCCGATTGCTGCCCGGCACGGCAAGACGATGCCTCAACTTGCGCTGCGCTGGGCGCTGTCGAATCCGGTCGTGAGTGTGGCGCTTATCGGGTTCCGCCGCCCGGAGGAGGTCGAGGAAAACGTAGCCGGTCTCGACTGGACACTTGACCAGGAGACGCTGGACGAAATTGATGCGGTGTTCGCCAAACATGGTGTGGATACGGCGCCGGCGGCCTGGGTGGAGGATGAGTGAGCGCAAAGGGGCCGGGCTGGTGACGTCGACACTGAGTCGATATCTTCGCCGATTCCGGCGTTACAGAGAAAGGACCGCTTTGTATGGTTACACCGCGCCTGCGCGTACTGTCTGAGGAGCAGGTCAGGCAGTTCAGGCTCAACGGCTTTCTGACCGTAAAGGACGTTCTCTCGGTGGAGGAGGTGGCGGCTCTGGCGGCGCATACCGATCTGATCGCGGCCGGCAAGGTCGAACATATCCCGGATACGAGCATTCAGCTGGAGAAGGTGTTCCGGGAAGGTGAACGTGAAGTTGCGGACCAGGTGCTGTCTGTGCGCAAACTGTACAATCTGGCCGTCTATGATGAGGTCATGTGGGGGCATGCCACCCATCCGAAGATAGTCGACATCATTGCCGATCTGCTGGGCTGCGATGATATCAAGATGTACGGTGACCAGCTGTTCATGAAGGCGCCGGTCACGGGGACGGAGCAGCCGTGGCACCAGGATTCGGCGTCGTGGCGGGACATTTTCCCGATGGACCTGGTTTCGGCGTGGACGGCGATCGATCAGGCTTCGGTGGAGAACGGCTGCCTGAACTTTTGCCCCGGCACGCACCGCTGGGGGATGATACGAGGGGAGCGGCTGTCCTGGTTCGTGGAAGATCTGGGGGGCGAGCAGTGGCCGATCGTGCCTGCGCCGCTGAATGCGGGCAGCGTCAGTTTTCATCACAGCCTGGTACTGCACCAGAGCAATGCCAACCTTTCGGGGCAACGGCGGCGCGGCTATGCGGTCCACTACATGCGGGCGTCGTCCAGGCGGGACGAGTCGGTTACGGACGCGCCGAAGATGCCGCCGTTCAAGCAGGTTCGCGGGCGTTCGTTTGCGGGGCGGGTGTAGGTTTTTGTGTGGGAAAAACAGCTGACAGATCGACAAACCGGCACGCCTAACGCGTGCCGGTTTTCTTTTCGACGGCAGTACGCCGGGGCTAGACCGCGCCGGGCGCGCCGAGTGGATGGGGGCCGTTTGTCATTGGGTTGGCGCGGGCGAGGGCGTAGACGGCGTCCTGGATTTCGAGGATGCGCACGGCATGTTCGACATCGGGAGAGAAGCTACTGCGTCCTTCCTCGATGGCTACCAGTGCCCTGCGCATGATCTCCTTCATGCCGCGGGTGTTCGGTGATTCCTCGTGGAATGTCACGCCCTCGGTTGTGTGGACCTCTGTCACCCTGTTTCCCTGCTGGTCATAGCGCTGGAGGACGGTCGCTTTGGTGCCGATGAAGCGGAAGCTGTGGTCGCCCGCGCGGGCGCCAGACTGGTAGCTGTAACCGGATTCGACGATGCCGGTGACGCCGTCGTCGGTGCGTAAGACTCCCACCGCCACATCCTCTACTTCGCGTGCGTACATCGAGTTTGAGATCACGCCGCCGACGGCGGTGACGGGGCGGTCGCCGACGAACTGGAGGTAGGTGTCGATGCCGTGGGCGGACTCGGTGGCCCAGCAGCCGCCGCCGGAGATGCTGGCGTCGTTGTGCCAGGCGGAGGGCGTGGGGTCGTAGCGGGAGGGCGGCCCGTTGTTGAGGCGGCTGTTGTAGAGAACCAGGTCGCCGAAGCTGCCATCGTCGATCATGCGCTGGACGATGTCGACAAGCTCGGTGCCACGGTTGGGCAGGGTGAGGGCGCTGAAGACGCCGCGCTCGGTGCAGAGTTCGGCGGCGGGGCGGAGGCGGTCGGCGCAGTCGGCGAAGGGTTTGTCGAGAAGGAAGGGAAGGCCGCGCTCAGCGCAGGCGCGGACGTGGTCGGGCATTTCGGTATGTTTGCCGGCGACGAGGACGGCGTCGGGCCGGCTGGCGTCGAGGCACTCGTCTGCGGTACTGTAGGCGGGACAATTGAATTCGTCGGCCAGCTGCTGGCGAGGGCCTTGCTCGGCGTCCATGACGGCGACGATCTCGTGGCCGAGGTCGCGGGTTGTGCCGGCCATGCCGCGGCCGTGGTGGCTGTAGGAAAGTAACGCAGTTCGCATGGTAGTGTACCTCAGATCCAGCCGTGCTGGCGGGTAACGGGCACGCCGTGGCGCTGGTGGGTCCAGGAGAGGCCGCTCTCGAGGACGACCTCGCGTCGGCTGATGGCCGAACTCTCGGCGGCGAAGAGGATCTCCATGATGTGGCGGCTCCACTCGCCGGAGGAGGGCGGCTCGATGTCCTGTTCGATCGCCTCGACGAAGGACTTCCATTCGTGGTGCATCTCGACGGGCGGGTCGTCGAAAGGTATGTCCTTCCACTCGTCTCCCTGGCCGACCTTGACGAACTTTTCGCCGTGCTGGCTGAAGCGCAAGGTGCCGTTGGTGCAGATGACCTGGCTCTCGAAGTTGGGCGCGCCGTCGGCGAAACCGACTGAGACAGCAACGCCGGCGAGACCGTTCTTGTAGCGGACGAGCGCGGTGGCGGTGTCGTCGCTGGCCTGATAGTGGGCGCGGGTGCCCATGCTGGCGGAGACGGAGACGGCCTGGGAGGCCATGAGCCAGGTAAGGCGGTCGACGACGTGGACGCCGTTGGCCAGCCACATGCCGCCGCCGTGGAAGCGGCTGCGGTACTGGGGCGGGCGGCCGGCGTAGTTCCAGTTCTTGGACATGTAGCAGACGATGGTCATCACGGGGCCCAGCTGGCCGGAGTCGAGGATCTCCTTGGCCTTGAGGCTGGTGCCGTAGTAGTGCTGGGTCTGGCCGACCATGAGCTTTACGTTGTTGCTGGCGGCGGCCTCGATCATGTCGTCGCACTGTTCGAGGCTGAGCGCCATAGGTTTTTCGACGAGGACATGCTTGCCGGCGTTGCAGGCGTCGACGGTGAGGCGGTGGTGAAGCTGATGGCCGAGCACGACGGCGACGGCTTCGATCTCGTCGTCTTTGAGAAGCTCGGTGTGGGAGGGGTAGCCCTTGGGGATGTCGTACTTCTGCATGTATTCGCGGCGCTTTTCCTCGAAGAGATCGGCGACGGCGACGACTTCGACGTTATCGAGGGTGTCAATGGCACTACAGTGGGCGCGTGCGATGCCGCCCAACCCGATGATTCCAACTTTCAATTTCGCCATGTCTGTCTAACTTGCTCCTGTGGGTTGCAGCGGTTGGTACGATCTATTGATGTATCCGGAAGGCATATTCGGTTCGTGACCGGGTATGCAGATCTAGTTTGCCATGCCGTGTCGGTGGCGTAAAGCGGCCCACGCGGCTGTGCGCCTCAGATCCAGCCGTGATCGCGGGTGACGGGGATGCCGGCGCGCTGGTGGGTCCAGGAGAGGCCGCTTACCAGGACGACGTCGCTGCCGCTGATGGCCGAGTTTTCGGCGGCGAAGAGGATCTCCATGATGTGGCGGCTCCACTCGCCGGAGGTGGGCGGCTCGATGTCCTGTTCGATCGACTGGACGAACGATTTCCACTCATAGTGCATGACGGCCGGCGGGACTTCAAAGGGGATATCCTGCCACTTATCTCCCTGCCCGACCTGGAGGACCGGTTGTCTGCCGCCGACAATGCGCACGGTGCCGTTGGTGCAAATGACCTGAGTATCCATGATGGGCGGCCCGTCGGCGAAGGCGATGGAGACGGCGACGCCGGCGAGGCCATTTTTGTAGCGAATGAGGGCGGTGGCGGTATCGTCGGCAGCCTGGTAGTGGGCGCGGGTGCCGATGCTGGCGGATACGGATGCGGCCTGGGAGGCCATGAGCCAGGTGAGGCGGTCAACGACGTGGACGCCGTTGGTGAGCCACATGCCGCCACCATGGAAACGGCTGCGGTATTGGGGCGCGCGGTTGGCGTAGGTCCAGTTTTTGCACGAGTAGCAGACGATGGTCATCAGCGGGCCCAGCCGGCCGGAATCGAGGATCTCCTTCATTTTGAGTAGGGGGCCGGAGAAGTGCGGGGTATGGCCGACCATGAGCTTGACGTTGTTGCTGGCGGCGGCATCGATCATGTTGTCGCACTGTTCGAGGCTGAGCGCCATCGGCTTTTCGACAAGGACGTGTTTTCCGGCGTTGCAGGCGTCGACGGTAAGGCGGTGGTGGAGATGGTGGCCGAGGACGACGGCGACGGCGTCGATTTCGTCGTCCTCCAGGAGGTCGGTGTGGGAGGGGTAGCCCTTGGGAATATCGTATTCTTCCATGTACTGGCGGCGCTTCTCTTCGAAGAGATCGGCAACTGCGACGACTTCGACGTTTTCCAGGGTGGCGATGGCGTCGCAGTGGGAGCGGGCGATGCCGCCCAGCCCGATGATTCCGACTTTGAGAGTGGCCATATCAGTTTGTCGCTCCTGCGGGACGCTATTTGAAGACGCCGCTGGTGATGCCCTCGACGATCTGGCGCTGGAAGATGAGGGTGATGATGAAGACCGGGATGGTCGTGAGGATGGCTACGGCGGACATGTTGCCCCAGGAGACGTCGAATTCGCTACGGGCGCCGATCACCTGGGCTTCGGAGAGGGCCATGGTGATGACCTTGACGCCGGCGCCGCGGGCGAAGATGAGCGGCGTGAAGAATTCGTTCCAGCCGATGATGAAGTTGATGAGGAACATGGTAGCGACGCCGGGGCGGATTACGGGCAGGACGATACGCCAGAGGAGCTGGAAGAAACTGGCGCCGTCGACCTTGGCTGCATCCTCGATCTCGACGGGCACCTGGCGCAGAAATGAGACCAGCACCCAAGTTGTGATCGGCAGCAGCGCACTGCCGTAGAGGATGAGGAGGCCGTGCAGCGTATCCATCAGCTTGAGCGTCTGGAACATCTGGAAGAGGGGGATGACGGTGGCGGTGCCGGGCAACATACTGGAGGCGAGCAGCCCGATCATGACCATGTTTGCGCCTGGGAAGTTGAGGCGGGCGATGGCGTAGGCGGCCAGCAGGCTGACGGTGAGCGCCAGGATGGTGGAGAATGTGGCCAATAGAGTGGAGTTGAGCATGTAGCGGGCGATGGGCAGCGCGCCGAAGATGTCCTGAAAGCGTGCAGTTGCCAGGCTGCGCGGAACGTAGGTCAGCGGTACGGTGAACAGTTTCCCGCTCGGGGCGAACGCGGTCAAGAAGATATAGTAGATCGGCAGCAAGACAACGATTAAGAAAAGGATGACCGCGAGATAGAAGAGCGAAGTCTGAAACCTGCGTTTAGAGATGAGTTGCATATTCATGGGACGCCAGTGACCAGTATTATTACAGTCGTTCCCAGGCGCGGCGGAGGAAGCCGTAGCCGAGGACTCCAACGATCAGGACGATGAAAAAGAGCAGCATGGCGATGGCGGACGCGTAGCCGAAGTTGAGGACGCGGAAGCCTTCAAGATAGACGAGATAAGAGAGCAGCGATGTCGCGGTGCCGGGGCCGCCATTGGTGAGCGCGTAGACGATTTCAAAGGTGAGAACGCGGAAGATGGCGGTGAAGATGATCATCGAGATGATGAGCGGCATCAGCAGCGGCAGGGTGATGTACCAGTAGGAGCGCGCGCCGTCGGCGCCGTCGATCTTGGCGGCCTCGTAAAGTTCAAGAGGGATGCCCTGGAGGCCGCTGAGGAAGATGACGGCGAGGAAGGCGGTGTTTTTCCAGACGTCGGTGATGGTTACGGCGAAGCGGGCGGTGGTGAAGTTAACGAGCCAGAGCGGGCGTTCGCCGCTTAGACGCCAGATGATGTCGTTGATCAGGCCATAGTCCTGGTGGAAGATCCAGCGGGCGGCGGTGGCGATCACGATCGGGGCCATGGCCCAAGGCAGCAGATTAACGGCGCGCGTAAAGTTGCGCATTTTGAAGCGCTGGTTGAGCAGCTCGGCGATGGCCAGCCCGAGCACGACCTGCAGGGCGACGGAGGTGACGGTAAAGAAGAGCGTGAAGGTGAGGGTGGCGTCGACGTTGGCGTCGCGAGTCAGCGCCATGTAGTTATCGAGGCCGACGAAGTCGAATGTGCGGCGCACGGGGCTGTTATCGAAGAAACTGATGTAGAAGGTGCGTAGAAAAGGGTAGACGGAGGTAAGGAGCCGCCACAGGACCACGGGGGTGACCAACAGCCAAGCCAGGACTATACGACGCGTGCTGAGGTTGTGTTGGCTAAACAAGGATAGAGCACCAGTGGTCGGTGGTTAGTTACCGGTGACCAGGAAGGATGCTGGCTGGCCACCGGTAATTTTCTGCGGATATCAGCCCAGGTCGCGTTCGAGGATTGGGTTGATCTTGTCCATGGCGGCCGTGACCGCTTCATCGAGGCTGACCTGATCGGTCAGATAGGCGTGAACGTTCTGTTCGGCGGCGTCGTAGATCTCCTGGATGCTGGGGGTAACCGGGCGGGCTTTGACAAGGCCGCCGGCCTCGGCCAGATCCAAGAGGAAGGGCGAAGAGGGTGCGAGATCCTGGACTTCGGGGTCGGCCCAGAGGGAGACACGGGCGGGAACGCGGCCGCGATAGATCTGCTGCTTCATGACATCGGAGCGTGCGGTAAAGCCGACCCACTCGGCGGCCAGGTCCTGGTTAGGCGAGCTGGCAACGGCGGACCAGCCCCAGCAGCCGGTGATTGTCTCGGCGTTGTCCGGTCCCATCGGCGGCAGGAATGCGGAAACCTGATCAGCCCAGAACTCCTCGTTGGTGCGCATGGCGCCGAAGAAGCCGTCCCAGCACCACCACATGGCGTACTTATCGGAGAGCCAGCCCTGGAAGACGGAGCTATAGTCCTCCTGCGGGGCAGAATCAGGGGCGATGTTGTGTTCGGCGTAGAGCGCCTTATAGAAGGCGAGCGCTTCGCGGGCGCCGTCGTTGTCGAGGTTGTTGATGGCGCCGCCGCCCTGATTGGTCCAATGCTGGATTTCGTTGCCCAGCTGGCCGCCGATCGTGGCGGAAAGGGCGATACCGTAGACGCCTGCGTCCTCATCTGTGAGAGCAGTGCCGACTTCGACCAGTTCGTTCCAGTCGGTGGGCGGAGAGACGCCCGCTTCTTCGAAATAGTCGGTGCGATAGAAGAAGATCTCGGTGTCGTTGCCCCAAGGAATGCGGTAGAGCACGCCGTCCCAGGAGGAAACATCGTGGATCAACGTCTGGGGCCAGTCATCGAGGTCGATGTCATAGAGTTCGACGACGGGCTCGAGCGGGGAGAGCCAGCCGGCGGCGCCGTAGATGGCGGCCTGGAAGTCGTCGGAGTGGAAGGCGTCGGTGCCGGTATCGCCCGATGCCAGCCGTGTCGTCATCATCTGCTGCCATTCGATGTAAACAGCCGGCGCGACTTCATAGTTGACGATGTTGCTGGTCTCTTCCTGATACTGGTCGATCACACCCTGGAAGAAGTCATTGCTGTCGGCCCAATAGACGATGTTCAGTTCCTGCGGTTCGGCCATGGCCTCTTCGTCGCCGGTCCCTTCCGCGGGGGCGGCTACGGGTGCGGCGCAGGCGCTAAGCGCGGCGAACGCGGCGCCGGCGCCGGCTGTCTTGAGGAAGGCACGACGGGAGACGGGGCGCGACTGGGAAGCGTGTGCTTTTCGGGTCATGGAGTTCCTCCTGGATTGGAAAGGGAGTAGGGATGGATCGCTTGTCTACAATGTGTAACTGCAGGTCAGGTAGTTGGATGAAGGTATGCGATTCACGGCATGAATCATCGCACGATGTACGGGGGTCAACGTCGCGTGAAACTTGCTGTGGTCCTGTCGTTGCATCTTAGCAGAGACATCGGAGGCGCCGCAAACTCTGTTTTTTGGGCCATAAAGACTTTTCCTTGCAACCGACGGAGATATCTGTCAGGAATCGCCCTTCCGTATACAGGAGGGCGGGGGCACTTTTCGGAATGCGCGCCCACTGCTGCTGATGCGATGCGTTCTGGTACAATACGGCACGGAGTTGCTTCCAACTGTCATTCCGACACGGCAGCCAGATGATTACCCCCTTTGATTTACAGTGTGAATATGCCGTCGATCCGGTGGGCATCGACACGCGGCAGCCGCGCTTCAGCTGGCTGCTGCGTGCGGAGGCGCGTGGTCAGAGGCAGTCGGCCTACCGGATTCTGGTCGCAAGCAGCGAGGCTGAACTGCTGGCCGGGGTTGGCGACAGGTGGGACAGCGGCCGGGTTGCCTCGTCGGAGACGGCGCACGTGGAATATGACGGTTCGGCGCTCGCCGGCAATGAGCGCTGCTGGTGGGCGGTACGGGTGTGGGACGGGGAGGGAGCTGCCAGCAGATTCAGCGCGGCGGCGGTGTTTTGCATGGGGTTGTTGGAGGCCGGCGACTGGCTGGGCAGTTGGATCGGCGCGGCGGACAGGACGGTCTCGGCGCCGCTGCTGCGACGGGCGTTCACGGTGGACAGGCCGGTACGGCGGGCGACGGTCCACATGGCGGGGCTGGGTTATGGGGAGTTGTATGTGAACGGCTCCAAGGTGGGGCAGAGCGTGCTGGACCCCGGGAACACGTACTACAACAACGACCAGCCGATGGCTTTGGGTTCGCGCGTGCTGTATGTGAGCCACGATGTCACGGAGCTGTTGCGGCCGGGCGCCAACGTATTCGGCGTTATGCTGGGGCATGGTTGGTACAGCGCGGAGGATGACATTCCGCCGTCGCCCAGCCACCGTACGCCTTACGGGGACAGGCCGAGGCTGCTGCTGCAAGGAATAATTGAGTACGCGGATGGCGGGCAGTTCAGCATTGTCTCCGACGGCGAATGGAAGGTAGCGGCGGGCCCGATCACGTATAACGATTTCAACAACGGTGAGCGTTACGACGCGCGTTTGGAGAGGCCGGGATGGGACAGTCCCGGTTTCGATGACGCGGGCTGGCAACCGGCTGCGGTCGCGGATGCGCCCGGGGGCGTGCTAAAGGCGCAGAGTATGCCGCCGGCGCGCGTCATCGAGACGATACCGGCGGTTGAGATGACCAACCCCAGTGAGGGCGTGTATATTTTCGACTTGGGGCAGGTGATAACGGGATGGTGCCGGCTGCGGCTGCGAGGGCCGGCGGGCGCGACGGTCACGCTGCGGCACGGGACCTGTTTGTACGCGGACGGGGCGCTGGACGCGCGCAGCAATCTGTGCAACGCGCCCAGTTCGGGGGAGGCGTACAGGCAGGGGATCGGGCGCGACGGGGGCGTACATCATTGCGCGCGGCAGACGGACAGCTATACGTCAAGAGGAGATGGTGTCGAGGTATGGGAGCCTCGCTTCACGCTGCACAGTTTCCGCTACGTGGAAATTTCCGGCTATCCGGGCGTGCCCACGCTGGAGAGCGTGGAGGGGCGTGTGGTGCATTCGGCGGTGGGGACCGGGAGCCGTTTTCGCTGTTCGAACGAGCTCTTCAACCGGATTCACAGTAATGTACACTGGACGCTGCGGGGCAGTTTTCAGAGCATTTCGCAGGACGCGGCCGACCGTTCGGAGCGGGTGGCGTGGCTGGGCGATCCGGGCTTCATCGCCGAGGACTATCTTTACAATTTTGAAAGCGCCAGCTTCTGGGCGAAGTGGCTGGAGGATATCGCTGATGCGCAAACGGAGGACGGCGATGTCCCGGTGGTGGCTCCGCTGCACTGGCGCGAGACAATGGACGCGTATCTGCGCTGGATGGACTGGGCGAGCACCTATCCGATCTTTGTGTGGCAGGTCTACCGGCATTACGGTGATACGCGCGTTCTGGCGAGGCATCACGGTCCGCTGAAGCGGTTGATAGCGTTTTACGGCGCGCTGGCGGAAGGGCATATCATGCGCCATGGGCTTGGCGACCACATGGAGCCGCAGGCGGAAGGAACTTCCAGCTTCAAGCCGCTGCATACGCCGATGGCGCTCACGTCAACGGCCTATTACCAGTATTGTGTGTGGATCCTGGCACAGTTGGCGCGGGTGCTGGGCAAGGAGGAGGAGGCGCGGCGGTACGGTGCGCTGGCCGGGGAGATCCGGGAGGCGTTCAACCGCGAGTTTCTGAACGAAAAGAGCAACCAGTACGGGGGCGGAAGCCAGACGGCGAACGCGGTGGCGCTGCACCTTGACCTGGTGCCGGCAGAGAGGGTAGAGGCGGTTGCGGCCAACCTGGTCGAGGATATTCGCGTGCGCCGGGACAGGCATCTGACGACGGGGATCATCGGCACGGCGGCGCTGGAGAACGTGCTACCGCGCTACGGGCAGGCGGAGGTTATGGCCGAGTTGATGTCGCAGACGACTTTTCCGAGCTGGGGCGAGCAGATCGCCAAGGGCGCGACGACGGTATGGGAGTCGTGGAACGGCGACCCGGAGGAGGAGTTGAGCCTGAACATGAAGATGTTCTGCAGCACGGAGGTCTTTTTCTACCGTACGCTTGCTGGCATCAGCCCGACGAGTCCTGGCTACCGGACTTTTGCGATCAGACCCAAGGTGGTCGGCAGGGTGACCGGTGTGGAGGCTGTGGTCGAGACGCAGTCCGGCACGGTGGCGTCGGCATGGCAGCACGAGGAGGGGGCGTTCGCTCTG
This sequence comes from Caldilineaceae bacterium, assembly GCA_011523365.1. GTDB lineage: Bacteria > Chloroflexota > Anaerolineae > Caldilineales > Caldilineaceae > Bin5. Next base: position 55,094 of record WTGY01000127.1, read on the forward strand.
CAGGTGACCGTGCCTGCCAATACGAGGGCGGAGGTCTGCGTGCCCAAGATGGGTCAAGGCGCGGTGGCGATAAGTGAGGGCGGAAAGCCGATTTGGGAGAAGGGCGTGTACAGACCGGGCGTTGTGGGTATCGGGGCGGGCGAGGAGAACTGGGACGCTATCACTTTCCAGGTGGGCTCCGGCTCTTACAGTTTTCGCCTGGTCGAAGAATAGCTTGTAACAGAACAATCAGACCTGAGGGGAACTAGGATGACGATGAAGATTGCAGTTGTGGGAACCGGCGGCGTAGCCGAGAGGAACTATCTGCCGTACATCGCGGAGCGAGAGGATATTCAGCTCAGCTATCTGAACCGCACGCGCAGCAAGGCAGAGGCGGTGGCGGAACAGTTCGGCGGGCGCGTGGCGGCGGATGCGGCCGACCTGCTGGCGGACGAGCCGGACACTTGCCTGGTTTTCACTAAGGAGACAGACCGTCTTGACGCGGCGAACGCGCTGCTGCCGCACGGGCCGAAACGGCTCTTCTTTGAGAAGCCGCTGGCGGCGCGGCACGGGCAGGCTAACGTGGTCGAGGAGGACTTCTTCGACGCGCGAGCGATGATGCAGGCGGCGCACGGCGCGGACGTGGAGACGGCGATGGTGTTCAACTACCGCTTCTTCGACCAGACGCGGCTGGCGCGGGAAATCGTGGAGCAGGAGGCGTTTGGGCAGCCAGTGCATTTCACGGGCATGGTGCATTACAACTGCTGGAGCCACTGCATCGACCTGTTGCTATACTTCATGGGGCCGGCAGCCAGTATCAGCGCGCAGGCGTCCTCGCCAGGCGCGGGCGCCGATGAATCACGCAACGTGACGGTGGCTGCGCGCCTGGTGAACGACGCCACTGGCACGCTTATCGGCACGTCAGCCATCGATCCCAAGCTGCCGCTGTATGAGTTGACGTTCGCGTATGAGCACGGGCGGCTGAGTATGCGGGACCTGGACGGCGAGATGGAGGTGATCAACTACCGTACGGGCCGGCATGAACGGCACAATCTGACATTTGATATCTCGCGTTGGGACCAGTACCGGGCGTCGTTCGGCAAGGCGATAAACGCCTATCTGGACAGCGTGCAGGACGGGACGCCGCCGCCGATTCCGGGTGTGGCCGGTTTGCAGGAGCTGCAGTTTGAGGCGGGGATTAAGCGGGCGATTGCGAGCGGTGCGACGGTGGATTTGGAGGAGGCGTTTGGGCTGGGGGAGATATGATTCAACCCGCCCTCGCTACAAAAATGGCAAAAGGAGCGGCCAAGCTATCTTAGAGGTAGCTGGCAGTTGGGAACTCAGATACCGCGAAGGCTGGCCTGTTGCTTTTTTCCGATCCTTGATTTTTGGCGTTAGTCCTGATGGGCCGGCGGCGTGGGCTGCGAGACATGTCCCATCACGGCAGCGTACAAGAAGCCGATATCACTGGACAACTGGTCAAGTCTCTCGCCCAGCGCGGTGAATCGTTCTTCGTTGCGTTTGAACCGTTCTTCGTTGCGACGGAATCGTTCTTCGTTGCGGTTGAACTGTTCGGCGGCGTAGGCGAACGTCTTGTCGATGTTAGCGAACTGCTCTGCGTGCTCTTTGGCACTCTGTTCTAAAATGCGCTCAATGCGGTCCAGGCGATCTTCACTCTGTTCAGCCATGGGGGACTTTTCTCCTTTGGATGTTGTCGGTCAAGTATATACCGACTTTGGCAGGTGTTCAAGGGAGTAGAGGCGGTGGGAGCGTCCCAGTTTTGGGGCAAAAGGGGTCAGGTGGGGAATGGGAGGCGACGGTGGGTGGTTTTGTGTTCCGGCTCTCGGAGGAGAACAGGGCAGGCACAAAGGCGAGGAGTGTGTGCCGCAGTCTTGTTTGAGTGAGATTGGCTCGGGGACTGGCGAGACGTGGTTGGGCGAAGTTCGTTCGAATGGGCACCTGTCACCAATTTAGACACCAGGTCGGCGAGGCATGTTGTAGGAGAGGGGGCGTTGCGGGGGCGGAGCCCCCGCACAAGGGAGGGCCGAATAGGCCCGACCGCCCAGAATTGCAGTTGTCAGTGGTTAGTGGTCAGTTGTCAGAGACGATGCTTTTCTTGCCTCAGAGTTGAACGCGGACTGACCAAGGTTTGATATGTGCAAGAGGTTTGCTTGAACTCACCCCCACTTTGGGATAGACACGTAAAAACTTTGACGGGCTCGGCCTTCCAATTTGTGTCGAGCCGTAGTTATGTTTTTCCGCCGAAATACCGGCGTCCTTATCAGTCGCTTACCACCTTCTACGAGCCACTACCATTTGTCAACTCCGTCTTGGGCAGATCCTTGGTGGGGTCGACGAAGGGGACGCGCACGACTTGGGCGTCGACGATGCCGTCGGCGGGGAGTTGGACATTGACCTTGGTGCCGCGTTTCCAGTGTGAGCGGGGCATGACGGCCAGGGCGATGTTGGACTCCTGGGCAGGTGACCAGAAGGCGCTGGTTACGTATCCGACGTCGGCGCCGGATTCGCTGTCTTTGACCAGGTAGAAATCCTCGTTGTACCAGACGATTGGCTCGCCGCCGAGGCGGAGACCGACCAGCCGCTGATTCACCCCCTCCTGCTCGATCCTCGTGAGCGCCTCTTTGCCGATGAAGTCGCCTTTGTCCAAGTCCACCTGCCAGCCGAGGCGGACCTCGTAGGGGTTGTTCTCGATGTCCATGTCCTGGCCGTAGGAGAGGATGCCGGCCTCGATGCGGCGGATGTGGCTGGGCGCGATTACGCCGAGGTTGAACTCCTCGCCCTGCTCGAGGATGTAGGGCCAGATGTCGTCGGCATGGAGCATGGCGTTGTGCAGGTAGATCTCGAAGCCGACCTCGGCGGAGAAGCCGGTGCGCGAGATGGTTACGGGATGACCGTTGAGCGTTTCGTGGATGAGGCCGTAGTAGGGGATCTCGCGGACGTGGGAGCCGAACATCTTCTCCATCAGGGGGGCGGACTTGGGGCCCTGGATCTGGACCGGCGAGACGTCGAGCTCGTGGATGTCGACGTTGAAGCGGCCGGTGGCGTTGACGCCCTGTGCCCAGAGCAGAACATCGGAGTCGGAGATGCTGAACCAGAACTCGTCGTCGGCGACGCGCAGGAGTACGGGGTCGTTGATGATGCCGCCGTACTGGTTGCAGAGGATGACGTAGCGTGCGCGCATGTTGGGCATGAGGGTGTGCACGTCGCGGGTGATGAGGTAGTCGACGAATGCCGCGGCTTCGGGGCCCTTGACCTGGATCTGGCGCTCGACGGCCACGTCCCACATGCTGACGTGCTCGGTGAGGAATTTGTACTCGGCGAGCATGCCGCCGTCTTCGGGCCTAATGTAGGCGCGTGGGTGGTACTGGTGATTATAGGTGGTGTATGCCCAGCAGCCGGCGGCTTTGGACAGGTGCCACCAGGGCGACTTCCTGATGCGGGTTGAGATGAGCATGCGGGCGTCGCTGTTTCCGCTCTGGCGCAGGTTTATGGGCAGGCGGCGGTTCTTGAGGCCGTCGATGAGTAGTGTTTGTTGCATGCGGGAAAACTCCGGTGGTCAGTGGCTAGTGTTCAGTGGTCAGTGATCGGCGGGATGCCGCGTATCAGGCTTTCATTTTTGTGCCTCGTGGATCGTAGAGAGGTTCGCGGGCGACCGTTGCAGGTAGGCGTTCGCCGAAGTATAGGATTTCCACGCCGGTTCCTTCTTTGGCGTAGTCGCTGGGCAGGTAGCCGTAGACGATGCCGCGGCCGATTGTGTGGCCGTAGTTGGCGCTGGTGACGTAGCCCAGGAGGCGGTCTGCGTCCATCATCGGCTCTTTGCCCATGACGACGGCGTCGCGGTTGTCGAGGGTCATGCAGCAGAGTTGGCGCGCGTTGCCCTGGGCGCGATATTTTGTCAGCGCATCGCGGCCGACGAAGTCGCCTTTGTTCATGCGCACGGCGAACTCGAGGCCGGCCTCGTAGGGGTTGTACTCGGTGTGAATGTCCTGGCTCCAGAGACGGTAGCCCTTTTCGAGCCGGAGGGAGTCGAAGGCGCCGCCGCCGGCCGCGATCAGGCCGAAGGGTTCGCCCGCCTCCCAAAGGATGTCCCAGAGGCGCAGGCCCTGCTCGAACGGGGCGTAGAGTTCCCAGCCGAGTTCGCCGACGTAAGAGATACGCAAGGCCAGAACGGGGACCTCGGCAATCGTTATCTGTTTGGCGGTCAGGTACGGGAAGGCGGCGTCGCTCAGGTCGTCTTCGCAGACTCTGCTGAGCAGGTCGCGAGCGCGCGGGCCCCAGAGGCCGAGGCAGCATTGTGCAGGCGATATGTCGGTCAAGGTGGCGGAGCCGTCGCCTGGCAGTTGCGACTCCATCCAAGCCAGATCGTGGAGACCCATGGCACCGCCGGTCACGATCATGAAGCGCTCGTCGGCAAGGCGGGTTACGGTCAGGTCGCACTTGATGCCGCCGCGCGGGGTCAGCATGGCGGTGTAGGTGATGGAACCGAAGGGTCTGTCCATCTGGTTGGCGGCCAGGCACTGCAGTTTGGGGAGCGCGCCGGGGCCGGTCATCTCAAATATGGCGAAGGGTGTCAGATCGAAGAGAGCCACCCGTTCGCGTGTCGCGGCATGTTCGGCCGCGACTGCAGGCGACCATTCCTGCGCGGCCCAGTCGTTGCGGGCTGTGCCGTTTACATTGCGTGTTTCGAGCAAGGCCAGGTTGGTTTCGTACCATTGGGGGCGTTCCCAGCCGGCGTTCTCGAAGAAGACGGCGTCCAGTTCCTGCTGGCGCGCGTAGAAGGGCGTCAGCCGCAGGTTGCGGGGTTGGGTCATCTGCTGGCGGGGGTGGATGATGTCGTAGACTTCGCGGTACTGCTGGGCGGCGCGGGCGCGGACGTAGGGGCGGCTGAGGGCGTGCGGGTGGAAGCGCCTGATGTCGCACTCGTGCAGATCGGTGGTGGGCTCACCTTGTACGATCCATTCGGCGACCGCTTTGCCTACGCCGCCGGCGTGTGTGATCCAGACGGCCTGGGCGGACCAGAAGCCGGGCAGGTGCGGCGATTCGCCGAGCACGGGGAAGCCGTCGTTGGTGAATGAGAAGATGCCGTTGAGTCTGCGGGTCAGCTCCACGTCTGTGAGGCTGGGCATCAGTTCAGCGGTTGCGGTCAGCGCGGCCTCGAAGTGGGCCGGGGGGAAGGGCATTTCTGCGGGCGGCAATCCGTCGATGGCGCGGTCCGGGAGGTCGTTGGCGTCCACCAGGAGCGGTTCGTGCAGGTAGGAGCCGATACCGATGCTTTCGCCCTCCTGCCGAAAGTACATTGCTTTATCCTGGTTACGCAGGAAGGGGAGGGCTATCTTCTCGGTGGCGCCGGCCAGTTCGGGCAAAGGCGCGGTGACGGCGTAAAGATGTTGCATCGGTGAGAGCGGGATGGGCACGTTTGCCATGCCGCCGACTTTGGGCGCCCAGATGCCGGTGGCGGCGACGACGAGGTCTGTCTTGATTTTACCTTGGGTTGTCTGTACGGCGGTGACGCGCCCGCCGGCGGTGGCGAAGCCGTTCACTTTGACGCCGCCGAAGAATTGGGCGCCGATTTGCTCGGCCGCGCGGGCCATCGCCTCTGCCGAACGGGTCGCCTTTGTTTGGATGTCGGAGGGGACGTAGAGCGCGCCGAGGATGCGGTCGGAGAGGAGTGGAAAGCGGGCGCGCGCTTCGTCGGGGGTGAGGAGGTGGCAGTCCACGCCCCAGGCGAGGCCGTAGCCGTGCTTGCGTTTGAGATCGGTGAGGCGCTCGGGCGTCCAAGCGACTTCCATACTGCCGACCTGCCGGGTGCAGGGCTCGCCGTCAAGCTCCATTTGAGTCCAGAGATCGACGCTGTGGCGTGCGAATTCGGTCATGGTTTTGGAGGCGTTGATCTGGAATACAAGGCCCGGCGCGTGCGAGGTGGAGCCGCCGGTTTCGAAGAGCGGGCCCTGATCGACGACGACGATCTCGTGCCATCCGAGTTTGGTCAGGTGGTATGCCACGCTACAGCCGGCGATTCCGGCGCCGATAATCACTACCTGGGTATGCTTGGGCAACATCATTGTCCCTGCTTTCCGGTGACTGCGTTCCGGCCTCAGGCCATAATCTTCAGTTTCTCATACGATACGACCAGCCGCAGCGGTTCGTCGTTGTAGAAACGTTGGATATCGCGAACGATCTCTTCGACCAGGCGCAAGCGGTTCTCGACCGTGTGGCCTGACACATGGGGGGACAGGAAGACATTGTCGAGATCGCGCATGGGGTGGTCGGGGGATAGGGGTTCCGGCTCGAAGACATCGATGTATGCGTTGAAGCGGTTCTTCTGCAGCTCGGCAACCAGGGCATCCTGATCCAGAACCCAGGAGCGAGCAGTATGGACGAAGAGTGCTCCGTCACGAATCGACTGGAAATGGGCGCCAGTGATCATTTTCCGGGTTTCGGGAGTGATGGGGGCATGCACCGAGATGATATCGGAGTCGGCAAAGATCTCTTCCAGGGAGACGCTGCGTACGTCGAGCAGGCGGGCGTCTTCCTGGCTGAGATAAGGGTCGTAGACCGACACGTCGCAGTTGAAGGGTTTGAGCAGGCCGATGACGCGGCGGCCCACCATGCTGGCGCTGACGAGCCCCACTTTTTTGGAATAGAGAGAGTGACCGGGCCAGTTGGGGGCGGGTTTCCAGCCGCGTTCGACTTTCATGGTTTGTTCGTAGGGCCAGAGATTGCGCTGGCCGCTGAGCATAGCCCAGAGCGTGTATTCGGCGACGGATTCGGCGATGACGTCGGCGGCGCTGAGGAGCACGATGCCGCGTTCGTGGCCGGCGGGGGCCAGGCGGGTCTTGACAGAGCCGGCGGCGTGGCCGACGATCTGCAGGTCGTCGGCTGCGGCTACGTGTTCTTCGGTGATGAGGGGCGATCCCCAGGAGGTGACCACGACGGCCGTGCCGGGGATCATTTCGAGCAGCTCATCGCTGGTGTAGTTGCGATCCAGCTTGTTCCAGATCACGGTGCCCAGGCTCTCCAGTATGGAGACGGCCTCCGGGGAGAGGATGTCTTCAGAGAGACCAGTCGGGGGCAGGTAGAGAATCTTTCGTTCTTGCGTCATGCGAATGTGTCAGCCTTTCACGCCGCTGAGTGAGATGCCTCGGATAATATAGCGCTGCATGAGGACAAAGACGAGAAGTGTCGGGAGAAAGCCGAGCACGGCGCCGGCCATATCCAATCCTGCATCGCCGCCAGAGCGCGCCACGGTGCCCAGACCGACGGTCAGGGTACGCATATCGGATTTGGATGTGACGATCATGGGATAGAAAAAGGAGTTCCAGTTGCCCATGAAGCGAAGGACAGCCAGTGTCGCCATGGTGGGCACGACCTGCGGCATCAGCACGTGCCACCAGTTCTGCCAGAGATTAGCGCCATCGATGGTCCCGGCATCGTCATAGTCGCGGGGGATGCTCAAATAGGCCTGGCGCAGCAGGAAGGTACCGAAAATGGAGGCAAACCAGGGCCCGATCAGAGCTGTATAGGTGTTCACAAGCCCCAGCTGCGAGAGAACGACGAACTGGGGCACGATCAGGGCTGTATCCGGCATAATCAGGATTCCCAAAAAGAGCACAAAGATGACGTTCTTGCCCCAGAAATCGCCCCTGGCAAAGGCAAATCCGGCCATACTCGAGGTGATCACACCGCCCAAGGTTGATATGACGGCGACATATACACTGTTGAAGAGCCAGCGGAGTGCGTCCGTGCGGGCAAAGAGTGTCTGGAAGTTCTCCAGGGTCATCGGCGTTGGGATCAATTCGACTGGGAAGGTGATAAAGCGAATGTTCTGAGTGAGAGAAACCGACAGCATGATAAGAAACGGCCCAACGGTTGTGATCGCCACCGCGGCCATCAGTAGGTAGATGATCGTCTCTCGAATCGGGTTGGGCTTTTCGACTGAGGTGCTGCTGGTTTCGGAAACAGACATCTGGAGAGCTCCAAAGCGATCATTCCAAGACAAAGAGACAGGAACCGGTCTCTTCCAACAAGGGCTATCCCCGGTGACCGGCGATTATCATTACACGTCAGCTAATAGACGTCTTCTCCAAAACGCAGATAGCGGGACTGAATCAGTGCGATGAGCAGAATTATCAAGAAGAAGAGTATCGAAAGGGCGGACGCGTAACCGAAGCGGCCGAAGTTAAAGGCTTCGTTGTAGATCTGGTAGACCACGGTGGTTGTGGCGTTTACAGGCCCGCCGCCGGTCAGAATGAAGATGGAACCGAAGACCTGCAGTGCACCGATGGTGGCGATGACGATGATAAAGGCGGCTGTTGGGCGCAGAAGTGGAATGGTGACGTAGCGATGAAGACGCCATCCGTTGGCGCCATCCACTTTGGCGGCATCATAGAGTTCATTGGGGATGGCCTGCAGCCCGGCAAGCCAGATGACCATAAAGTATCCGAACGCCTCCCACAGACTGATGCCGACAATGCTGGGCATGGCCTGATACACGTCGATCAGCCATCTCTGGGGCGGGATGCCGACAAGCCCGATCAGAAAGTTAAGAGGGCCGTCGGGGCGGGGTGAAAGGAAGCGGCGAAAGATCAGGGCAAGGACCGCCACCGACGTAATGTTGGGAAGAAAGTAGATGGCGCGGAAGGCTTTCATGCCCCGCAACGGCCGGTTTACGAGCACAGCAACGCCCAGAGAAATTGCCACCAGGAGGGGGATATACATTAGCGTAAACCAAGCCGTGTTGAGCATGGCCTTGTGGAGCTTGGCATCGGTCAGCATGTTGATGAAGTGTGCGATCCCGACAAATTCACGCGTCGAGAGCAGATCTGTCTTCAAAACACTGTACCGGAACATCGAAATCCAAGGGACCAGGTTGAAGACCAGAAAGACAGCGGCGTTGACGATGATAAAGGGATACCAGGGCAGTGAACGCCGCAACCGTCTGAGGAATTGGGAGGTTGCGCGCTGGGATGGGCTCGCAACGGCCATGATCAGTTTCTCCCTTCCGAACAAAAAACCGCAGAGTTGCTGAGATGGGAGGCTTTCCCGCTTCTCCGCAACTCTGCGATCTGAGTTGGGCCTGCTTAGACGGAGATGGCTCCGTTATCCATATTGTTCCAACAGAAGCGCATCGATCTCAGTCTTGATGGTCTCCAACGCTTCTTCTACTGTGACCTGACCGAGAATTGCGGCCTGGAACTGCGGACCGGCGACAACCTTACTCTCCTGCCAGAGCGTATTGGTGTCGACACCGGCAAACAGCAGCGGTCCGAAACGGTCCACGTACTCGGCCGTGCAGGGGGCAGGACTCCAGATTTCCTTGGCCTTGTTGCCGACGGGGGTGGTGCCTGCCAGGTTGGCGCGTGTCCCGACCTGTTCGGGCGCAAGCATGTACGTAACCCAAGTGACGGCAGCGTCGACCGCGTCGCTCTGACTGGTGATGGCCCAACCCTGGCCCGAAACGATGCCGGAAACCGCGGTAATTGAGTTGTCCTTGCTGCGAGGGTGGCCGATCACGAATTTCAGATCCGGGTTTGCTTCAACGTCTTGAACGCAGGCAGCGTCTTCCCTGCGTCCAGTCACCTGTTCCAATGAACCCCAGTAATCGGGGAGGCCGCCCTGTTCATCGACGCTGCCGATGGCGTATTCCAGGGGGACCCAGCCATTATCATATTCAGTGACCCAGCGGGTCAGGGCATCGATGACGGGCTGCTCCAGGAAATTGGAGGTAGTGCGATCGTCGGCGTAGACCTGCCCGCCTGCTTCATGCACGGTAACCAGGAATTCACCCCAGTTAAAGGTACTGAGATTTTCCAGATACCAGTTGTTTTCTGCGGCTTTTTCAGCCAGGGCATAGAGCTCGTCCCAAGTCGCGAATGCCGCGGTGTCCGGGTCATAGCCCAGTTCTGAAAGCAGGCCGCCGTTGTAGGCGATGCCGTTGACTTCGGCTTCGAACAGCGGCATGTAGAGGACACCGTCCATGCTGGCCGCATCGATTTCAGCGCCGGTATAGTCGGCCAGGACGTCGGCGGACAGAAGGTCATCGAGGCCAAGGATCACGCCTTTGGTGATATAGGCCGGCACGGTATCGGTGGTGGCATCCCAGATATCGGGCGCCTCGCCGGCCGCGGCGGCGGCGTAGAGTTTCTCGCGACGACCGCCCCAGGGCTGTACCTCGACCTGCGCTATGATATCAGGATGGGCAGCATGGAAGCCCTCATTCAGAGGGGCATAGACGATGTCGCCATCATTCTCCGTGCGGGGATAGGCCCAGATGTCGATGGTCGTTGTAGCCATGGCTGCGTCACCGGTATCGGCTGCGGGCGCGGCCGGGGCCACACAGGCTGCCAAAGCCGAAGTAACGGTCACGCCGGCTGTTAGCTGCAAGAATTGACGCCGGCTCAATACTGGTTGCTTCATGGGTTCCTCCATTGGGAATTATGTGGAAATCGGTAACCGCAGAATCGGAATGGGTGAAGCATGGGTTGTTGTGTGGCGGTTGCGTGATTATATCGCAAAATATGCGAAATGCGATATTTTACTGGGACCGGTACGGACTCTAGTGGAATCGAGCGCAAAGGTGGTCGGCCACATTTGACTGCGCTACCGATTCCTGCTCGCCGCTGATCAGGTTTTTGACGGTGACGGTACCGGCCGCCAGCTCGTTTCCGCCTAGCAGCAGGGCAACCGGAATGTTGCGTTCTTCGGCATACCTGAACTGGCGGCCCAGGTTGTCCGGGTCCGGGTAGTGATCGACGCGCAGACCGGCCTTCCGCAGCGCGTTTGCCAGCTCTACGTTCGCCGCCAACGTCTCGCGGTCGAAATTGGTGATCAGGACCTGGGGTTGTCCGGCCAGTTTTTGCGGGAAGAGGCCGCGTTCTTCCATGATGAGCAGGATGCGCTCCAGGCCCAAGCTGAAGCCACAGGCGGGGATCGAACGGTTGCTGAACATGCCGATCAGGTCGTCGTAGCGTCCGCCGGCGCCACCGGAACCGCTCAGGGTGGGGAACTCGATTTCGTAGATTGGGCCGGTGTAGTAGCTCAGGCCGCGCGCCAGGTATGGGTCGATGCGAATGTGGTCGCGGGCCGGGCCCGACGCCGTGAGTGTCACCACTTCTTTCAGTTCGGCCACAGCTTCTGCGCCGTTGGCGGAGCATGCCAGCCCTTCCTCAAGCCAGCAGAGCGCTGCGTCGGTTTCCTCGGGTGCAGCGGCCATCAGTTTCAGAAGAGTTGTTGCGGCCTTCTGATCGAGGCCCCGGGTGCGTAACTCTTTTTCCACGCCGTCCAGGCCGATCTTGTCCAGCTTGTCGACGGCAACCAGGGCGTCCGACTCCAGTTCCGCGGGCACGCCTGTTACCTCCATCAGGCCGCGCAGGACGCCGCGGTGGTTGAGGCGCAGCAGGAAGCCGGACGCATCGCGCCCATGGAAGCCGAGCTCCTGCAGGACCTGGGCGCCGGCGTTGAGGACCTCGGCTTCGACCAGTTGGCTGGAGGAGCCGACTACGTCAAGGTCGCACTGGTAGAATTCGCGGAAGCGTCCCTTGGCGGGCCGGTCGGCGCGGTAAACTGGTGCGATGTGGTAGCGCTTGAAGTAGCGGGGGAGCTGGTTGCTGTACTCGGCGACGATGCGGGCGAGGGGGACGGTAAGGTCGTAGCGCAGGCCGGCGTCGGCGATTTCGTCTTGGGTTGGGGAGTCGGCGAGCGCTCGTTGCAGCTTGGCGCCGCGCTTGGCGACGCGGAAGATCAACTGGTCGCCCTCTTCGCCGTATTTGCCGAGCAGGGTATCAAGGCGTTCCATCACCGGGGTGTCGAGCGGTTCAAAGCCGTAGCTCTGGTAGACGCGTTCGATCACATCGATGACGTATTGGCGGCGCAGCACGTCGAGGGGCAGGAAGTCGCGGGCGCCGCTGATCGGCTTAGTTTGAAATCGGGCCACTGAAGTTTCTCCTGGTGAGTTGCGCCGCCAGACTGAAGAGGCAGCGCGTTCAGCAGCATCTTACACGAAGAGATGGGGAGATAGAAAGATTGGGGAGGAGGAAGGTTTCTATTCCAATCCGCTCTTCAGGACGTCGCGGTAGGCGGCGACGCGGTCGCGGCGCAGCGCGCGTTTGTGGCCCAGGACTGCTTTGAAGGATTCGCTTACGATCTGCAGGCGAAATTCGAGTAGCAGATAGCGTCGCAGGAGGGCTGCCCACACGGGGCCGTGCCACTTGCGCATGAAACGTACTTTGCTGCGGTTGAAGAGGATATGACGCCTGGCGCTGACCTGGCCGCTGCTGCGGCCCTCGGCGTGGATGACGATTGCGCGGGGTTCGTAGACGACGCGCCAGCCGGCGCGCCTGATGCGGCGGCAGAGGTCGGTCTCTTCGCTGTACATGAAGAACTGAGGATCAAAGCCGCCGAGAGCGGCCAGCACCTTGCCCCGCACCAGGAGGGCTGCGCCGACCAGCCAGTCTACGTCCTGGCGGGCGTCGGCGGGCCAGTCGGCGAGGTGGTAGCTGCGGGCCCATGGATTGTGGGGCCACATCCGCTCCAGCCAGGTGCTCTCGAAAAAGCCGGTGAGGCGGCCGGGGAAGCGGCGGCGGCTGCTCTGCAGTGCGCCGTCGGTGTAGCGCAGCTGCGGCCCGATCGCACCGATGGCCTCGTCTTCGTTGATGCCGTTGTAGAGGGCCCACAGGCTGCCGGGCAGGAGTTCGGTGTCCGGGTTGAGGAAGTAGATGAATCGCGCCTTGGCGGCGGGACGCGGGGACGGGTCCGTTGCCGAATTGTTGTCAGATGTCCGAATTGGTGCGGCCGGGCCCTCTGTGTCGATCTGACCAGAGGCTTCCCTTTCTTGTTCCTGGGTCGGCAAGGGGTTAAACCCCATCGCTTCGAGCGCCCGGTTGTTGCCGCCGGTGAAACCCAGGTTTTCGTCGCTGAAGATCGTCTGCACCCAGGGGAAGCGGCTTGGCAGGAGAGAGGGTGTGGCGTCTTCACTGGCGTTGTCGAGCACCACGACCTGGAGGGTAGCCTCGCTGTAGGGCCCGAAACGACGCACTGCTGTCGAGGAGGGGGAGGCGGTCTTGCGCTGTGATTTATCGGCGCGTCCTTCGTCTATCGGCGTGCTCTGCTGTTCGATCGAGGTAAGGCAGGCGCGCAGATGGTCCCAGACGTTCCAGGAGATGATCACGATCACCAGGTCTGTCGGCGGCGGTCTCCTTTCTGTCTGCGGGCGGGCCTCGTCACCTTGAGGCCCTGTTCGGCCGCGAAGTCGTTGAAGCATTACGTTCGAATTTGGCTGGAGGGCGGTTGGCGGGCGCTGTGCAGGGATATGTGCTGATTTGCGACCGCTGGTTGTCTCGATTCAACTGGTGCGCTGCACGACAAAAGCGCACAGGCCCAGAAGCGATCGCAGGCAGAGGTTGTCATTGAAAGGAGCCAAGTCGTGGACCGCGTGATCGAGAAAACCAAGAGCTTCCTGATGGGCGGCTTCGATGGCGCCGCTGGCGCACACGGCCTGAACGATCTCCTGCACGGTTGCAGAGAGGATGGTGGGGTCGCCGGCATCGGCGCTCTCCCTGGCCTGGAGCAGGCGCGACACCACCTTTTGCGGCTGGGGCAGTTCGCGCAGGTAGTAGAGGAACGGCAGTGTCAGGGTACCCTGGCGCAGGTCGCTGCCTACGGGCTTGCCCAGGGTGGCGTCGGTGCCGACAAAGTCGAGGATGTCGTCCACGATCTGGAAGGCCATCCCGAACTGGTAACCGAAGGATTTCAGTGCCTGAACCCGGTCCGGCGGCAGGCCGACCAGAACGGCGGCGGCTTCGGTGGCGGCGCTGTAGAGACTGGCCGTCTTGGCATAGATGCGTTGGTAGTAGGCTTGCCAGTCCTGGCGAAAGTCGTTGCGATCGGAGAGCTGGCGCAATTCGCCGTCGACGATCACGCGCAGGGTATCGCTAAAGATGGTGATGACGCGTACGTTGCCGGTTTCGGCGGCGAATTGGGCGGAGCGGGCGAACATATAGTCGCCGGCGAGAACCGTGGCGCCCGCGCTCCAGGAGGCGTTGAGCGTGGGCGCGTCACGACGCAGGAGCGCACCGTCGATTACATCGTCGTGGACGAGTGTGGCTGTGTGCAGCATCTCTACAGCCGCAGCCAGTGCGATAAGTGTAAACGGGTGACGGTCCTCGCCCAGGGCGGCCGTGGTTCCGTGCACATGGGGGCGAGAGTTGCTGTGCTCGGGGTGGGCGTCCTGGAGCCCTGCGGCCAGCAGCGCCAAGGCAGGCCGCAACCGTTTCCCGCCCTGGCCGATCAGTTCCAGGAAGGCGTTGGCCAAGGGCGCGAACACGTCGGCGTCAACGCTCTTCATCTTCTCTTCGACCTGGGCAAGCCCCCCACGCACCGGCGCAAGCAGCGTCGAGGCGTCCTGCGGCGTCAATAGCATGCGACGGAAAAATCCGTACGGAATCTCTGCGCGCGCGTCGAGGGCGCTTGAGCGCGGCCTCATCTGCGGCCTATCCTGCGCCAAGGGTCTCGCTTCCGTATCGGTGAGTTGTTCGACCTGGGCCTGGTCAACCATACGAAAAGTGTCACAAAGCCATAGAGCGGCGGATTACGATGGTCCGCCGGCAGCGACCGCAGCTGTCTCCGTTCTCATGGTACCAGCCGGCGGTTGAAAGATCGAGAGGGCGACAGCGGTCGTGCGGGCCGCAATCTCCTCAACGGGCACAGCCAAGAGCTCGGCGAGCCTCTCGGCTACCAGAGCCACATACACGGGTTCGTTGCGTTTCCCTCGAAAGGGATGCGGCGTCAGCCAGGGAGCATCGGTTTCGAGCATCAGGCGGTCGAGATCCAGTTGCGGCACCAGTTCGTGCAAGGCCCGTGCGTTCCTGAAGGTTATCGGACCGCCCAAGCCGAGGGCGAAATTCCAGTCGCAGGCCGCTTGCGCCAGTTCTGCGTCGCCGGAGAATGCATGCAGTACACCCCAAAAGGGCTTCTCTGCCAGTGGGGAATTTCGCGTCTGTACGCTGGCCGCCCACTCCTGCAGGATCCGCGTGAGGTCGGTCTTAGCCTCCCGATTATGGATGATGACCGGCAGGCCCAACTCGGCGGCCAGTTCCAGCTGCGCTCGAAATGCCTGTGCCTGCTGCTGGCGGGAGACGGTCCCCCAATGATAGTCCAGCCCGATTTCTCCGATGGCGACAACCTTGGGATGATCGACTATCCCTCGCAACTGCGTCAGCGTCTGTGCGCTGAAATCGGCGCTGCTGTTGGGGTGGATTCCCAGCGCGGCGTACACCTGCGGATGCTGGTCGGCCAGATCGATAGCCTGCCGGCAGTGAAGCAGATCGATACCGGGGTTGACGATCATGCTCACGCCACGCGCTTGTGCGCGCTCCAGCACGGCGGCCCGGTCCGCATCGAACTGTTCCAGGTTCAGATGGCAGTGGCTGTCGACCAGCGTCGGAACGGTCATGTGCGCTCAAATGTCGACGCGGCGGCGCATCAGGTTTTGTGGTTCCTCTCAAAGCAGGCAAACGTGGCTTTTTCTGGCATACGCTATTTGTTAATTTTATCACATATTATCACTACATAAAAGCCCATTCGAGGTCAGAAAGACCAAATGTCATTAGGGGGATTGGAGGTGGAACTCTGTCCTCTACGAAGGTTTTCGTCTACAGTCCCACAAGCTTTTGGCCATCGGCAAGGATCGCAGCCACCTTCTCCTGGCGGGTTGTCTCGGTGTAGATGCGGATCAGGGGCTCGGTGCCGGAGAAGCGCACCAGAAGCCAGCCGCCATCTTCCATCGGGAACTTGTGGCCGTCGACGGTGATGCGGTCGGTGACGGCGATGCCGCCCAGCCTCAGCCCGCTGATATCGACGTCGTCGAGTCTTTGCTGGGCTGCGGCCTTCATGTCGGCGCTGGTCAGGCGGATGTCGACCCGGTCATAGAAGTGCTCGCCGACCTTTTCGAAGAGAAGCTGAAGCAGTTCGGTCGGTCTTTTGCCGGTGCGCACCATCAGGTCAAGCAGGCAGAGATTGGAGAGAATGCCGTCCCTCTCGGGAACGTGGCCGCGGAAGGCGTAACCGCCGCTCTCCTCACCGCCGATCAGGGCATCGTACTCCTGCATCGCCGGCGCCACAAATTTGAAGCCGACGCCTGTCTCCACAACGGGTACGTCGTAGGCCGCGCACAGCTTATCGAGCATCGAGGTGGTGCTGAGGGTTTTGACAATCGGACCGCGTTCGCCGCGCACTTCGAGCAGATAGTAGGCGAGCAGCCCGTAGACGCGCAGTTGGTCAACGAACTGGCCGTTCTCGTCGCCGAAGCCGCAGCGGTCGGCGTCTCCATCGAGGATGCAGATGCAGTCGGCCTCCACGGAGCGGGCGACGGCCAGGCCGGCGTCGACATTGGGGGGTATCGGCTCGGGGCGGTCCATTTCAGGGAAGATCGGGTTGCGCTGGGCGTGGATTTCGATGACTTCGGTCTCGCCGCCGCCGAGGATTTGGGTCAGCCAGCCGGCGCCGTTGCCCCACATGCCGTCGACAACGATTTTGAGGCCGGCGTCGCGGATGCGGGTGACATCGATCAGGCTGGACAGGTGGGCCAGATAGGCAGCCTGCGGCTGATGACGCCGCACTGTGCCGGCAGCGAGAGCCTCGACGAGGGAGATGCTCTTTACCCCGTCCGAGTCGGGAATACGGGCTTCGATTTTGGCCAATCCGTCCGGTGGTACCGCGCCGCCGCTGGCGTCGCGCACTTTGAAGCCGTTGTCCTCGGGCGGATTATGGCTGGCGGTAATGTTGACGGCGCCGGCGGCGTTGTTGTTTACGGCGGCGAAGCTGATCACCGGCGTCGGCGCGGCACCGTCGATCATCAGGACCTGCAGGCCGTTGGCGGCCAGCACCTCGGCCACTGCGGCGGCAAAGTGTTCGCCCTGAAAGCGCTGGTCGTGGCCGACAACGACCGTTTGGGAAGCATAGCCCTCGTCCAAGAGCCAGTTGGCAAAGCCTTGGGCACAGCGGCGCACATTGGCAAAGGTGTAGTCTTCAGCCATGCGTCCGCGCCAGCCATCGGTGCCAAAGCGTATTTTCGTCATGTAGTTTCCTTCAGATTGGGAATTTACTTCAACATTGAGGATGTGCGCGAAGCGGGAGTGCCTACGGCCCAACGACACGGACAGCCATGATTGCCTGCTAGCTTCTTGTAAGCCTACTGCATATCAGGGGAATGGGCAAAGAAAGGACGTTTGACAGGCTGCCGCGGTCTAGTGATGTTTGCGCCCAATGAACAGCCCTTCGCGCAGGTGAAAAAGCGTCTTGCCGTCCTCACTACGGGGATGGAAGAATTCTTTAGTCAGGGGTGGGCCGTGCCAGAGCAGCGCCCGCAGGTAGGACTGCATCACCGGGTCGTGGCGGGCAGCCCAGTCTTCGAAGACCATCTGTTTTTCAAGGATCTCATGCTGGGTCAGTTCGAGGCCGGCCTGCGTGTAACCCGCAAGCCACTCCTCCACGCTGAGGCAGCGATAGTGGCTGGGATCGCGCAGTTTCTCGAAGGCGTTGACAAAATCGCCGGCTACGCCTTCCGGCACGACGTTGTCCACTACCGCCAGGATGCCGCCGGGCCGCAGCACGCGCACCGATTCGCGCAGGAATGCGTCGACGTCGGGGAAGTGGTGGGGGGCAATGCGGCAGGTGAGAAGATCGAAACGGTTGTCCACATAGGGCAGGTTTTCGGCGTCGGCGTGCTCGACGGTCACGTTGGCGACGCCGCGCGCTGCAACCTGCTCGCGGGCGACGGTCAGCATTTCCGGTGTGATATCGGTGGCGTGCACGTGGGCGACGTGGGGGGCGAAGGCGAAGGCGGTGTGGCCGGCGGCGGTGGCGATGTCCAGTGCCTGCCAATCCGGCTGCGGCTCGACCAATTCGACCAGCCGTTGCAGGCTGGCGCCCTTGGCGTGGGGCCGGCTGGTTATGTAAGTCCGGGCATGGGCACCGAACTGCTCTTGTACTGATTTCTTATCCATCTGTCCCTATGCCTTTCCGACTGTCCTGGTCGAACTTTTCAGATCGGGCCCCTTGAATGGCGTGCAGCAAAGGCTCGTGGACACCCGGCTGACCGTTGCTGGCGATGATGCAGTGGTCGTCCAGACCGAAAGGCGCGCCCTGGTAGTTGGTGACGAGACCGCCGGCCTCGTGCACAAGGAGGACGCCGGCGGCGACATCCCAGGGCTTGATCCATCCTTCCCAGTAGGCTGAGAATGCGCCGGAGGCCACATAGGCCAGGTCGGCGGAGGAGGCGCCCATGCGGCGGACGCCGCGACAGATCGGCATGATGCGTGCGAATTCGGCCGCGTTGTTGTCCTCGTTTACGGCACGGTGATAGGGAAAGCCAGTGGTCAGCAGCGCGTCCGCCAGTGTGGATGCCCGGCTGACCTGCAAGCGCTGCTGCTCGCCGCTGCGGCGCCGCAGATAGGTACCCTGGCCGACCTGCGCCCAGAAGAGCTCGAACTGCGGCAGGATGAGCGAGAGGCCGAAGATGGTCGTATTACGGTGGATGAGAGCGATGTTGATACCGAACCAGGGCAGGCCAGCGGCGAAGTTGATGGTGCCGTCGATCGGATCCACCAGCCAGTAGTAGTCGTCGTGGGGCCGTTCATCGCTTTCTTCGCCCCAGAAACCGAAGTTGGGTGTCAGGGCAGCCAGCCGGTCGCGAATCAGGGTCTCGCAGGCCAGATCGGCCTCGGTGACCAGGTCATTGGGGGTTGACTTGGCATGGATAGAACGCAGGCCATTCTGCTGCATTGTCAGCGCCAGTTCGCCGGCCTGACGTGCCAGTTCGAAGAGAGGTGTTTTCGCGACCGGCAATTCCTCTTCCTGGGATGGGGTTCGTTCTGTTACGGCGGTCACGGCTACATCTCCTCGCGGAAATGGAGGCCGCGCCGCTGCTTTTCCTTCATCGTGGCCTGACGGATCATCTCCCGCACCTCCATCGGATCTTTGACGTTGTTAAGCGTAAATTCAGGATGGCTGGGATCGTTGCTGGTTATCGTTACATCGCCCACGTTCAATGCCCTTTCGCCCAGATGCTGGTTCACCGAGGTGTCGCGCACGCGCACCAGTTCGATCTCGTGGTAACTGCGTCCCAGCAGCCCGCGGATGAGCCGTACGCGCTGGGTGGTGAGTTCATAGCGAACGCCGATTGACAGGTAGGGGCGGCCGGACCAGAGCAGCTCCTCTTTGTCGAGGTGATCGGAGATGGCTGCCATGGACTCTGGTGCAGGGGATGTGGCTTGAGGCTCTTCAGGGTCGCCCGTTCGCGAATCGGTCTCGGCGATGGTGTGATCAGCCTCGGTTTCCATGGCATCGAGGGCCGCAAAAACGCCGTCGGCCAACGCGTTCACGATGGCCTGCAATTGGGGTTGGGGGATGGCGGTGACTTCGACGCCACTTTGGGCCAGCGACTCATAGAAACGGGCCGTGACCACCTGGCGCACCGTTTGTTCGTTCATAGAGCGTTTCTCCGGCTTGTCAAACCCATTCACAATGGAATGGGTCTCCGGCTCAACCAGCGGTCAGGTGAGAGGCCACTGAAAGCCGGATGCGTAAGAACGGTATGATAGTTCCTGGGCTGACATTGCGCAAAGCAAAGCCCTGCCGGACAGTGCAGCTCCTTGAGGCCGCCAGCAGTCCTCCGCTACGTCTGGACGGAGGCGACGGCGATTCCCTGCGCTTTTGTCGGTGGCCAGCACGTGATGTAAAATCGCTAGATGCGGATTGTTTCAAGACTGAGGATAGCCGTTTCCAAGGGCACCGGCATCGCGTTTAATGGAGGTCGGACTCGCGCCGGCTTACCTGATTCATCGGCATTCGAGAAAGGACAGGACTTTGGACATCAACTGGTACGGATTCTCCTGCTTTCGTCTGCGAGAGCGCGGCGTCACGGCAATCTGTGATCCCTTGAGCAGGAGGACAATGGGCATTCAGATGCCCAGGATGCGAGCCGACATTGTGACTATCAGCAGCAGTTCAACGGCCCTCGCAAAAGGCACAGACGGCGTCAGCGGCGAGCCGAAGATCCTGCGAGGTCCCGGTGACTACGAAGTCAAACAGGTACTCGTGACCGGCATGCCTACATCCCGAAACGGGACACGCAGCGTCGCTTTTTTTCTGGACTTCGCCGGCCTCACGGTCGGCCATCTGGGAGAGCTGGGGCAGGTTCCGGTCAGCGCCGGCGGGGAGGAATTGGGTGATATCGACGTACTGCTGGCGCCGGTGAGTGGACCGCACATACCCGACGTTTCCCGCATCGCCGAAGTGATCAGTCAACTGGACCCGCGCATCGTTGTGCCGATGCAATACCGCCTCGAAGGTCAGCGCGGCGAGCAGTCCGAATCCCTGGAGCCGGTGGATCGCTTTCTCAAGGAGTTGGGCATCAGCGACCCGGATGTAACGGATACTCTCAAGCTGACGAAGAGCAGCCTGCCGGAAGAGACACAGGTGGTGCTTCTGCGTCCGACTGGGGGGGGCCGCCCCGGTTAATCGCAGTTAGTGGTTGCCGGCAACTGTGCATGACGCTTTCGACAATCCCTCTAATTGCCCCCGGCAGAGGTGCGCCAGCTGAACCTCTGCTGCAACCAGACCTTCAACAGGACTGGACGAAGTCGACGCCAGTTGTTCTTCAACTCGTAGCGGACTTCGTCCTCGAAATGCTCCGAGCGCGGCGCGTAGCGGAACTGAACGTAGATTTCAATGATGCGCCGGATGAACGGAATGCCCTGGGGAAGACCTTCTGCCAGCACCGCCTCTCGTTCATAGGGTGTCATCGCCTGCTCGACGGGCACTTGTCGAGCTACTTCGCCTGAGACCAGTCGCAAGGATGGGCCGTCGTGCGAGCTCGGTGGATCCTGCGTCTGCCGCGAGCGCAGGGGCACTTTCAGCCGCGCAGTCCAATTCAGCAAACGTTCGTAGTAGATCTGCGGCTCCTGCATGAAGGCCTTGGGACCCTGATACATGCGCCGCCGCAGAAGCCATACACCTGCGACCAGTGTCAGAACGACAAGGATGAAGCTGGTTGTGACGACGGGTGTTCGAGTTGGGAGTCCGCCGATGCCGGTGACGGGCCCGACAATGTCCTGGGGGAACTCCTCTTCAAAATCAAACGCGTCGTCAAACAGAAAGTCCTCGTCCTCAGGCATGAGCTCATCCATACCCGGGATCAGGCCGCTGTCCTGGAGTTCTACGCCGGAGGGGCGATCGAGAATACTCTCGCCGGCGGTCGGCTCGAACTCGATCCAGCCGAATTGTGGAAAGTAGACTTCGACCCAAGTATGCGCGTCCCGTTCCGTAACCAGATAGGAGCCGATCTCCGGGTCGTAAGTTCCCTCGGCGTAGCCGCTGGCCGCGCGTGCGGGAATCCCCTGGCTGCGCAGCATGGCCGCCATGGCGGAGGCGTAGTAATCGCAGTAGCCGCTCTGGATGTCGAAGAGGAAATACTCAAGCGGGTCCTGATCGGGGGCTGGGGCCTTAATCCCTTCGTCGTAGGCAAAGGTACGGAGGAATCGCTCCAAGGCTTTGACTTTGTCGTAGGTTGTTGATTCGCCGGCCATAACCTGCTCAGCCAACTCTGCTACCCGCGGTGAGAAAGTGATGGGAAGTTGAAGGTAGCGGGTAAGATCTTGTGTCGGATATTCGACAAGTCCGGCTTCACGCAGTTCGCGTATGGTGACTGTGGTCTGGCTGCTGATCACCCTGTAGCTCTCGCCCGCCTCCAGCGTTATCCTGGAGCGCGCCCACGTAAGTTCGGAGTCTCTTCGACCGCTTGAGGCCGATTCGGCCGGGTCAACGTAGTCAAGCGGCTGCTGAAGCGCGGCCAGCGGAATGCTTGCCTGTACAACGTCCGGCATGGCCAGGAGGATGTTTCCGGTGGGGGTTCGAATCGTGACGGTCTGCGTGACGGGCCTGCGGGCAGACCACTCCCTCGCCGGGATGGGCTGATTCGATCGATATGTATTCTCACCCTCGGCGGTGTTGATCCACTGCCGGCCGGTGAAGCGGTCGAAAGCGACGGCGCGCCAGTAGCGCCCGGAAGGCGCCTCCACCTCCATGATCAGGCGGTCGCTTACAGTGCGTTCACCGCCCAAGGTCAAGGTGCGGCCAAAACCAGTCTGGACCGGCCGGGTTTGTCGATTCAAACCCTGATAGAGGCGGTTCCACTCCTGCATTGCCGTCTCCCAGCGCATGTTTACGGGCTGCAGCAGGTCGTGGAAGGGGAGACTGCGCCCCATGTTGGGCGCGATGAACGCGAGGGCGATCACGGCCATGGTGTACATGAAGCCGGAGCGCATGAAATCGAAGTTGATATCTTCGCTGAAATAGATGCTCTGGGAGCGCCAGCGCTGACGGTGGTCGACGAGTGTGGTCCAAGCCAGGAGCAGCAGTGCGACGATGCAGTAGGCAACGAGGAACCCCATCACTGACACAGGCGCGTAGTGGGTATTGACCAGGAGCGCGATGCCGGCCATAAGGACGCCCCGCCAGACGTGGCCGTGCCGAAAGACTGACCAGACACCCAGGTAGGTGAGCCACCAGACGAGGAAGCCGATTTCGAAGATGAAGACGACGTTGTCGTTGCTGGCCTGCCGGTTAATGGCGGCTTCGATCCATTCCAGCCAGCGCTCAAGGAGGAAGTAGGCGCGGGCTTGCAGGACAGGGATGCCCCTCTCAATGAAGGCCTGCACGCGCGTCTCGTCCTCCACGAGAAAGGTCATCAGGAAGAACACCCACGCCAAACCGGTGGCAAAGCTGTGGGAAAGCATGAAGAAGCTGTCAAAGCGGCTGAAGGAGATCAGGGCACCCATGGTAAGCGCGCCGAGAACGACAGCAACCAGCATGCTCATACTCATAGCGCTGGTCCAGCCGGCATTGCTGAGCGAGAGCGCCAGGATGACATAGATGAATCCGAGCAGCAGCAGTGTGACCAGCCGCCCCTCGCGGAAATAGGCTAAGGGGGATTCGGACTGCTCGTCAGATTCCACGCTTGCGTCCACCTGAGACGCGGATGCCTCCCCCGGCGCGGCGGGGTCGAACTCTGATGCACCGGTGTCGGCGGCCGGACCGGCGATTTCTGGTTCGGTTGCGCGGAGTGGATCCCTACTTTGGTCTCGCATGGTCAGATTTTGAGGTTGCCAAGCAGACGACGGGCGACCAAACTCCTGTAGCGGAGCGGCAGCACATCGGAACCTGTCAAACCGGCAAGAGGATCAATCACAGTTCAGACATTAAAGCAGCAGCCACAGCAGGCCTGCAAACAGAGAACTGAGGACGACGGCCAGGGCGATGGCAAGCCACAGCCTCACTACGCTAATGCTCTCAAAATGGTTCGTGAGCCGCTGCGGCGGATCTGTCAGGCCCAACAGCCAGACCCGCTTCGGGGAGGCGTCGTTGGGCCGTTCGCCTATTTCGACCTGCACAGTGCTGTCGGAGACCAACCGCCGCCAGCGGCCCGCTTCCAGCCGGTGCTGCGCCGCTCGCAAAGTCTGACGGATCTCCTCAGCGGCGGCTTCGGCGCGACTGGACGCGGTTGTTGCCGCAGTCGCGTCCTCAGCTGCGGCAGCCTCTCTTTCCAGTGAGGCTGCCATACTGTGCCACAGGTCTCCGGCTGGCCGAAAGTCCACATCGATCGCCTGTGTGGTCCGCTGCCACAGCAGTTGGGTTTCCTGCTGTGGCTCCTGCTCAGTCATCAGAAGGACGTTGCGCAACAGCGCCCAGTCAGTCAGTTGGGGCGTGTTCTGGGCCAGAAGTCGACGTTTACCGGCGTCGAGATGGTCCAGATGGATGAGAAACGCGCCTGCTTCCTCTGTCAGTGCCGCCCTTGCGGCCCCGGAAGTTGACCAAGAGTTCAACAGATCATTCAAGGCGCTCTCGCCGTCGATCCGCCTCTGAAAGATGGGGCGCGCCAGGGCACTGATGGACATGTCATTCTGGGATACTGTAACCGTAATCTGCCAATTGGCAAAAAGCGTTTGATATTCCGACGGGGGCAGGACCTCTCCGGTCAGTACCTCTTCACCGACCAGCGACACCGCAGCCTCTTCATTGCCTTCTTGCAACTGTTGCAAAACTTCGTGCAAGAGCAGCGCCCGTCGTTCGTCTTCCAGGGTGGCCGGATCGACGACGTCAGCGGGCAGGCGAGCCAACCTTTCGGTTAACAGCAGGGCTTGGGGCCAGTTTTCCTGCAAACGGGCGGCCCGCAACTGATGCTGGAGGCCTTGGGCAACCCAGCTTTGCAGTTCCATTCGGGTCGGCCCCTGCGGTGTCGCCGGTAGGGCCTTTTCCGCCTCGGCCACCATGAGCGCGATGTAGACGCTATCGACGGAGCCATTTTCGGCAATTGAGCGCCTGCGATATAGCGCTGCCAGCCGGTAACGCACCGCGGCGAGAACAGTATCCGGCCGGATGTTTTCTTCGCCCAGTTGGAGCGCTCGCGTGTAGGCTGCCAAGGCCTGTTCATAGAAGCGGTTTCGCGACGCGGTGCGGAGAGCGGGGGCCTGGTGCAGTTGCGCGTACAGGTCGCCCAGCCGCTGCATTGATTCCAGATTGCTTTGGGCGCGTATTGCGTCTTGTGCGGCACGAATCTCCCGTATCCACTGTGGATGAAGCGCCTGGAAGTGGACATCTGTGGTGGGGGGCCGCTCCTCACGCAGCCATTCCAACTGGCTGGCGCGCATTTTCCAGCCGCGCGGGGATATCTGCAGCCAGCTGTCCGAGGGGGCCAGCCAGTGGTCCATGTTGGCAAAATCGATCGTTACGCGCCAGCCGCTGATATCGCTGGGCCAGGTGAGCAGTTCAGAGATTGGGTAGTGGAAGTCGAAAGTCTGCGTAGCGGCGAGGGGCAGATCGTAGCGCAGGGTGAGACGCCGCCGGGCATCAGCTTCGAACTCTGCCTGAACACTCTGCCCAACCGTCTGACCTGCGGACTGGAGGGCGAGCGGCTGTCCATCGAGGGCCACAGCGATGTTTCGGGGCAGGGGGCGCCCGGCGGCCGCGGCGTCTGCGGGTTGCGCGACGAGCAGGGTGGCCGTGATCGCCTCGTCTTCCTCATTATGCAGGCGGTAGGAGGCTTCGATTTGCAATGTCAGCGAACGGCCGTCAACGGTTGCGACACGAACGTCCAGCGTATGGGTAAGAAGAATTGGAGATGTCTCAAGGGCAGGTTGCAGGAGGAGGTGTGACGCAACAGCAGATTCCGATTGGCGTCTTCGTTCAGGGATACGGTTCTCAGCCGAAGGCGCGGCAAACAGGAGATCGAGGCCGCCGGACAGGAGGATTCCACTACAGAAGACACAGAGGAAAAACCGACAAAGAAAAGTTGCGATCTTAGGACAGTCTTGATATGATGTAATGCGCATAAAAAGATGCACCCCTTTGTCGAAGGGGGTGACTACACGTAGAGGATTCGCACTTCTGTTGGGCACAGCCAGAGTGCATATGGTACGTTTGTTGATGCAGTGGGACATCAAAATGGGACATGAACAACCCTATTTTGAGTTTGTCATGCGCGAATATGCACCAGGACTAATGCGGTTGGGAATCAACCCCGCAGAAGTTTGGTATACCATCTATGGAAACGGCCCGCAAATGCTAACGATTGGCGAAGTTTCCGATTTGGAACGGCTCCAGACAGTTCTGCAGAGTGAAACGTGGCAGAATTTGCACAGAAGACTTTTGAGGCACGTAACAAACTACAATCAGAGAGTTGTAGAGGACAATAGCCGCACTTTTCAACTGTAGGAAAGGGGTTTGTCCGCCGTCCCCAACCGGTCGGGCAGTTGCCGGCGGACAATAATGGAGAGAATTCATGGCACTTTACGTTCGGAAATTGGAGGAGGAAGAGTGGGAAGAGTTGGAACGTACAATCCAGAATATGGAAAATGACGTTTCGATTCAACGCCTGATGATCATCCTCCTGTCTGCTCAGGGCCAGAAGGTCCAGGAAATCAGCCGCGAAGTCGATCTGCATCCGATCAATGTGCGGAAGTGGATCCATCGCTACAATAAACATGGCCTTGATGGTTTGCGCAGCGGAAAATCGCCCGGCCGTCCTCCTGTATTTACGGCGGCGCAGCGGGAGGCGATCGTAGACATCGCCTCTGCCGATCCCACCTCACTGAATCTGCCCTTCAATCAGTGGTCGCTGCAGCGGTTGCGCAAATACCTTATCGACGAAGAAGTCGTGGACCAGATCTCCGTGGAAACTATCCGTCAGATTTTGCGAGCACATGGCATTCAACCCCGTCTCATGGGTAGCCAGAACCAGGGTGAGCGCTAAGGGACGCGCGAGGAAACCCGACGCAATTCAGGAAACTCGGAATCCGTAGTTCTCGGTGCCGTGACCAGTGGCTGGTGAAGCGTTTGTGGATGGCGGTGTCTTACGAGCCATGCTTCATTATGAAGCGGGTATCGACCAATATGGTCGCGCTGTGCGCGATCGATGCCCAGTCATAGACACTGTGCGCGGTGGTGATCACCACACAGTCGGCTTTCTGAACTTCTCCTTCAAGGTCGGCGACCGCGGTAAGAGGAACTCCCATTTCCGCCAAAGACAGGATATACGGGTCGTGATACCTGGCCTCCGCGCCCTTTTGCAGGAGGCGATGCAGGATATCGACGACCGGTGACTCGCGCGCATCGGCGACGTCGGGCTTGTAAGACGCGCCCAGCACGAGGACGCGGCTGCCTCTGAGCGCTTTGCCGGCGTCGTTGAGGGCATCCTGCACCTTCTGCACCCAGAAGCGCGGCATTTCGGCGTTTATCCGGCCGGCCAACTCGATGAAGCGGGCCTCGGCGTCGGTCGACTTCATTTTCCAGGCGAGAAAATGGGGGTCGACGGGAATGCAAGGGCCCCCAACCCCCGGCCCCGGAGTGAACCGGGTAAAACCGAAGGGTTTGGTCGCGGCGGCATCCAGAACCTCCCAGCAGTCCAACCCCAGTCTGTCACACATCAGCAGCAGCTCATTGACCAAAGAGATGTTGACAAAGCGAAAGGTGTTTTCGAACAGTTTGGCCATCTCCGCGGTGGACGGAGAGGAGACGGGCACCAGCGTGTCGAAGACCGGTCCATAGTATGCCTGGACAGCGGCGAGGCAGTTTTCGGTCACGCCGGCGATGATCTTGGGCGTGGTCTGGATGGTCCAGTCGGTGCGTCCGGGGTCGACGCGCTCGGGCGAAAAGGCGACATAGAACGCCTCGCCCACTCGCCATCCGTGCAGTTGGGCGACGGCTTCGAGGATGGGCAGGAGCAGGCCGGTCGTCGTGCCGGGATAGGAGGTAGACTCGAGGACGACGAGAAGGCCGGGATGCAGATGGCGGGCGATCTCCTGGCCGCTGGCGAGAATGCTGGAGACGTCCGGCTGCCGTTTGCTATCAAGTGGTGTGGGCAGGCAGATTGAGACCGCATCGCACTGGCCCAGGACAGCGTAGTCGCTCGTCGCGCGCAAGCGGGTCGCCTGGACGAGTAAGTCGGTGTCGGTAACGTCGGCGATGTAAGAGCGTCCCTGATTGACAGCCTCGATTTTGGCGGGGTCCAGATCGATGCCGACGACTTCGTAGCCGGATGCGGCCAGGGCGACGGCCAGAGGCAGGCCCACGTAGCCGAGCCCGACGACGGCGACGCGCGCGGTGCGGTTGTGAAAGCGCTCGAACACGATCAGCGCGCTCCTTGCGGGCAGGGGGTCATTGCATGGTGCCCGGCGCGGTTACGTGGACGCGGGGAACTTTTCCCGGTATACGTTCCAGTGTTCCTGGAAGACGTCGGGAGCGACGGTGTAGAGCATCTCCAGTACGAGCTGGCCGAGGCGGCGAATCTCCCACTGGGCGGCTTTGTCGACGGCGCGCAGCCAGAGGAAGTGGCTCCAGGCGGCGAAGTTCATGCTGGTGACGATGCGGGTCTCGGTTGCATTGGGCAGGAGAAACCGGGCGTCCTCTTTGCGAATGCCCATTTTCCGCAACTCCAGGTAGAGTTGCTGTATAAATTCCCAAGCTTCATCCAACTTGGCCTGGGCCCCCTTGTTGTCCTTGAAGGCCGGTGGAACAACGGCGCTCCATTCCCCTTTGTCCAATCCTACATACCTCTGGCTCTCCTGACTGAAGCTGGCCAGGCGGTGGCGCACCAGTTGATGTGTGCAGGCGCGGCTGATCCCTTCGAAAAAGAAGGTGGCCGAACCGTGGTGGAGTTGAGCTTCGGCGTCATCGAGCCCGGGCTGGGTAAAGGCCAGCAGCGTCACGCGCAGGGGGCCTTCCTCGCGCGGGCGCAGGCAGTACGAGTCCAAATCGAGTGAGGGCATGGACGGGGGCGACGGAATGGCGGCAGGTTCCGGGGCCTGGGCGCCGTTGCTGCTTGGGATGTCGGCGGCAAATTCGGCGTAGACTTTGGGCGCGATCGTTTGCAGATACGGCATAGCTTGCAGTCCGATCCCGCGGCGGAAGAAGTCCAGCCAGACGCGTGTGTTGGCGCTGACGAGCCAGCTGCCGTCGGCTTCCTGCGTCACCTCGCAGTGGCGGTTGAGCATGCGCCAGCGGAGGGGTTCTTCGCTGTTGCGCACGCGCACGGTGGCCACAATGTGCTCGATTATGTCCTCGTGGCCTTCCTTGACGCGGTTGACGATGAACCGCGGCGCAGTGCCCATGCGGTGCGTGCTGCGATAGCAGACGCGGCCGGCATATTCGATGACATTTTCGGGGTAGGTGCTGGCGCCGTTCCAGATGGTGGCCAGGTCGCTCATTTCGAGCAGGTCAACGGGGTTGAGTGCTGGATTGGCTTGGGAGTAGGCTACGAGTTCTATGTTCATAGTGTTGACGGGGTCTTGTAGGGGATCTTCACATTGTAAGAAATGTTAGAACGGTAACTGACTCCTTCCAACCCGCATGGGTTGACTTAGACAACGAACTGGATACGTATCATCCACCCCCGAGAATCGGACAGGCAACGGTAGGCTCATCGTAGACTGAATGCCCTGCATGCATAGAACTTCACAGATCATTGGTGTCTCAACTGCCCCCCAGAAAGGCCCGGCGGACGTCGCGGTTGTCGAGGAGGGCCTGGGCTTCTCCTTCGTAGGCGTTGCGGCCCAGTTCGAGGACGTAGCCGCGGTGGCTGGCTTCGAGGCCCTGGCGGGCGTTTTGCTCGATCATGAGGACGGTGAGGCCGATCTCGTTGTTGAGGCGGCGGATGTTCTCGAAGATCATGCGGGTGATCAGCGGGGAGAGGCCGGCGCTGGGCTCGTCCATCATCACGATCTTGGGTTCGAGCATGAGGGCGCGGCCGATTTCGAGCATGCGCTGCTCGCCGCCGGACATGGTGCCGGCCGTCTGGCTGCGCCGTTCCGCCAGGCGGGGGAACAGCTCGAAGATGTACTGGATGCGCTGGCGGGTGCGCGCCTGGTCGTCTTCGAGATACATGCCCATCTCCAGGTTTTCCATGACCGTCATCTGCGGAAAGACGCTGCGCAGCTGAGGGACGATGGAGATGCCGGCGCTGAGGACATCCTGGGGGCGGGCGTTGGTGATCTCCTGTCCGTCGAAGTAGACGGTGCCCAGACGCACGCTGACGAAGCCGTAGATCGCCTTGAAGACGGTCGATTTGCCAGCGCCATTAGGGCCGATGACACAGACGATTTCGCCGGGATGCACGACGAGGGAAACGCCTTTCAGGATATCGAAATCCTGATAGCCGGCATAGACGTCTTCGACGGTGAGGAGAGGGGTAGACACTTGTAGTGGTCAGTGATCGGTGGCCAGTGGTTAGTTGTCAGTAACTTCGGTGACGAGCGAATGGACGAAAAATACCGGATTCAGGCTCCGAAGTAGGCGTCGATGACGGCTTCGTTTTGCAGGATCTCCTGGGGAGTGCCTTCGGCCAGCTTTTCGCCGTGATTGAGCACGTAGACCCGGCTGCAGAGATCGGCGATGAAATTGATGTTATGCTCGATCAAGAGGAAGGTCTTCCCCTGGGCATTAAGCGTGCGGATGCGATCTTTGATGGTTTCAATCAGGGTTGGATTGACGCCGGAGGTGGCTTCGTCCAGAAGCAGGATATCGGGATCGGGCATCAGGGCCATGCCGATCTCCAGTAGGCGGCGCTGGCCGCCGGACAGGTGGCCTGCCTCCTCGCCGGCCAAGTGGCCGATCTGGAGGAAGTCGAGCAGTTGGTGGCCGCGGCGGGCGGTGCTGGCAGGGCTGGGCCGGAGCATGCGCAGAAGTGACGTATCCCGCCACTGGTGACTGATCAGCATGTTGCGGAGGACGGTCATTTTGCGATAGACGCGCACCGACTGGAAGGTGCGTGCCAGCCCCATTCTCGCTACCTGATAGGGGCGCGCCCGTGTAACGTCACGTCCCTTAAACGATACTTCGCCGCTGTCGATGGTTTGTAAGCGGCTCAGACAGTCGAAGAGGGTTGTCTTGCCGCTACCGTTGGGCCCGATCAGGCCGACGATTTCGCCTGGGTAGACGGCGAAGTCGACATTGTTGACAGCGGCCAGGCCGCCGAAGTATTTGGAAACGGTGTGCCCCTCCAGCAGGGGCTGACGGTCAGAGGTCATGGTCGCAGTTTGCGGCTGGTTGCGTATCCTTTGCAGTAACCACTACTTGCTTCTGCTGACGCGGCTGAGTAGTCGTCCGAGCGATGTGCTGCTGCGGTCTCCCAAGGTGCCGAGGATGCCCTCCGGCATGAACAGCACAATAGCGACCAGAAGTGCGCCAAGCGCCAGAAGATGCCTGTCGTACAGATTGGCCCAGAGGAGATCCTGCAGATAGTAGATGACGACAGCACCGAGGGGTGGGCCCCAGACGGTGCCGAGGCCGCCCAGCATCGACATCATGACCATCTCGACGGTGCGCGCTTCGACGAAGACGACATCGGGATCGATATAGGTGTTCTGCCAGGCCCAGAATCCGCCGACGATCCCTGTGAAAAAGGCGGCGATCATAAAGGCGGCGATCTTGTGAAGCGTCGTGTTGATACCGCGCATCTCTGCGCCGATTTCGTCCTCGCGGATTGCGATGAGGCTCTGCCCGAACTCGCTGCGCTGGATCCACCAGATCAGCGACACGACGAGGCCCATTACGGCCAACATCAGATAGTAGTCGCCCAACCGGTTGAGGATTGGGGGCAAGTTCAGGCCGACGCCGCCACCGGTGAACGGGCGCAGCACGCGTGCGATTTCGCGCATCGCCACCAGGGTCCCGAGCATGGCGATGGAAAAGTAAGGTCCTTTGAGCCGCAGGGTCGGCAAGCCGACCAGGAGGGCAAAGAGGGCCGCGGCGGCCCCGCTGGCCGGCAGAGCCTGCCAGAAGCCCCACTCGGGGGAGATCAGGAGAGGGGTGCCGGTCACGAGGATGCCCATGATATAGGCGCCGATGCCGAAAAAGACGGCGTGTCCGAAGTCGACGTAGCCGGTCATGCCGCCGATCAGATTCCAGTTGGAAGCGAGGGTCACAAGCACAAAGATCTGGCTGCCGACGAAGAGGGCGACGCTGGAGACGCCGGTGTAGGGGTACAGAGCTAGCAGGAGCAGCAGCAGGAGCCAGAGCACCAACCCGGTCCAGCCTGCAAGGAGCGAATGAACAGGAGCGAGAAATGGGAGGGAAGACTTCCTCTTGGCTCTTTCCTCGCTCTTGTTCGCGGGTGTGCCGGTTCCCATCACTCGGCCTCCGCGTCGATCGGGCGCAGACCGCCCATCAGCCCCTGGGGCCGCACCACCAGGATCAGGACCAGGAGGACAAAGCTGGTGGCGACACCCAAATTGGTGCCGATGCCTGGCACATAGGTAGAGACGAAGATTTCGGTAACGCCGAGGACCATGCCGCCCATCAGTGCGCCGGGGATACGCCCCAGACCGCCAAGTGCGGTGATTGTGACCGCCTTCAAGGTGAAGGGCGGACCCATGAAGGGGAAGATCGCCTGCGTGGGGCTGAGCATTGCACCGGCGGCGGCGGTCAGGGCAATGCAGATACCGGCCGTAATGGCGTAGACGCGGTTAATGTCGACGCCGACAATGCGGGCGGCCGTCTTGTTCTGGGCAGCGGCGCGGATCGATTTGCCAAGGCGTGTGCGCTGCAGGAAAAGGTGCAGGCCGGCCATGATCAACATGGCTGCGCCGAAGATTATGGTCTTGACAATTGGGAAGGTGACTCCCGCCAGCTGCACGGAGCCGTTGTAGGCTACGGCCACGTTGCGCGGATCCGACGTGAACTGGAGTTTGAAGAGATTAGCAAGTGCGATCGAGACGCCGAAGGTTACGAGCAGAGTCATCAGATGGGGGCGCTCGACGATGCGATTGATCAGAACGATCTGCAAGAGGTAGCCGACCAGGAACATCAGGGGCAGAATCAGTACCAGGGAGGCGAAGGGATCCATGCCGAAGAGGCGGAACAGACCCCAGGCCATATAGGCGCCGATCATGAGGAATTCACCGTGGGCGAGGTTGATGACCCCCATCACACCCCAAATGACGGAAAACCCCAGCACCATGACCGCGTAGAAGCCGCCGAGCAGAATCCCACTGACAAGAGCCTGCGAAAGTTGGTCCATTAGCAGATGACTAGAGGACAGCTCGGTTCAGCGATCTTTCCAGGGCGGCGCCGGATAGTTCAGCTCGGCCACCGCAGCATTGGTGGGTGCCACGACCAGAATTTCGCCGTTCTGGATCTGAATTGCCCCCATCGGTTTGCCGGCGTTGCGGCCCTTTTCATCGAAGTTGATGGGGCCATAGAAGGTGACAACGTCAAGATTGCGCAGGGCTGTGCGGACAGCATCGGTGTCCAGCGAGGAAGCCGCCTCGATGGCAATGTGCAGGGCCAGCGCGGTGGCAGTCGATTCCGCGGCCTGGTAGGTGGGCGGCTCGCCCCAAAAATCTTCATAGCGCGCCGCGTACTCGGCGGCGGTGCCGAAGTAGTCGTCGGCGTAGCTCATCGACGCTTCCCACTGCGTCGGGCCGATGACATATTCGGTATCGGCGCCGACCTCCTCGATCAGTTTCGGATTGCTGGGGCCGACGGTGATCACCATGGCCTTGGGGTTAAAGTCCAGCTCTTTGGCTGCACGGATGAAGAGAACGGCATCGTTAAAGTGACCGCCGCCCACGAAGATGTCGGGCTCCAACTCCTTGAACTTTGACATGATGCCGCTGACGTCGGCCACGTTCACAGGATAGGTTTCGACGCCCAGCACCTCGAGCCCGAATTCAGCGGCCCACTGCTGGGCGCCATCGGCTACACTGGTGGGAAATGCGGTGTCCTCGTAAGCGATGACGACCGTTTTGGCGCCTTTCTCTGACAGCAACTGCAGGGCAGACCGGGTATAGTTAAGTGCCGGCGTCAATACCGCGAACAGGTTCTGGAAGCCCCGTTCAAAGAGCGGTTGCGCGGCGCCGTTGCCTTCGATCATGATCTTGCCATACTTCTCAGCGATCGCGCTGGCGCTTTGGGTCAGGAATGAACTGTAGGGTCCCAGGAGGAAGTCGACGCGGTCCTCGTTGATCAGCTTTTCGACGAGACGGGCAGCCGTATCGGGGTCGCCCTCATCGTCGTACATGATCAGCTCGACCTTATAGCGGTCGTCGCCGACCTTGATACCGCCGTACTCATTGTTCACCCAGTCCAGCCATAGGCCGTACCCTTGACGCGTATCTTTGCCTTCGCGGGAGAACCTGCCGGTTTCGCTGACAGCGGCGCCGAGGTAGATGATCTTCTCTCCATCTGCGGAGGTAGCGGCCGCGGCCGGCTCGTCCACCGGCGCGGGCGGCGCCAAAGCACAGGCCGTCAGCACAAGAGATGTTACCAGCAGTAGCGAGACGAATTTCAGTATATGTCGCATTTTTCATCCTCCTTCAGTCCGCGTGACAGGTCCAAGCGGATGCATCCATTGTGAAAGTGATGATACTGTAAGGGAATTCTTGCTGTCAATAAATTGCCGAGGGCAGCCGTTGCGCAAATTCGGACGAATACCACAGTTTGGCCGGGCGTCCTCAAGTCCCGTTGACATTGTTTTTGCCGAGAGTGATCAGAAGGGAAACGGACCAACTGAAGGTGCAACCTGCATTGAGGAGGCAAGAATTTCCCCTTCCCACTTTAGCGGCTTCTAACTGGGATTGTCTCGCTCAGATGAGCCAGACTCGGGACATTAACTACCTGAACCTGGCCGGTTTGACAGACAGTTTTCCGATTCAGGATAAGTCCCTGAGTAGGACATGGAGAATGAGTCAAGCAGTTCCAGAAAGAAGGGAAAGGAATTTGTTGAAAATTGGCAGCTACTAAGCCATGTTCTGTGTGTGTGTACTGTGTGCGGTCTGTCTGGGGGGAATGTACCGCCAGTAATTCTGTAGCGGGCTCTCGATGGTCATGGCGGTGAACGTTGGGGATATATGGGTACTGCCTCGCCTGCCTTGCTTGCGCTGGCACATTTTCGGAATCTACCAGGAGGTGGGGGGAAGTTCTGGTCGCCGCGGGTCGCCAGGGTTGAATTGCCCACACACTCGCTGCGGCGCGAGGTTGTAGGAGAGGGGGCGTTGCGGGGGCGGAGCCCCCGCACAAGGGAGGGCCGAATAGGCCCGACCGCCCAAAGGCGAGGAGAGGAGTGAGATAACTTCGTTCAGCACCGCGAAGTGACTATGGCTGAGTAGTCACAAAAATTGACAAAAAATGGCTGGCAGAATGATAGCAGAGAGGTTAGGCAGTTGTTGTCAGGAGCAGGTCCATACTTACGGAATAAAGTAATTCCGAGCTATGACGTAGCGCGAGGTTCCCGGATCCAGCCGCGCGACCGCGACGGACTGCGTGTTGGAACGGATCACCCAGGGTTTGCTTCCTCCAAAACTGCGGTGCTACAATCACGTTCGCTGTATGCAGGCGCGATCTGGCGGCCGATGCCGCAATAGCGGTTGTTCTGCCTTGCAGCAGCGGGCAACTTCAGTCCTCTAAAAAACATGAAAGAGCCGCGGCCACTGCGCTGCCGCTCCGCCAAATGAGCGAGACTTGTGAGCAAACAATACTACGGCGGCCAAGCTGTTATTGAAGGCGTGATGATGCGGGGCCGCAAGGCGATGTCGATTGCCGTGCGTAACGCACAGGGCACGATCGTCATCCACGAGGAGCCGCTCAAGGCCAAGATCTATACGCGCAAGTGGGGGCAGTGGCCGTTTGTACGGGGGCTGGCCCTGCTTTGGGATGCGCTCGGGTTGGGGATGCGGGCGCTGATGTGGAGTGCAGACGTGGCGATGCAGGAGGATGACGCCGAGGAGCAGGTCGAGTTTTCCGGCCCGGTGGCGTGGACGACGATCGCGACGAGCCTCGCGTTTGCAGTAGCCATTTTTTTCCTTGTTCCGACGATGGCCAGCCGCTGGTTTGCCGGCTTCTTTGAACACAACCCCTATCTCGACGCCGTGGCCGAAGGCGGCATCCGCCTGATTTTGTTTGTGGTCTATCTGTGGGCGATCAGCCTTCTGCCCGATATCCGCCGCGTGTTCGCGTATCACGGCGCCGAGCACAAAGCGATCAATGCCTACGAGGACGGCGCGCGACTTACGGTAGACAGTGTACAGAAATACAGTGTACAGCACGTACGCTGCGGCACCAGTTTCCTGCTATACGTGCTTGTGATCAGCATTCTCCTTTTCGCCCCACTCACGTTTGCCTGGATTGAGATTCCCTGGCTGGCGTTGTTTCTGCGTTTTGTCACACGTTTGATGCTCGTCCCGCTGGTTGCCGCGATCTCCTATGAGATTATCCGCTTCAGCGCCAACCATGCCGAAAACCCGTTCATGCGACTCCTGATTGCGCCGGGTCTGTTGCTCCAGCGCATCACCACCCGCCCGCCCGATGATTCGATGGTCGAATGTGCGATTGCCGCTCTGCTCCCTGTGCTGGCTGCAGATGGCATCGAGGGCGTTCCGCCCGCGCAGCCAAGGCAGGCTGGCGAGGACACGGCAAGCAGACCCCGCGCCTACGGCGAAGCGGTAGCGGATTAGCCAACTGCAGTTGCCCCGGTAATCCGCGATTGGATTCTGTTCCCAACTCAGAAGAGCTTTTGCGCGGCGGTGTAGCGGCTATGACCAGGCGGTACGGGAATCGCGCGGGTCCTGCTGGTTATACATCTCCGAGTGGATGACGTCGGTGAGCAGGATCTGCTGGCGCGCGGCGCTGTCCATGCGACCCAACTCGGCCAGGTAGCGCGTCATGCTTCCCAAATCGCTCAACTCAAGACCGTGCAGGGTGCGGACGAAGGCGATCTGAAAAGGATTGCCGGTCAACAGACGGGGAATGCGCAGGCTCTGCATAACGTCCTCGGTCAGGTCGCTGTCGGGGTCGCCGGAAACCGCTGCGAACTCGACCGGCAATCCGTGCGCGGCGAGCCGGTCCGAAACATCGTAGTTGGCGGAGGGCTTGGCATGGTTCCACATGTTTTCCAGATAGCGTAGGGTGGCGGTCGAGACCGGCGTGAACCCCCCATCGGGATTCAGAGATGCAAAGCGTTCTGCCGAGGAGGCGTCGCGCCAGAGCAGATGCTCCAGATTGTACTCCTGCGCGAGCGTACGTACGAAAGCCCGCCGCGCCGCTTCGGTTTCACTATCGTGCTCGACTCGGCCGCCTTCCGGCTCCTGCTCGGGAAGGGCAGGGGGGTTTTCGCCGGCCGCAGTCTGAGCGCTCTCGCGAACATAGGAGGCCAGAACATCTGCGAAAGGTAGGGACGATGCTTCCTGACCGGTGAACAGGGCGGCCAGCCGTTGGAGTCGATTGGGTGTTTTCCAGATAGCGCGCAGGTGCTCTTCCCCTCCCCTGTAACCGAGCGCGGCGGAATGGGGGTGTCCGGCCGCCTGGCCTCCGGCATCAACGTCCTGGCGGCCGCGCATAAAGGCCAGGCAGCGTTCCCACATGTTCTGGCTGAGATGGGGCCTGTACAGGTGGGAGGTGATCGCATCCTCCGGCGGGAGGGGCGGCATGTTTTCGCTGACGGACCAGTCCTGCAATGCCAGGCAGGCTTGTTCGAGGGTGTGGTCCATCTGCTTCAGCAACTGATCCAGACGATCATGGACGCGGCTCAATCCTCTCCACACGCTGTCCTGCAGACCTGCGGTCAGTTCGGAACAGGCCAGATGGACCCGTTCGCGCCGCAGCTTCTGCACGCGCTGCGCCCGCCGCCGATAGGAGGTGGTCGCGCCGAGAAACGCACCGATCATCAACCCTATAAAGGTGGCGGCGTTGGCTTCGTTGCCGATGAAGTCGACGACTGCATCCAAAGACGCGCCGGTCATCAGCAGGGTAAGTGCGGAGGGATCGTTTTGCACGGTGACGATTTCGTCCGCATTGTCGACCAACCCGGAGCCGAACAGGTAGAGCAGGGTCAGCAGAACGATGCCACTCAGCAGACCGAGCACACGCGTCAATGATCCAAACAGAGACGGCTTATCGGCGAGCGTACGCCGGTAGCGGTTGCGCCAGTCGCGCAGCTCCAATTGTCGTTCAACGCGGTCTGCACTGGCAGGCACAGAGGCGGCGGCGTCGCCTGCTGCCAGAGACGGATAGAGTCGTTCCTGTTCCAGTTCAAACAGCCACTGGTGGAGTTGGCGCCGCGCATGCATAAGGCCGGACGGCTCGGAGCCGATCAGGTTGAGCAGGTGGGCGCGCATCTGCTGCGCGAGGGCCGGCAGAAAGCGGTTGTCGGTGGGGTTGACGGGCAGACCTTCGGCGTCGAGGGCGTCAAGTCCCCAGGCCGTGTCCAGAGCGCCTGCACCGAAATCCCCTTCAGACTGGGCCAGCACACTTTGGAACTGACTGTCGAAGGCGGCCTGCCAGCGGACCGGATTGAGGCCGCGCATTTTGCGCGCCGTAGCTGACGGGAGCACATAACCCGGATGGACTGCAAGATCCCGGATCGATTCGGGGTTCAACTCGCGGAATAGGTCGGGCATCTGCTCGATGAGCCGGTTCAGTACCTGGTGAGAGGTTGCGCCCAAATGCTGCAGAGAGGCCAGTGGTTCGAGGCGGTCGGCAGAACCGGGGCCAGATGTGCCGGGGACGGGAGCGTCGAGGACGCTCGCGGGCTGGAGCAGGACCTGCTCACGCACGAGCCGCTTTCCTTCATGTTGCTGCGCGGCGCGGAAGATATAGTCCAGGGGCACATGATCGGCGGCAGCGCCGAGCAGACTGTAAGGGCGTTCGCCGGCGTTGCGCAGATCGATACCGACCTGTTCATCAATATAGGCGGCCCCATCGGCGGCGATGAGGGCCTGCAGGGTGTTGCCAACGAGTACGGAGAGTTCGTAGCTGTTGCGTGCGAGGCCCTGATTGCTCTTTTCCCGATCAACGAGGTAGATGCGGTCAAAAAGCGGTCGTCCCAGCCACTCCTCAGGGATATTGCCCCGTGCTTTGGAACCCTTCCAGATGGAAGAGATGACCTGTTTGAGGTTGGCGCGGCGCAGGCCGGAGAAGGCTTCCAATTCGGCCAGGGTCGCGTAGCAGGAGGCATCTTCGACAATGCGGCTGTTGTCGGTGGCGTAGCTGCCGGCAGCGAAGATGCCGACGACCTGGGCGATGTGACGCTGGCCCAGATAGTTGAGCTGGTGCGCGATCGCCGGCCAGATCAGCGCCGATGTCAACGGTTCATAGAGGGGTGCAATCACGTACAGGGTCGTCTGTACGAAGGGATCGCCTGGGACAAGGGTGTCGGCACGGATGGGATCGATGATATTGGATGCGACGAGATGGGCGATGCTGCCGCCG
Source organism: Caldilineaceae bacterium (assembly GCA_011523365.1). Classification (GTDB taxonomy): domain Bacteria; phylum Chloroflexota; class Anaerolineae; order Caldilineales; family Caldilineaceae; genus Bin5. Next base: position 93,842 of record WTGY01000127.1, read on the forward strand.
TCCCTGAGCGCAGCGCGAAATGCATGCCGGCGTGTTGGCGGATCAGAAGGGGCTGTGGGGGATGCAGGGGGGATATTTGCTCCGCCGGGAAGGCCGCCGTCGCCAGCGTCCTTGTTCGATCGCCGGAAGGGCCACGGGATACCCCTGCGAGAAGGCTTTGCGGCAGCGGGCGAATACGGGGTAGATGGTGTGTCCTGCCATTGGAGCGGGTGCAGCGCGTCCCCAGCCGCCGCCAGCAAGAGGCTGGCGCGGCGCTGGCTCGCCGCCCCCCGCCAGTGGTTGGTGGTCTGCGGCGGTTCAGGGACGGCAGGGGGCGGGGAACGCATCAGTCCTGTGAGCAGCCGTTCGAGATAGAAGGGGGGCAGGCGGTTATCACGCAGGGTGAACAGGTTGAGTGTGATCTCGTCCCGATGATTGAGTTGATCGGACGGCAGGAGGGCGGCAAAGCGGGTGATACGGGTCAGGTCAGGGCCGTCGACGCCGGTGGCGGTTCGCTGTTCCTGGGCAGACTGCAGGCGCGGCGCCAGGTGGAGCATCGTCTGCAGGCCCCATCCACCAAGACATAGTATTGCGGCTCGGCTGCGGGTTGCGCCGGGAATCATTGGTAGTTGCTGGTTTTAGTTTCTGGTTCTTAGTTGCCGGGTTGCGTTCGGCGTCAAGTAACCTATTTTATAACAGATGGCCTGGGTTGGTACAGGGCTACCGATCTGCGGCAGGCATGGTTGCCAAACCAAGGCTAGAAATCGTTTTCGGTGATTTCGGGCAGGTCGACCCAGGCGGGATGGAGATGAAACTCCTCGCGGGCGGGGAAATCGAGTTTGTTTTCATACTGTGCCCGAAACTCGTCCAGACGGTCGATCAGTGTCACCGGCAGGCCGTGGACGATCCAGACGGCATCCATACGTCCGGTATCGCCGGTGGGTATCCATTTCATGTCCTCCTGACCGACCATCGCCAACGCCAGCTGGGCGTCGTCCTCGCGCGTTGATGGCGTGGCGGCCAGGCGAATATGCTCCAGGTTGCCGTCGTGGAAGCTGAATCGGTCCGAATCCCAGCGGATGTAGGGGTTCAGACGGTCCAGCCACTGCTGTACGCGATTGTTGGGCAGAGGGCGGGCTTGCTGCGTCTCTTCGCCATGTTGCACGCCGATTATGTGGCGGATATCGACACACTGCAGAACCCTGCCCAACAGCCCCCTTTCGGTGGCGATTGCATTGGTGAGGTTTGCGAAGAGCTCCTCACCGCTGACTGCCTGTCCGAAGTTCAAGGTGCGGTCGATAACCGGCCCGAGCAGGACCTCCCAGTCGCTGGAGTAGACAACCTGGGCTGCGTTGCGATAGAAGTGCTGCAGATAGTCGCGCCCGACGGCGCCGGTTTCGAGTTCGTAGTAGGTGTTGGTGCTGGCGGTGCCGTCGGGGATGCGGGGGTCGATCCGTTCCGCGGCCCGCCTGGCAGCATGATTGGCCCTGCCAAGTGCGCTGCCGGCATAGTCGATCTGAGAGCGGAACAGCTCCCGCAGCTGTGTGCCGTAGGCGAAGAGGCGCTCGACGAGGATTCGCTCCAGAATGTCGCGGCGCTGGTGAAGACGGGCGCGGGCCTTGCGCTGGCGCATGTCACGGGCGCGGTCGCGGGCCTGGCGGGGGTTGAAAGCCGCGAGCATGAGGTCGCCGAGACCGCCGGCGATCTGGCCGATCTGTTCTGCGGCGCCACCCTGCTGGGCGAGTAGGGAGCGCCAGCGGACGCGATCCTCCTCCATGACCGGATGATTGTTCAACAGAAAGAGTCTTTGTTTGATCAGAGATTCGTTGGGTGCGGTGGAGGGGTTCAGCGGCGCCAGCAGGTCGGCCAGCGTCAGCGCGCCGCGCAGTCCGGTATCGAGAATTACCTGGCGGAATGTTTCGTCGACCGCGGACTTGAAGCCGAGCCAGGCGCCGCGCTGTTCCTCAATCTCCTCGGCCATCTCTTCCAGGCGGTCGTTGTCGAGCGAGAGATAGCGGGACCGCATCCTGGCCAGGAGCCCCTGCCAGGCGGTGAGTACCTTCTGGCGGGTCTGTGGGGAGATAGGCTGGCGGGGGTCGTTGAGCTCTGGTCCGGCGGCCAGGCGCCGCATGCAGTCTGCCAGGAATGCCTGCTGCCAGAAGTTGACCAGTGATTCGTCGGGCGCGACGATGGCGGAGGCGGCAAAGCTGCTGTAGACCAGGTAATTACTCTTTCCCGGAAGCAGTACGGTGCGGCGGTCGTTCACGACCTCGGCGGCGGCGACGCTGCCGGACATGCGTTCGCGCACGACGTTCACTTCCAGGCCGAGAATTTCGCTGCTCAGATGGCTAATGGCGGTGAGCTGGATCAGATGTGCGGCCAGGTTTTCGGCATCGGCTTTGCGTGCCAGGCTGCGGCCGTCGCGGTTGGTACGGCCGACGAGAAAGATAAAGTCGAAGGGTGCGTAGGGGGTGTCGGGCAGCGCGCGCTGTTCGCTGGGATAGAGTTCCTGGAACTGCTGTGTTTCCTGGAAGTAGTTCAGCTCTTTGAGCGCGGCGTAAGCGTTGGCTTTGATGCGCCGGCGCTGCAGGTCGCTGTTGATCTCCTCTTCGAGCACGTCGGGCAGGAAGAAGATGCCGACGACGCGGGCGTTGCTGCGCACGAGGGCGCGCACGCGGTGCGCCACGTCCATAAACATGCCGGCGCCGGTGCCGCCGCAAAGGCTGCTGACAATATAGACGAGTTGGTAGTTGCTCATCACGGGGAAGCGGCGGTTCTGCGCCATCTCCAGATCGCGGATCTTGTCCAGGGCTGCGTATTTGGTCTCAAGCAGTCTTTTGAAGGTAACGTAGTTGCGGAAGAAGGAGAGCCGCCCGATGGGCCGCAGTTGTTTGGCGCCGTTGTGGATATAGCCGAGCGGGATCGAGGGGTAGTCCCACCAGCGGGCGATTTCGGGATGGTTTTCGAGGTTGTCGACGAGGCGTGTCGCGTCGAATTTGCCCATGTAGGCCGATTCATCGGCGTAGAGAGGCTCCTGATCGAGCCTGTTGATCAGCGGTTCGGTATCCAGAGCCAGCAGCTGGATCATTGCCGGCAGCGTTTCGCCGCCCCATGCTTTGCGCAGGCGCCGTTTGACGGCCCGCACAGCATTGGTGCCCATACCGCCTACGCCGACGACGAGAGTCGGATAAATTGTCGGCTTTTCACTGATAAACGGGGCCCCGTTTTGCTCCATGTATGACTTCCTTCTTACGTTCTCTGTAGTCCGTTCTGAGTATTCCGTCACTGCGCCTGTTTGCGACTTTACCAGCCTTCAGGTTACCGCCAACTGTCCGAAGATCTGAGGTCGGTAACATGCTCCAGCAGAGGCCCATAGAAGACCGGGGATTAGAAGCTATCGCGCGGGCTTCCCCAAGGGTCGGCCGCATTCGCGCCAGCGGATGAACCGTTCTGGTCGTCGCCAAACGCCCCATCGCCCGGAGTCGGAGAGGACCAGCCCATGTTGTCGCCCGCTGGCTCCGTCGGGCCGAAATCGCCGGACCCTGCAGTGGAGTAAGGGTCGCCTCCCCAGCCATTCTGGTCCCAGGCTGAGTCCCATGCGGACTCCTGTCCACCCGCGCCGGCGTCTTGCCAGCTGTCGGAACTGCCGGAACCGGCAGGACGCGCAGCCGCGGTGTCAGCAATATTCTCAAAGGCAGGGGAATAGCCTGGCGAACCTGCCGCCGGTCCTGGGACGGGCGGCGGGTAGGACGCGTGCACTGGCCCCCCGGCCGCACTCGGCGTGATGGGGACGGCAGCGTATCCAGGCGTTAGCGGCGAATCCTGCCCAGGCAGGGTCAATCCCGGATCTTCGTCGTCATCCATATTGTACCCGCGTGTGCGGGCACGCGCTACCACAATGAGCAGCGCCAGGAACGCTATCGGTCCGGTGCAGAAGACAAGCGGGAAGGTGTAGAACGGTCGCAGCCACCACTCTACATAGCGCTGATAGAGGGTCGGGCTGCGGAAGCTGATATCGACCGACCTCATCTCGCCAACCAGGCCGACAATGCTCAACAACAACTCTCCGCTGTAAAATGAGCCGCGCAGGGCATCTTTGGGCAGGGCTTTGCGGGCGATGAGTGTGACGGGGACTTCGAAAAAGCCTTCGTCATCGGGAAGGCCGTTGACTTCCACCGGCGGGGCTTCAAGGAAGAGTTCATCCAGTTTCATCACGCCGCTGCCGGTCTCTCCCGACGCGGTAATCCCAACGATTTCGAGTACAAAAGGCGTTTTGCCGTTGAAGCGCAGGTAGAGCGTCTCCGTCGCCTTTTCGCCGGGCCGTCCCAGATCGCCAAAATCGAGCGCGCCGGCGACACCCCACTCCACATCACGAATCTGGATACGGAAAGGCACAGTCGCCGCCGAGGAGGGATCCGCGCCGGAGGGGGAGTGAGCGGAAAGGACATCGAAATCCTGGCTGGGACCGGCCAGAGTAAGGAGACCGTGACAGCTGCCGGCGGACATGGGCCCTTCGCTTTGCAGACGCACTGGCAGCGCCCAGTTCGCCGGTTGCAAACCATCCGAGCCCGCGGAATCAGTCGAGCCGTCGCCCGCGGCCTCGATGGGTTGCAGGTCACCGGCGGTGGCGGTGAGGCCGCTGCAACTGCTTTCGGCCAGTTCAACGGTCAAGCGAAAGGGGGTGTCCCCGCTGTAGGCGACCGGGAGCAGGATCTGCTCGTCCAGCCGGAAGTTCGGTGAGGTATCGTAGAGCAGCGCGCCGAAGTCGGCCTCCTGCACCTGGATGCGCGCCTGGGAGCGGGGAATGTTCAGGAGCACAGCCAGCGAAGGGGCGGGACGCACCTGGACCTCCATGGGCAGACCGGCGGGGCTGAAGGCCGACAGATTGAGCTGGCCTTCGTACTGGCCGGGGCGCAGCAGGTCGAGGCCGTCGACGTGCAGGAGGGCTGTCTGGACGCCGTTTTCGGGCACTTCCACGGAAAGGTTTACGGAGGCCTCGCGCATGATTTCACTTGTATCGGACCGGCGCAGGACCAGCGACGCTTCCAGCGTCCCGATCTCTTCAACCGTACTCGCCTGGACCGTGAGCGGCCATCCTTCGGGCGGCATTTTGGCCAAATCGATATCGGCCGGCAGGCCGCGCACATAGATCGCCGGCTCCACTTCCAGAAGCGTGCGTGCATAGTCTCCGAAACGGACCCCATCGATCGCCGCGGTCACCAGGAAGAGCGCCTCGTAGTCACGACCGTCCTGCGGCATAAAGCCGTTATCGGAGCAGACCCGTTCACCACAGTTGATCCGTCTCCGGTAAACGATATCGCCGCCGTCAAGGTCGGTGACGTAGACGGCGGCTTGGAGGTCCTCCAGCTGGACGCTGGGGCCAAACCCGACCTGCAGCTGCAGGCTGCCGTCCTGCAGGATTCCGGGTTTGCTGGCAGAGGGGGAGAAGACCTGCGCCTTGGGCAGATGCTCCGAGGTATGAAGCCGGAAGGTACGCTGCAGTTGCAGCGGTTCTCTATCCTCTCCCAACTGAACTATGACCTCTTCCACGCCGCCTGAAAGCTGCTGGACGGCGACCGTTCTGCCGCTGAGCGGGTCCTGACCCAGGAGGGGAATGGGCAGGTTGCCATTGAGCATCAGCGGTTCGTCCGCAGCGGGCCCGGCGCCGGCAAAGACGACGAGAGGGGATTTGCCGGCAGGATAGTAGCGCGTTGAGGCTGTATTGCCTGGCACGCTTGGAGGGGGGAAGAGCAGCTCAGGATAGCTGTCGGCCTGGACGACGGCGAAGCTGCTCAGGTCGGTCGTTTTGGCGACCCAATCACCGGCAGCCAGCGGTGCGACAGCGACGTTGAGGTCGATGTTGCCGTCGGCGAGCAGGCTCTGTGTGGGCATGGGCGCGCCGTCGCGTTCTACAGCGGTGATCGCGGACTGCGGGCTGACAAAGGCGATACTGCCGGCGCCATGGGCATTGCGAATGGAGATAGTCAGGTTGCCCTGTACATTGCGGTGGGTGACGACCGAGCGGTCCGACTTCATCTCGGCGAAAAGCTCGCTGAAGATAAGCAGAAGGTCCTGTGAGCTTTTGGCCTCCCGCGCCAGCGGCGAGCTGGTTTTGAGGAAGTCGCCGGCGCAGCCGGCATCGGGATTGCAGAGGATCACCGGGTAGAGCAGTGCGCCGGCGTCCTCGATCTGCGCCATGAGATTGGTGATGGTCGACCGCTGGCCTGTGACATGTAACGGGGCAGTCGGCTCCCCGTCGGTCAGCAGCAGCACGTACTGGCTGCGGTCGGGACCGCCGTGAAGTTCGAGCAGTCGCAGCGCCTCCTGCAGCCCCAGGTCCATGCGTGTATAGCCGCGCAGCGTATACTCTTCGGGGGGCTGAAGCGAGGCAGCCAGCCGGCTACGGTTTTCGGGGCTGCCGACCTCCTGCAGCAGGCTCATGGCGCCGACGCCTTCGGCGGTACTGTCGAAACGCAGCACGGCGATGCGGTCCTCGCTGTCGGCCAGATGGACCAGGAGGCGGGCGGCGCTGTAGCGCAGTTTGTTCGGGTCGCTGGGGGCGTTAAGGGTGGCGTCCTCACAAGGGGGACCGGCGGGCGGTTTGCCTTGCGGCCAGGGCCAGCAGGTGGCCATGCTGCCGGAGTCATCGAGAATGACGATCACGTCGATGGGGGCGGTCCCGGTGGCGGACTGACGCGTCAGAGCGGATTGGGTCCCGGCGTGAGCCGGCGCGGGGGCATGGCCCGTTATCAACAGGAAGAGAAAGGCACTTAACAGACAAGCAGACACGGCCCAAAGCCGCCGGCCCCAGTTTTGAGGGAAACGGCGGACGAGCGGGGGCCGCTGGTAATCGTTTCCGGGCAGATGGCGCTCCTGACACCTGTAGCTAATGCACTGAGGCGAGCAATCTATCAACGCATTACTGGCTCTACCAGTTCCAATAGAGAAGCAAGCACGCGCATCGGCTCCTAGTTCCCCTGCTTGACCAGCAGGTTTACAGTCCCCCACAGGTCAGACCCGCCGAACACCCCAATCCCGCGGTGTTCGACGACATAGACTTGCGGTGAGCGAAATGCGCGCGCATCGGCTCCTATTCTGTCTCTAGAAATTGTATCACAGCGCGGATTGGCGATACAAGACAACCGGCCCAGGACGGGCCCGTTTCCTGCTCCGATTTCCGGGTAGTGGGCAGCGGATGAAATGCTCCGGAACCGACAATGTGTTTCGGAAAGAGTTTCAGGCGGTTACACTGGAGATGTGGCTGGAGAGTCCGTGCCTGCGGGCGTCGACCGGTTTCTGATTTCCGGTTTTCGTCAGTGACCCGGGCCTGGAGCCGTCGACGAAAAATGCGAAATGAGGACCGGAAACCTCCGCCCGGCTAATGGGTGATTTGCCTACGATCCGCCAATGAATTGCAGAACCAGGCAGGAAGTGTTGGAGCGATCACCCGTTCGGCAGCAGCGGAGGTTGCGCATGTGGGTCTCACCTGAAGTTACGAACTTCGCCAAGGCGGCGCGTTGGCGGGTCAGGCACCAATCAGGTTGTTGCGAGACCCTTTTGGGCAGGCGGCTACCTGCGCCTGACGCGGCACACTGGCGGCCAAGCGTGTCTTCGCGGGGGGCGTTGCGGGGGGTGTCCCCCCGCACAAGGGAGGCCGCTTGCGGCCGACCGCCCAAATATGCAACAACCCCCGGCGCCGAACACCGGGGGCCAGGGGTCAGCAGAAACTAACGGCGGTGGATGGGGGAATTGGGGCGAGCGAACAGTTATCCGTCGTTGTTCGTGGCTGCAAGCTCGGCGAGCATCTGCGAGAGCGCGGCCACGAACTGGTCGGTGGGCAAGGCGCCGGGAATCAGCCGGCCCTCGCCGCCGGAAAGGACGACGAATGTAGGTGTGCCGCGTACAAATGGCGCGCCGTCCTGCATGTCACTCTGCACGGCCAGCGCGGACGCATCTCCCGCCATACAGGTGGCGAACGCCTCGGTATCCAGCTCGTATTCGGCCGCCAACTCCATAAAGTAGTTAGTGTTATCGGGACGGGACCACTGAGCCATATCGACGAAGAGGCGGTGATGGAATTCCCAGAAGGCCTCTTGCTCGGCCGCGCACTCGGCCGCGACCGAGGCGGATATGGCAAAAGGATGAATGTTCTCGATGGGGAAATGCTTGAAGACCCACATCACTTCACCCCGACTGACAAACTCTTGATCGAGAATAGGTTGCGTTGTCAAGGCGTGCTGGCTGCAATAGGGGCATTGGAAATCGCTGAATTCGACGATTACGATCGGGGCGTCGCTACTGCCCTTGTACATGTCGCCGGCCAAGGTAAAGCCGGGGCGGTCAGGGTCGGGCTTCAGGCCTTCCGCGGTCGCCCAAAAGGGCAGCCCGCCCCCGCCTTGCTGCTGCTGTTGCTGTTGCTGCGCCTGGGCCGCGCCCTGGGGCGCGCGGCCGGCCGCGATCGTTCCGATCCACTCGGTGAACATATCGTATGGCTGTGCGCCGGAGAAGGAGAAGGCCTCTCCGGTTTCTTCAAAGACGAAGCGGAAGCTGGGCGTGCCGGTGAAGCCGAAGGATTGGGCTTCGGCCAAGCTATCGTTCACCTTGGTCAACTGGGTTCCATTGTTGGCCATGCAGGACCCGTATTGGGTGGGATCGGCGCCCAGTTCCTGCGCTAGTTCGGCGAAGAAGGAGAGCGCTTCTTCGCGAGGCGCCCACTCTTTCTGGGTGCGGAAGATCCTGTCGTGCATCTGCCAGAAGAGGACGATATCCTGCTCCCCCACACAGTGGGCGGCAATGGCCGCGGCCAGGGCGTTGGGATGTATCGAGGAGAGAGGCATATCACGGAAGACGAATTTCACCATGCCGTTTTCGGCGAACCCGGCCAGGAGAGCCGGTTCGGTCTGGATCACGTGGCGGGCGCAGAAGGGACATTCGTAGTCGCTGTATTCGTAGATGGTGATGGGCGCGTTGGGGTCGCCGCGGAAGGGATATCCCTCTGCGGTAAAGCCGACCGGGACGCCTCTGTGCATGGCAGGTTGTGTGCCGACGGCGGGGGCTGGGGCGACGACCGGGGCAACGATGTTGCCTTCGGCATCGGTGGTGCATGCAGCGACAAGTAGAAGGAGGGGGACGAGGAAGGCGAGGAGAGTCAGGCGCGGCCCGCTCCTCTCCTTGCCTGCATCATTCACCTGCCTGGTACGGCGCATATGTCGGGCTTGCCAATTCATGGATCCTCCTTGAGGAAACTCCAACTGTTATCTGAACTGTGGGCCTGAGATGCGCCCTGGCGCAGTCAATTCAATGCGCTGTCATTTGAAAGAGAGAGTGCCTATACAACTGTCGTGATGGGAGTACCGGGTATCATGGCAATTGAGTGCATTCGTCACGAAGGTATGAGGCCCCCCTATTGTAACTGTGGGAGCGGGAGAGTACTAATCCGGAGAGGCGGTTCAGCAGGCTGGCGTACGCCTCACTCTGCGTGTTCAAGTTTGGCTGAAAACGCGGTTGCATCGTACTATGGAGACTTTGAAGGATGGTAGCCAATTCCGGTGGTCAGCGGCGCGTAAACTGCAGTGCCTGACCCGTGGACGGCGCCCACCAACACCGATCTCGAAGCGCTGAAGGTGAGAGAAGGGCATGGACGAAACGACCCTGCCAGCAGGTGCTGAAGCAGCAGAGGCGCCGCAGACCGCCGGACTCCGCAACCGCATAGAGGATGGAGGGCGAGAGGCGGACAGCTTTCCGACTGTTGAGAAAGTGAGCAGGCCGGTGCGCTACGCTGCGCCCCTGACCGGGCATCTGCGTCAACTTGAGGCGGAGGCGGTCTACGTGCTGCGGGAGGTGGCGGCGCAGTTCGAGCGGCCGTGTCTGCTCTTTTCCGGCGGCAAGGATTCGATCGTCTGCGCGCATCTGGCGCGCAAGGCCTTTACGCCGGGGCGAATTCCCTTTCCGCTGCTGCACATCGACACCGGCCACAATTTTCCTGAAACGCTTGCCTTTCGCGACGAACTGGTGAAAAAGCTGGGCGTTCGCCTGCTGGTGCGTTCGGTGCAGGATTCGATCGACGCCGGACGCGTGCAGGAGGAGCCGGACGGCGATCCCAGCCGCAACCGGTTGCAGACGGTTACCCTGCTGGATGCGGTGGCGGAACTGCGCATTGATGCGGCCGTGGGCGGCGCGCGCCGCGATGAGGAGAAGGCGCGCGCGAAAGAGCGCTTCTTTTCCCATCGCGACGGCTTTGGCCAGTGGGACCCCAAGAACCAGCGGCCGGAGCTGTGGAACCTTTTCAACGGGCGTAAACTCAACAACGAACACTTCCGCGTCTTCCCCATCAGCAACTGGACCGAGCTTGACATCTGGCAGTATATCGCCGAGCAGGCGATCGACCTGCCCAGCCTTTACTTCGCCCACGAGCGGGAGGTGGTGGACCGGGATGGGATCCTGCTGGCGGTCGGGGCCTACGTTGAGCCGTGGGCGGGGGAAGCGGTCAGTCGTGAGAGGGTGCGCTTCCGTACGATCGGCGACATGACGTGTACGGGCGCGTTTCGCTCCTCTGCGAGCAGCCTGGCGGAGATCATTGAGGAGGTCGCGACCGCGCGCATTACCGAACGGGGCGACCGTGCAGACGATCGCCGCAGCGAGGCCGCGATGGAAGACAGGAAGCGGTTAGGCTACTTTTAGCTGAAGAGACTCGTGAACGATTGGTGACAAAGTTACTGTCCACTGGCAGTTGATAGAGATACACTGGGATTTGAGATGGATTTACTGCGCTTCTCCACCGCCGGCAGCGTCGATGACGGCAAATCGACATTGATAGGGCGGTTGTTATACGACTCCAAAGCGATATTCGAAGACCAGTTGGAAGCGGTCGAGGAGGCGAGCGCGGCACGCGGCGACCCTTCGGTGGACCTGGCGCTGCTGACCGACGGGCTGCGGGCGGAGCGGGAGCAGGGCATCACGATCGACGTCGCCTACCGCTACACGGCGACGCCCAGACGCAAGTTCATCATCGCGGACACGCCCGGGCACATCCAGTACACGCGCAACATGGTGACCGGCGCGTCCACGGCGGAGCTGGCGATCATTCTGGTTGACGCCCGCAAAGGCGTCCTGACGCAGTCGAAGCGACACAGCTTTATCGCCTCCCTTCTGCAGATCCCCCATATCGTCGTCGCCGTCAACAAGATGGATCTGGTCGGATACAGCGAGGCGCGTTACCAGGAGATTGTCGCGGAATACCGAGCGTTCGCGGCCAAGCTGAACGTGCGCCACGTTGTGTATATTCCCATCTCCGCGCTGCACGGCGACAACATCGTCAGCCAGAGCGAAAATATGCCCTGGTATCACGGCGCGACGCTGCTGCACCACCTGGAAACGGTCAACATCGGGGCCGGTCGCAACAACGTGGACTTTCGCCTGCCGATCCAGTATGTGATCAGGGCGAACGGCGCGGCTGACATGGACTTCCGCGGTTTCGCCGGGCAGATCGTATCGGGCCGCATTGCGGTGGGCGAGGAGGTGGTGACGCTGCCGGCCGGGATTCGCAGCCGCGTGGCCGGGATCCAGCGGGGCGACGAGAGCTGCGAGCGGGCCGTTGCCGGCGATGGCGTTGTGATCACGCTTGAGGATGAGATCGACATCAGCCGGGGGGATATGCTGGTGCGGGTGCGCAACCTGCCCCACTCGTCGAACCAGATCGACGCGACGCTGTGCTGGATGAGCGAAGAGCCGATGAAGATTCAGGGGGCGGTTGCAGGCAATTTCAGCGGACAGTGGTACTGGCTGCAGCAGTCGACGCGGCGTGTGCGGGCTTCGGTCCAGGAGTTGAACTACCGCATCAACGTGGACACGATGCACCGTGAAGATGCGCAAACACTGCAGTTGAACGAGATCGGCCGCGGGCAGATTGTTACTACCGAGCCTCTTTTCTTCGACTCGTATCAGATCAACCGCGCCACAGGCAGCTTTATTCTCATCGACCCACAGACCAACAACACGGTTGCGGCCGGCATGATCCGGGACCGGGCGCGGCGCGTGAGTGAGCTGGTGCAGAAACAGGAAGAGAGAGACAGGCCTGCTGTGCGCACGGCTCGTTCCTCCAACGTGGTCTGGGAGCCGGTCGCGGTCACGCGGCCGATGCGGGAGGAGCAGAACGGTCACGGGGCGGCAGTGCTCTGGTTCACGGGGCTGTCCGGTTCGGGCAAGTCGACGGTGGCGAAGGCGCTGGAACAGAGGTTGTTTGCGTTGGGTGTGCGTACTTTCTCGCTGGACGGAGACAACGTGCGACATGGTCTGAACAGCGATCTGGGTTTTGGCGCGGCGGCGCGCACGGAGAATATTCGCCGGGTGGCGGAGGTGGCCAGACTGGCGTTTGAGCATGGCAATATCGTGCTGTGCACGTTTATTTCGCCCTATGCGGCGGACCGGGAGGCGGCGCGGGCGCTGGCCCCGGAAGGCAGTTTCTGGGAACTCTTCGTCAAGTGCGACGTAGAAATCTGCAAGGAGCGGGATCCCAAGGGGCTGTACGCTCAAGCCGAGAGCGGCGAGATCCCGAACTTCACCGGCGTCTCGGCCCCCTATGAGGAGCCGGTGCAGCCGGAGATGGTGCTGGAGACGGACCAGCACAGCGCGGACGAACTGGCGCAACAGATCATGGAAGCGCTGGTACAAGCCGGGATCGTACCCGGTGGAGACAGATGACCGCCGGAACTTGCTGTCCGGCGGGCGATCGGTGGGACTGTTGAAAACTGCCATTGTAGTTGGCGGCGGCATGGCAGGACTATTTGCTGCCAACGTGCTCGCCGACCATTGCGAGCAGGTCACCGTCCTAGAGCGGGACGAGGCGTGGCTTCCCCGGTCACGGCCCACCGATCACACAGCAGACACACATTGCTTGCCGCAAGCTGCCGGCCGGCCCGGCGTGCCCCAATCCCGTCACGTGCATGTCCTTTTGTTGCGTGGCGTGCAGGTCCTGCGGGAGCGTTTTCCGGGCCTGGAGGAGGAGTTGCTGGCCCAAGGCGCTCAGCCGCTCAACTGGCTGAAAGATACGGCCGCCCTGGCAGGCGGCAGCTGGTTACCCCGCTTCGATTCGAATCTCCACGGTTACAGTGTCAGCCGCGCCCTGCTGGAAAGCCAGGTGCGCGAGCGTCTGCGCCGCCGCGGCAACATCCAGTTCCGCAGCGGCCACCGTGTGGTGGGGCTAAGCACCAGCCGCGCACAGCCCCCCGTAAACGGCCGCCGGGAATGCGAAGCCGGGGCGACCGGAACCCGCGTGACCGGCGCGGTCTGCACCGTGGGGGATGAAACGGTCACGCTGCATGCCGATCTTGTCGTCGATGCCAGCGGCCGCTCTTCACGTCTGCCGCGCTGGCTGGAAGAATTCGGCTACGCCGCGCCGGAGGAATCGACTGTAAACGCGGACGTGGGCTATGCCACGCGCTGGTACAGTGTCCCGGAAGACTGGCGGGCGGATTGGAAGATGGTGCTTCTCGCCACGCGATTCCCCGACATCAAGGGAGGCGCGGTGGTACAGCCGGTTGAAGGCAAGCGCTGGGTCGTGACACTCGTCGGCTATGCCGGGGACCATCCGCCGACGGACGAGACCGGCTTTGAAGAGTTCGCCCGCAGGCTGATTGGACCGCAGGTTTGGGAGGCGATCAGCGCGGCCCAACCGCTCACAAACATCGGGGGCTACCGGCGTACTGAGAACCACTGGCGCCACTACGAAAGACTGAAACGGTGGCCGCAGGGCGTGATCGCGCTGGGCGACTCAGTCTGCGCGTTCAACCCGGTATATGCCCAGGGCATGACGGTGAGCGCGCTTTCGGCGGAAATCCTTGACGACTTCCTAGAGGCGAGAGGGAACCGAAGGCGGGAGGGACTTGAGGGCGCCCGAAGCGGGAGTTCCGGTCTGGCCTTTCAGAAGAAGCTGGCGAAGATGCTGAATACGCCATGGCAGCTGGCCACCAGTGATGACTTTCGCTGGGCTGGGGGGAATGCCGGGGACGCCAGCCTCATCGAGCGCTTCATGCACCGTTATATCGAGCATGTGCTGGACCGCATCCATCGACCGGAAGTCTGCCTCGCCTTCTTCAACGCCGCCCACTTGATCAGTCCACCGGCTACCCTTTTCCGGCCCGGCATCGCTCTGCCAATCCTGTGGGAGATGGTGAAGAACGGCTCGTTGCAGCCGGGCGTGAAGACCACTGAGAACCAGGAACCTGAAGCTGACATGCGTTCAAGTTGAGAACGCGCCTTTTTGCGTCTTCCGTATTGCGGAGAGGCAGGCAAAACTAGCGCGATGCCATAGCGTAACCCGCGCGAGAAGTCCTGATGTCAAGCGGATTTACATCAGTCCGTTGTAACCAGGGGTGTTAGCTTCTGGACGGTGCTGGGGCCGATGCCTGAGACCCGCTCCAACTCTTCGACAGAATCGTAGGGGCGGTTGGCGATGATGGCGGCAGCTTTGACGGGGCCGATACCCGGCAGGGCAGTGAGTTCGTCGGCTGAGGCGGTGTTGATGTTGACCAGTCCGCCGGCCGGCGCGTTGCCTTGACCTGAGGGGGAGGCGGCAGCTGGCGGAACGTCTCCCGAAACGCCGGCCTGAGGCTGATTTACAGACGGCAGGGCCGATGACGCTCCTGTGCCGGTCCGCGGCTGCGGCAGAGGAACATGAATCTGGGCGCCGTCGAAGATGATCTCGGCCTGATTCACCAGCGCCGGGTCGGCATCGGGCACCAATCCCCCCGCTTTAGCCAGAGCATCACCGACGCGAGCGCCGGGCGGCAGTTCGACCAGGCCGGGGTTGTGCACGCCGCCGCTGACGAAGACGTACAGCGGTCCAGGTGTCGCTGTGGGTGGTGTAGTCGGTGTTGGCGCCGGGGTTGGCGGTGGGTGGAGCACAATCGCAGGTGGGGCGGGCCGACGCAAAAGCCACATCAGAACGCCAGAAAAAATCGCGCTCAACAGGAATCCGAGTAGAAATCCGAGACCCATATATCTCAATGCCGTTGATGCACTGGTGTTTCCAGCTACGCGTGGTGCATTTTCGGTAACGGGACTTCGAGTTGGTCGGGGGTCCAACTCAGTGCTCATATTGAGGTCTCCCTTGTTTGGATCTCTTTTGGCGCAGGTATCCTCTGTTGCCGCGGCAAGAGAGGACGGTTCTGTTTCCTTTATGACTGTTGTGGTGCGGCAGCTATCCGATCACTGGTTACGGGCCATAGCCGAAATTCGTTTCAGCGCGTACTGTCCGAAGATGGTCAGCGCCTGGTCGTCGTTCAAGGGGTGGAAGAGGCCGGGACGGACGTCGCGCAGATAGCGCTCCAGCGGCAGGCTGCGGGACATGGACGCCCCGCCCACCACGCGCACGGCGTGGTCGACGGCCTCGATGGCGTTGTTGGTGACGGTAAACTTGGTGGCGATCACGGCAGGGGTGAGCTCATCCCGCCGCGTTTCGAACTGATCCCAGTCGCGGGCCGTGTTGTAGAGGAGCGCTCTGGCCTGGAGCAGCAGCAGTTCGGCCTGGCCGAGGCGGCGCTGGATGCTCTCCAGTTCGGCGATCGGTTTGCCGAGGGCGGTGGGCACGCGTTTGGCGGCGTAGTCAGCTGCAAAGTCGAGGGCGGCCTGGGCAACACCAAGGTAGACGGCGCCGACGGTGCAGATGAACCAGGCGTTGGCCGGCGCTTTGCCGGTTGTGCGGGGGCTGGCCGCGCCGCGCCCGATCATCTGCTCGTCGGTCACGCGGGCGTTGACGATCTTGAGATCATGGCTGCCGGTGGCGCGCATCCCGAAAGAGTCCCAGGTTTCGATAATCTCGAAGTGAGGACCGGCAGGGATGACGAAGCGGGCGACATGGCCGCTGCCGTCCTGCAACGCCGCGGGAATGATGAAGTAGTCCATCTCAGGGCTGAGGCTGGCGAAGGTTTTGAGCCCGTTGATAAGCCAGGCGTCCTTGCCATTTTCCCGGACCGGTTCGGCGGTGGTTTCGGGCAGGCCGCCGCGACTGGGGCTGCCCAGATTGGGTTCGGTGGCGACGGAGTTGATGAGCGCGCCCTGTTCCACGGCGTCGCGGCAGATCTGGGCGAAGAGGGGTTGGGGCCAGTTGCTGCGGTCTTCGTCGGCTGTGGCGCCTGCAACGGTTGCGACGGCGCCGCCTATCACCTGTACATGCATGACAAAGCTGAGCGCGGTGCTGCCGTCCCCCTGCGCCAGCGTCTCCATCGTCAAGGTCGACTCAAGCAGCTTGGCGCCCCAGCCGCCGAACGCCTGGGGAACGACCAGGGCCGGCAGACCGACGCGGCGGATGTCGGCGAAGTTCTCGTGTGGGAAGGATCCGTCGCGGTCATGCTTTGCAGCCCGTTCGCGCAGCGCGGGGATTAAGCCGCTGGCAACGTCGATAAAACGCTGCTGACGTTCAGTTCTCGGGTAGAGCATAGCGCCTCCGAAACTGCAGTGGTGCGTGCGGGATCCGGCCGCCGGTCACGGTTCGCTTTTCTCTGGAGTATCTGGCATTGCTTTTGGCGATGCGCAGGGCGTATTTTAACATAGTTGCGACGGGATTTACGAGAACCGCTCAGACTGTGTCACCTGTCTTGCAACGGGAAACGGACGGGCCACCGGCATGGGGATTCGATGAAGCAAAGTCAGATACGCGTTCTGATCGCCAAGCCGGGGCTGGACGGCCACGACCGCGGGGCCAAGGTGATAGCCAGGGCGTTGCGCGATGCCGGATTCGAGGTGATCTACACGGGCATTCGCCAGACGCCGCAGATGATCGCGGAGGCGGCGTTGCAGGAAGACGTGGATGTCGTCGGCCTGTCGATCCTCAGCGGTGCGCATATGACGCTCTGCCCCAAGGTGGTCGAACTGCTTCATGCCCAAGGTCAGGAGGATGTGTTGGTGCTGCTGGGCGGTATCATTCCGGATGAGGATGCCGCGCAGCTCAAAGCGGCCGGCGTGCACGCAGTCTTCGGGCCGGGTACGACCTCAACCGAGATCATCACCTATATCAGAACTGCCATGGCCGGTGGCTAGCGGCTCAGGCAGCCGCGGACACGCGCCAGGCGGGGCTGCAGATGCCATCGACCCATGGCCGGCGCCTGAACGTTTCACTCGCCGCGAACCTCTGTAAACAGGCAACCGGTGTTGCCGATGCCCAAACTCGTTCCCACTCAACAACTGATCGACAGTCTTCTCCGGGGAGACCGGCTCGCGCTGGCGCGCGCCATCAGCCGCGTGGAGGATGACGCGGAAGATGCCGCCCGCATCGTACAGGCCGTGTTCGCGCACACGGGCAGGGCGCATTTGATCGGCATCACCGGCGCGCCGGGCACGGGCAAATCGACGCTGGTATCGGAGCTGGTCGGGAGCTACCGAGCGATCGGCATGACGGTCGGTGTGCTGGCGGTGGACCCGACCAGTCCCTTCAGCGGCGGTGCGCTGTTGGGGGACCGCGTGCGGATGACGAGCCACAGCGGTGACGCCGGGGTCTTCATCCGCTCGATGGCGACGCGGCGGGGGGCGGGCGGCCTCGCCAAGGCGAGCGCGGAAGCGATGCTGCTGCTGGACGCGGCCGGGTTTGACTGCGTTCTTGTCGAAACGGTGGGCGCGGGCCAGGCGGAAATTGAAATCGCCAGCGTTGCCGATACGGTGGTGGTGGTTGAAGCGCCAGGCCTGGGCGACGAGGTGCAGGCGATCAAGGCGGGCTTGCTCGAGATCGCGGATATCTTCGCCGTCAACAAGGCGGACCGTAAAGGCGCAGCGCGCACAGTGGCGGCGTTGGAGATGATGCTGGAGACGGGGGGCGCAGCGGCCCAGACAATCATGCATCACGGGCAGCGCATGGAGACAGGCGCGGCGGCTTCCGAAAGCGACGCCGGGGAGGGATGGTCGATTCCGGTTTTGGAGACGGTCGCGGTCAGTGGGGGCGGCGTGGCTCAGCTGCGGGATGCGCTTGAGCGGCACAGGGCGTGGCTGGACGAGAGTGGTGAACGGGCGGCGCGAGAAGGCAGGCGTCTTGACTATATGCTGCAGACGCTGGTCCAAGCTGAGTTGCTGGCGCGGCTTGAGCGAGCTTTGTCTCCATCCCGGCACCGGGAACTGGTTGAACGGTTGCAGCGGCGGCAGATTGATCCTTACAGCGCCGCGGCAGATGTGATCAAGAAAGTCTCAGGGTAGATCCATTTCACATTCGTTCTAATTCGAATCAGAAACCTGCCTGTTAATCCAGTCGTTGCGCGTTTCACAGGTATTGGACAGCGGAACCGTACAACGATGCGTGGTCCAGAAACTGAAACACCGGTTTGGCGAATCGCAACCCTCTTTCCAAATCAAGGTGAATGGAGTGAACAGGAGTATCTGGCGCTGGAGACAAACCGCCGCGTCGAATTCGACAATGGCTTTGTAGAGGTGCATGATGCGCCGACCGACAAGCACCAGGGAATCATGGTATTCCTGTGCTTCGCTCTCAGCAGTATTGCGCGGCACATTGGAGGTGCGGTCCGGCCGGGCGGTCTACTGTTACGCTTGTGGGATCAGAAGTACCGGCAACCGGATGTCGTCTTTTTGCGCGATCGCAACAACATCCTGCGCCAAGAGAAGTTCTGGGATGGGGCTGATCTGGCAATCGAAATCGTCGGCCAGGGCCTTGAAGACCGCGAGCGGGACCTGGTGACGAAACGGCTCGAATACGCGCGGGCGGGCATTCAAGAGTACTGGATCGTCGATCCAGTGCAGGAGGCGGTTACAGTTCTGTCACTGTCCGGCGACACTTACTCCGAAGCCGGTCTCTACGGCCGCGGCGATATCGTTAAATCTCCCCTTTTGCCTGAATTTGCTCTGCCGGTTGCGGAGATTCTAGAGGCAAATTAGGGCCGCACGTACGGGAGGACGGTGTTTACACAGTTGCAGTTACCGGACTCTTTTGCCTGTGCTTCCACGTTGTACCTTCGCCTAAGGGCACACAGATCCTGCAAAAACAACTGGCCCGTGCAGGAGAGACGGGCCCTTGTTCGGCTTTGCTTTACAGCAGTTCGTCGTCGTCCAGCAGGCCGCTGCGCGCCGCCCAGACGCCCATCTCCTGCCTGCTGCCCACGCCCAGTTTGCGCCGTATGGCATAGACCGCGTTACGTACGGTCCTGGGATTCTTGTTGCCCCGCACTTCGGCTATCTCCGCGTACGACATACCCCGGGCAAACATCCTGAGCAGATCGCGCTCGCGGACCGTCAACCTGTCCAGATCGTCGGGAGGGGACCGGACCGGGAGCGCCACCCATTCCGGTGACCAGTCTCCTTGCCGCCTCACCTTGCAGGCTAAATTCGCCGGCGGCGATCTCGCGCAGAGTTGACAGCAGCATCTCCTTGCCGGAGAACTTCTGAAGGTACCCCGTGGCTCCGGCATTTACGGCCTGCACGATGGCACTGTCCCTGTTGGACGCGGTCAGCATGAGGACCCGCGTGTCCGGCAGAACTGCAGTAATGTCCCTGCAAGCTGCGATGCCGTCCTTGAACGGCATCACGATGTCCATGATGATCACATCAGGCCTCAACTCTTGCGCCAGCTCCACCGCTTGTTCGCCGTCGCCGGCCTGTCCCACGACCTCGAACTCGCCAGACTGCTCCAATACTTCCGCGATTCCCTCGCGCACGATGGCGTGGTCATCAACTATCATCACTTTGATTTTGCTTTCCGATGACATACGCCAGCCTCCGTTGATCTGCTAATTGGGAACAGTGCAACTTACGGTGGTGCCGTTGCGGTTGGACTCGACAAGGAGGCCGCCGCCCATGCGCTCTGCGTCAGCATTCATATTTCTGAAGCCGCGGCCGCGCACGGCGTAATCGTCAGGAAGCCCGGTCCCGTCGTCCGACACCGACATCCGCAGGTTTTCCTCCCTAAACTCCAGGGAGATCGTCACATTCTCGGCGTCTGGATGGCGAAAGGCATTGGTGAGCGCATTGTGGGCGATGGTGAACAACTGACTGCGCTTGATGGTGGACAGTTGGGGTCCGACTCCTTGCAGCTCCAGACTCGCGGGAATCGAGGCGATGACAGTGAAGGTGTCGGCGCGCGCTTCCAGGACTTTACTCAGCGTGATTCCGCTGAATATCTGCCCGCCGTCTATCGGGTTCCTTAGGGCCCACATGGTCGACCTGGTCAGGGACCACATCGCATTCAGTCTGTCGACCAGCTCGAGGTTGGAGCTGTCCGCCTTTTCGATTGCGTCCTCAAGACCCAGCCCCAGCGTGTAGGCCGATTGCGCGGTCGTGTCATGGATGGTTTGCAACATCTCGAGCCGCTGCCGCTGTAACTCCCGCTACCGCTTCCAGCCTTCTGATCCTCTCCGACCTGGCGACCAGACTGACCGAAGCCACCACTGCGTACATGACGACGATCCTGGCAATCAACGCCTTATCGACTCTGGCGTCCAGGTCGAGTCCTCCCCCGACGGTCAGGCTCACGGTAGCGTAGAGGACAGCCACCAAAGTGACCCACGAGAAGCTTAGCCTGAACGAACTGAAGAAGACCGCGAACCAGGCCAGGGCAGGGTAGTAGAGTAAGTAGAAGAAGAAATGACTGAATCCGCCGCCGATCCCCATTGCCACTGTAATCAGGATCATATCGGTCGCACTGATAAACAGCATCCAGTGCAATGTCACATTACGGCCCGATTTAAGACGGTAGTGAATGTAGCCATTGAACGCCACCAAGACAATGAAGCACAGGATGTAACCCGTATACCTGGAGGCGTTGAATACTGGTCGATAGACCAGCTGGAAGACGCAGACAGCGCAAATGAACCACCGTATCCAAAGAGATATCGTCGCCGGGTAGCGCAGTTCATCAGGGCCGACTTCCCTGAATTCCCAACTGCGGCCAATCAGAGCTTCGACAACTGCCGTCAGTAGCCTCTGAAACACAACGCCTGGGTTTTGACTTGCCATGCGCCGCTGTCGAGTCATGACGATACCTTTTGACCTGCCGTACAGGCGTCTGCTTGCCCCTGAAACATCAGGGAGCCCGAAAGCGGGTGCAGACCACACACTCCTGCCTTACCGGGTCCAGCTGCTTTTCTGTCCCGCTCGCGGTTGGCGTCAATAAGAATGGAATTCTGGCAGGACACTCCTTGCAAAATCTCCGCCCCATACGAGAAAAACCTTGGACGAGAGCCAGTCGAGTTGAGTCAAATTGTACTGTGCAGTGGCACAATCGTTTCGAAATGCTTGCAAGATATATCTTTATAGTGTGACAGTTGGCAAGTAGAATCTGTCCCAATAGCACTTTTGGCGTACTTTGCGACACTCCTGAACGTGGACAACAGTTGCTCGTTTTCTTGACAGAGGAGGGCCATTCGTCATGATTTCCCAGTCGGTTATACTTTAACCGGAGACATGGTTGGCATCGACGACGCCAAAAGGGTCTTAAGTCAGATAGGGATTTATCAACTCACCCTCATTTTGGGACGTACGCTACGATCCTGGTTGTTTAGCGGCCCGCGCCTATTGTGAGAGAATCCTAACCAATGTACTGTTTTCGGGAACTTATAGTCCCGAATATGATACGCTCTATTGAGACGGAGGCTGCGGAATGCGTGCAAACTGATTCGAAGAAGGTACCAAAAACGTGCCCTATCCACTTCCAACTCGCCAAGGAGCGAAACTGAAAAGAGGACAGTGCCCGGCATTCGAAATCACCTGGCATCTCCTGGTACTTACTTTCGTGGCTGATATTGAATAGCTGATCAGAAAATCGAACACTACGAAAAACAGTAAAGGAAGTTCCTGTACACTATCTGTTCATCGCGACCGTATCATCCGCGCTTCTGATCAATCTATTTCTCGGGAGATCTGTCTATGAAGACCAAGAGCTTTACCACCATCTTTCCACTGCTATTTCTGGTGGTTCTTGCGCCCGGAATCGCGGTTGCCCAACAGGACTCCACCGCGGACGGTGCGCCCAGCACCTGCGCTCCGGCCGAAATATTCAGACCGGGCGAAACCGTCGCCGACGACCTTTCCGACGATCTGGCCGCCTATACGGACATTGCCAAAGTCAGCACCGCCATCTCAGGGAGGTTGATGCTGACGGCGACATTCCACCTGAAAGACTTCCCGCAGATCCTGACATTCAACAGACCAGGCGTTGCACCAGGTTCGATCGAGTACAGTTGGGAGGTGTGGATTGATCTGGACGACGACCCGGGAACCGGCTTCATGGGAGGATTCGAATACCTTCTATCGGCCTATCATGTTGTGTCTGAGAAGGATAACGGGGGCAAGTTGAAGGCCAGTACCTGGTCCCTGGGCATCGACGGGCCGAAACCGGTCCTGGATGCCAAAGTCGAGCTGTCTGCCGAAGAGGACACGGTCACGATAACCGGGGGCGTACCAAGGCTCAGGCCTGAAGTGAGACTTGCATTCAGAAGCACTGATGCGCTGGGTGAATCCGATCAGGTAGGATGCTTTCAAGCTGTCGGCGAGCGTGTGACAATTGGCGACTGCGAATCCGGCCCAGGTTCCATCCTTCCCGGTCAGACCGCGGTTGACGATATTTCGCATTTGCTGCCGCCGCATATCGACATTACCGAAGTCAAAACTTTTTTGAGTAACGGCATATTGACGGTCATTTTTCATTTTCGAGACGTGCCGGACAGGCTTACTTTCAGTCGGACCGGTGTGCCCGAAGGGGTGATGGAGTATGTGTGGGAGGTGTTGGTTGACGTGGACGATGACAAGGAGACCGGCATTGAGGGGAACGACTTTGCGCTAACGGCCTTCCATGTCGCACGCCCTTCCAACGGTGGGACCGATCGCACGCAGTCGATCGAGAATGGAACGGAGGGTGCCGGGTGGGAACTCTCATCAGATGGCAACATAAGAGGTCTATTTTTCGGCAGCGCCACGCTGGAACAGTCTGCGGAAGCCAACACAATTACTCTCAGCGGGGCCGTTCATGGAACCACGCCGAAGTCGCGACTTACCTTCAGGGTCTACGACTATTTGTACGGGTCCGATTCGGTCGGATGCTCTGCGCCGGTTTTCTGGGATGATGACTCCCCCCAGTGCAGTTCCGTTGAACCCTTCGCCCCGGGCGATTCCGTGGCAGACGACGTTGCGGATGTGCAGGTATGGAGTCTTGCCAGGTCCGACGTGCCTGTCGTCGCTGACACCGCCCACTTCGACATCACCGGTATCGACACATCCTTGTCGGGCGAGAGACTGAAAGTGGTATTCCATCTGCGAGACCTTCCGGAGAGCCTGACTTTCAACAGAACCGGTATTCAGAAAGGTATGATGGAGTACAGGTGGGAGGTACAGATCGATGTGGACAACGACAGGAATACCGGCTTTGGAGGAGGCTTCGAATACCTGCTATCGGCTCATCATATTGCTTTCCTGTCAGAAAGCGGGGAAAACGTCATAACGTTTGTCTCATCCGGACTAGAGTCAAACGTTTGGAGAATTGGGTCAAGAAGCTATGTTACTTTCGGGGAATCGAGCTACATTGCTTCCGCCGAGGCTGACACGATTACCCTGCTCGGAACTATTCCCGGAATCACTGCGGATTCGCGACTCGTTTTTGTTACATCAGACGTGTTGAGGGGCGGTGACCAACTGGCGTGTCACATTCCCATGAATCCGGCGCTGTATCCTGCCCCTTGCGAGAAGGGTGAGGCCTTTATCAAGCCACTCCAGACTATAGCCGACGAGGTGTCTGACGAACTGCCGGCCCACGTTGACATTAAGGGCATTAGCACGGCTCTTTCCGGTGAAACCCTTGCGGTCATATTCCAACTGCGAGACGTGCCGGAAACGCTCGTGTTCGACAGGACAGGAGTAGGCGAGGGCGAGTACGAGTACAGATGGGAAGTGTCGATTGACGTTGACCCTGGTCAGGAGAGCGGCCAATTTGGGCTGGACTACGAGATGTCGGCCACCCATACTGTCCTTTCAGGGGATGCAGACAGCAGTACCGCTGCATCCATCGACGGCAAAGTGGAAGCCTATATCTCAAGAAGAATCGAGGACGGCTTCAGAAGGTTGGAGGAGGCGTCAATTGTCGTTTCTCCCAGGGCCGACACGATAACGCTGATTGGGGACATTCCCGGCATAACACCTGACTCGAGGTTGATTTTCAGCGCGTATGACTCAAAAGTCGGCAATGAACACATCGAATGTCAGGAGTTGCCGTCGTCGGAATGACAGCGGCTGAGCACTGAGGGAGCCTCAAGGGGCAGTTCGCCGCCTTCGGCGAGAGCAAACCCACGGCAAACAGATCAGCCATCTACTACGAGGGCCGGCCAGCTCGGGCTGGTCCTCGCCGCGTTGCAATCTTACCGTCTCGCAGCCGCGCATTGTTTGCAGGAGGTCACTGTTCGATCGATTTTTTTGCCGCCGTGCAGGGCCTGCCGTATCTTGAAACCGGCCGGCCCAGTTGCCGGCTACAGATTGGCCGGCGAGGCACCTGAGAGGAAGGCCAGCGCCGCCCTTTCGGCTTCATCCTGGGCCTGGGGGAGGTTGTCAACGGATTTCTGGAGATTCGGTTGGAGGAAAAGGAAGGAGACCTCCTTCACTTTGACGCCGGCCGCCTTGCTCAATGCGAGCGCGTAGGCCCCACCCTGCAGACGGTAGCGTGCCATCGCCTGTTCGACCTCTTCTTCAGAGCCGACGGCATCGGTCTTGAAATCAACGATCACGAAGCCGTCCTCTTCCTGGAAAAGGAGGTCGATGAACCCTTCAACGATGCCTTCGCCTACAGGGCCGGCGACGGGCGCCTCTCGCCACCATCGTCCGGATGCCAGCGCCCGTTCGACGAGAGGGCTTTGAAGCGCGCGGCGCACGAGACGGGAAATCTGGTCAGCTTGCGCGGACACGCCCTCGGCGGCGGCCTGCGCCCACACGTTTTGGTCGAGGTCGCTGCCCGTGTGCAGATCGACAACCTGGAGCACGGCGTGCACCGCGCGGCCGATGTTGGTTCCGGCGCGACCGCGGCGCCAGGGTTCGTCGGGGACATCCTGTTCCAGCTTTTCATCCTGCTTTTCTTGGGCGATACGGGTGGCGGCCGCTGAGATGGGGCGGCTGCGGGCGGCGAAGAGCTGGCGCCTCTGGTGTTGCCAGTGCTGGCGCGCCGCGGGTGCGTCATCGCTGGCGGCTGCAGTTGCGCCGGGGGCGTCTGCGGCGCTTGGCGCGACGACCGCCGCGGGATCGAGTCGCTGCCAAAGATGGTCGGCCCCCTGCATGAACTCTTCGATGCGGGCGGCGGCTGAGGCACTTCCCCTCTTGTTGCGGTAAAGACTGACGACGAGATGATCGCGTGCACGGGTCGCGGCAACGTAGAACAGCCGCACGCGCTCCTCTTCCCCGCGCTCCTTCTCGAATTCGGCCAGCTCTTCGTATCCGAGAGTTTGCAGATCGCCTTTCACTTCGATCCGGCCGCTTGTGCGATCGAACAGCACGGGATCGGGATTGGGGCCTCTTGTCGCGTTCAATCCGGCGAGAAGGACGATGGGGAATTCCAGTCCTTTGGCGCCATGGACGGTCATCACGCTGACTGCGCCGGCGTCGGACTCGCGCACGACCGTCTCGCGCGCTCTTGCCTGCTCTTCACGCTGACGGTCGGTCCAGGCAAGGAATGCGCGCAGGGAGCCTTCGCCGGTTGCAGCGAAGGCGCGGGCGCGGTCTATGAGGAAGCCGTAGCGCGTCCAGCGCCCACGCCACTGGCGTTCGTCAAGGGCCAGCTCTCGGAGCCGGCGGGCGCGCACAAACTGCTCGATGAGCGCGGCCGGGGCGATCCATCTGCGGCATTCGTGGAATTGCTTCAGGACCGCCAGCGCGCCGGCGACGCGGCCGGGCGGGGCTCCCACTTCGGCAAGGTAGTCGAACTGTCCGCCCGCTTGGACGAAGGTGAGCAGGTCGGTATCGGAGCAGGCGAAGGCAGGGGAGCGCAGCGCGGCCACGACCGCGACCGGGTGGGTCGGGTCGTCTATGGCCATGAGGCAGTTCAGCAGATCGCGTATCTCCTGCGTGTTGTAGATGAGGGAGGCACTTTCGAGCCGGAAGGGGATGCCTGCGTCCTCAAGCGCGATCTCAAGTGCATCGAAGCCGGTGCGACGCGGCATCAGAACGCAGATGTCCTGATAGTCTGCGCGGTGTTTCGCCCCGTCACCGTCCTCCGAGCGGACCTGCCAGCCCTCATCGATCGCCGTGCGGATGGCGCGGGCGATTGCTTCGGCTTCCTGGCGGCGCACGACTCCCATATTCCCCTCGATTTCTCCACCGATGAAACGAACGGGGGGCGACTCGCCTGTCTGCGGGGCGGCGACGAGGGGCGCATAGGCGGCCTGCGCTTCACCCTGCATCCACAGGTTGAAGAGGTGGTTGACCCAGTCGATGACCGGAGGCTGGGAGCGGAAGTTCTGTTGGAGCAGGACGCTGGCTCCGCGGACCGCCTGCCGCATCTGTTCGACCTGCTGAATGTCGGCGCGGCGGAAGCGGTAGATCGACTGTTTGGGGTCGCCGACGACGAAGAGCTTGCCTTCGATGGGCTGGACTTTGCTCCAGTCGCGGGGACGGTCGTCGGGGTTGGTGCGATCGTCTGTCTCTTCGGCCAGGAACATGGCGATCTCCGCCTGTAGCGGGTCGGTGTCCTGCATTTCGTCGATGAGGATGTGGGTGAAACGATCGCGAAAGTGGTCGCGGGCTGGGAGGTTGTCGCGGAGCAGATTGCGTGCGAGGACGAGCATGTCGAGAAACTCGACCTGGCCGGCGGCCCGCCGTTCGCGGGCGTAATCGAGCGTAAAGCGCTGCAGCAGCTTGAGCACAGGGGTCAGCTCCGACGCCTGCTCGCCGTCGTCGAACTGTGTTGCGGGCTCGTCAAGGGAGGCGCCGGCGAGCAGGTCGTGATTTGTATGAAAACTGACTGCGATCTTGCGCATGTGGTCGAGGGTCATGCCTGCTGCCAAGGCGGGGCGCAGGGCATCCTGTGCCTCCGGGTCCTCGAGGGTTGTATCCAGCCAGGCTGACCAGCGGTCTTCGAAGGCGATTTCGGCCGCGATCTCGTCGCGGATGTTGAACCCCGGCGGCAGGCCGACGGCAAGTGGACGCTCACCCAGGAGCCGGCCGGCGAAGCTGTGCAGCGTCTGGATAGCGGCCTGGTCCAGCTCTGACACGGCGTGCAGGCAGCGTTCCCGCTGGTCCTGGGGCAAGCTTTCGTCATCAGCGGCCAGTTCGAGGCTCTCGGCGATGCGGGTGCGGAGTTCGGCGGCGGCTGCTTCGGTGAATGTGATGGCGGCGATGCCGCCCAGCTGCGCGCGGCCGGTCTTGATGAGGGCGACGACGCGGTCGACGAGGCTGCGAGTCTTGCCGGTGCCGGCGCCGGCTTCGACGACCATGTTCTGGTCGAGGCGTTCGAGGATTGCGTTGCGTGCCGGCTGGTCGGAAAGGGAATTCATCAGCTTGCTCCCTCGCCGGCCATGGCCACGTAGGCGGACAGGCGTCGATCTTCGCGCTTACGGCGCCAGTGCCACTCGCGGCGGGTAGGGCAGAGATGCTTGAATTCGCAATAGCGGCAGTTGCTGCCATCGTTGCCCGGATTGGCTGGGAAGAGGCCGGCGCCGATGCCGTCGGTGATGGTGCCGACGACATCGCTAAAGTCGTCAAGCATCTCTTCGAGCGTTTTCGGTGTGGGCGGGCGGGTCACGAATTTCCCCTTCTCGGTCACAAACCAGTAGGCGACCTTAATGTTGATCCCAGCACCCAGAAGCTGCCGGGCGGCGAGACCGTACACGGGGAGCTGCAGGAGTTTGCCGCGCTGGAGGGGGTCTTTGTTCATGTTTGCGTAACTGCTGGTACCGCCAGACTTGTAGTCGAGAACGAGGGCGGTGTCGCCGGAGGGTGAGAGGTCGATGCGGTCGATAAAGCCTCGAAAGCGGAGCGTGCCGGTACGGGCGCTCGACCACTCGACGGATTGCAACGGCGATTCATCTTCACTCCCGGCAAAACCGAAAGAGCTTTCGACGGCACGGGGTGAGACGCCGTGCTTCTTGCGAAGTTTGGCGTCTTCTTTGAGGAATCTTTCCAGGTCGCTGATCGTCTGGTCGCGGACTATTTCCCAGAGGAGAGGTTTGCCGGTGACGCCGCGCTGCTCGGCCTTCTGGAACTCCTCTTCGGCAATCTTGAAGAGCTGACGGCGGTGGTCGTCGGTCCAGGGTTGGTCGGGCGGAATGGCGCCCTGCTCCTGCGCCTCTCGAATGAAGCGTTCCAGGATCGCATGCAGGAGCGACCCCCGCTCCAGGGCCGATATGGTGGCCAGCTCCTCCGGTTGCTCGGGTGCGGCGATGCCGAGCACGTTGGAGAGGAAGTAGCGGAATGGGCAGGTTGCCCAGGTTTGCAACCGCGTCGGCGAGAAGAAATCGCGGTTGGAAAGCCCGATGCGTCCTGATGGCGAGATGGCCGACGAGAGGTCTCCGTCCCAACTCGTCAACGGCTGCGCGTTTCTGGCCCGCTGCATCGCCAGGGCGCGAGACAGGACGGCTTCCGATTGGGCGAGATAGTGGGCGTCGATTGCGTTGCCGGCTTGCCGCCACTGGGAAAGCTGGTGCAGATCGTAGTCGTGGATATCTGCGGGCTGCGTCGCTGACAGGGTGTTGATGCCGTGTTGGGCCGATACCACCTCTTCAAACCAGGATTGTTCCCGGAGTTGGGCGAGTTCACGGGGATTTGAGAGCATGGAGGGGTAGACGGGCGAGCCGTACAGGCGAGCGGCCTCTTCGAGGAACCAGCGGGACGGATGTTGCTCGCGCATGGCGATGTTGTTGCCGCGGGCGAAGGTGAGCACGCGGGTGCGTCCGGCCGCGGCGGCGGCGAGGTAGTCGTAGCGTTCGGCGGCGGTGGAGTGGAAAAGGAGACCCGTCTTCTCGCGTTCCGACTGGGGCAACAGGGGGTCGTCAGGGGGTTGCGCAGGGACCAGGCCCTCGACCATGCCGACGAGGTATACCTTGTCGAAACGCAGGCCGACCGCGATGCGGACAGGACCGACCAGGAGACCTTCTCCCAAGGCGCCGGCTCTGGCGGCGGGCCGGTTTAGCGTCTCGTCGAGGGCAGCCCGAAAGGCATCGAGATCAGCGCCTTCCTCCACCTCGTCGAGATTCGCCAGATCCTGGAGCGCCGCGGTGAGGGTGTCAAGGTTTTCTTGCTCGACGGTTGGGAGCGACGCTTCGTCAAGGTACCGGTCGATGATTTCTCCGGCCCAGCTGACGAATGCCGCCCAGGTCCTGCTGTCCTGTGGGTGGTTGAGCGTATCGTGCAGACTGAGCATAAAGCTGCGCAACGTCCACGCTTCTGCAGCTGACTGTGCCGACTCTTTTTCGCCGCCTGCGGATAGCTCTTCGTCCTGGTTTGTAGCTTTGCGTTGCTGTGCCGCGGCGTAGTTCGCCAAGCGGTCGCGCCACTGCTCGAGGCCGACAACGACGCCGGCTTCACGCGAGATCGCGTCCCAACGCGAGGGGCTGAATCCGGCCGAGGATGGCTTGACCGGACAGGAGGTGAGCCAGCGCATCACCGCCTCCCTGGGCAGGTCGCTGCCGGCGAGATCGACGATGCCTTTGAGCATGCGTCCGACCGGGGTCGCGGCCAGATTTTCGGTTGACGGGCCGGCGATGGGAATGCCGGCGGCGGCGAGCTGTTCGGCGATGAGCGCGGCATACGGCTCTCGTCGCCAGTACAGAATCGCCATGCGGTGGAAGGGCGTGCCCGCGTGCGCGGCGGCGACTGACCTGACCACGCTGCGTACCTCCTCGACGGTGTCGGGGGCGACGAGCAGGTGGGCTGGAGCACCTACGTCGATATCGAGCCGTATACGAACTA
>WTGY01000111.1 GCA_011523365.1 Caldilineaceae bacterium
TAGGCCCGACCGCCCAGAACTGCAGTTTTTAGTAGTCAGTTTTTAGTTTTTAGTGATTAGAGTTTGCGCTTGGCGTGCGGCGGTGGAGGGCGCGGAAGGGCTATGGCTTAGTCGTAGCCCTTTGGGTCTTTGATTGCACGTGCCAATGCGGTTGAACGAAAGTCTGTGGCGTAACAAACACGGTTGTTGTACAATTCCTGCGGCACTGCTCGCGTCAAGGGTACTTCGGGCAAGAGTGCCCGTGCGCATGAATCGAGTCCGCTCCCTTTGGCAACTCGCGGCGCTCGGATTGCCTGAGCAGGAGCAGTGGGACGGGGCCTCCGGCACGCGGCCCAGGCCGCAGCCAACCAAATAGCATACATCGCGTGCGAACCTTCGTGGAGATTCGCCGCCAGACGGAGAAAAGAGATGACAGCGAACACCATTCAGAACGCCCAGGTCGGCAATACCGAACTCCGGGTAACGCGGTTAGGCATGGGCACGGCTCCAATTGGCAATCTTTACGAACCTCTCGATGATGATGAAGCCATTGAGACGGTACGGCGATCCTATGAGAACGGTATTCGCTTCTTCGATACCGCTCCCCTGTACGGTACGGGAGAGGCGGAGCGGCGGCTGGGCGCGGCGCTGCAAGGCGTTGCGCGCGACGAGGTAATCATTCAGACCAAAGTGGGCCGCATCGTGCGTGCCGATGGATCGATTTATTTCGACTACACGCGTGACGGCGTGATGAAGAGCCTTGAGGACAGCCTTGAGCGGTTGGGGATGGACCGGGTTGACATTCTGCTGGTACACGATCCCGATTTTGAGAACGAGGAGGTCCACTACCGGCAGGCGTTGGACGAGGCGTTTCCTGCGCTGGTCGACCTGCGTGCGCAAGGGTTAATCGGCGCGGTGGGAGCCGGCATGAACCAATGGGAGATGGAGTGGGAGTTCGCCAAGAACATCGACGTCAACTGCTTCCTGCTGGCAGGGCGCTATACGCTTCTGGAGCAAACATCGCTGGATTTCCTGGACTGGTGTACTGAGAATGACGTCAGCATCTTCCTGGGGGGTGTTTACAACAGCGGTATTCTGGCGACTGGGCCGGTTTCAGGGGCAAAGTACAATTACGAAGATGCGCCGGAAGAGATTCTGACAAAGGCGGGGCGTCTCCAGGAGATTACAACGCGGCATGGCGTGCCTTTGCACGTTGCTGCCCTGCACTTCGCGGGGGGTCATCCGGCCATCGCCTCACTCGTGATTGGTTCGGCGACGGCGGCAGAGGCGGACGACAACCGGGCGATCTGGGATGTGAAGGCGCCTGCGGCGATGTGGCAGGAACTTCGCGACAGCGGACTGATCGCTGCGCAGGCGCCGATACCGGCGTGACGTTCAGGAGAAAGGTGCCATGTTCGCCGCTCTACAAGGAATCCTCCAGTCTGTCCTCGTGTTCCTGGGCCGGTTGATCAGCAGCATTTTTGTATCTGTATCCGTCACTGGGTTGGAGCATTTCCCGCGCAGCGAGGGCTTGATTCTCGTTTCCAATCATTTCAGTTGGTTCGACGGCCCGTTGCTCATGATCTATCTGCCGGTCCGAATTGTTTTCCTGCTTGCCGTTGAGACCGAACGTGTTTGTTTTTTCCGTTTTCTCAGCCGGGCGTTCAATCTGATTCCGATCTGGCGAGGGCAGGTGGACCGCAAGGCGATGCGCGCGGCGCTGGTGGCACTGAAGGAAGGCCGGACAGTCGGCGTCTTTCCTGAAGGGGGAATCGATCCGGCCTTGGCTGGGGCGCGAGAGAGGGGAGAACGGATCGAGCAGATCGCCGGTCACACGGCGCGTCACAGCGCGAATCTGATTCACGCCCAGTCCGGCATTGGTTTGCTGGCTACGCAGGCGCAGTCTCGTCTTTTGCCGGTAGCCGTGCTTGGGACCGAAAAGATTCTGGTCAATCTGCGTAAGTTGCGCAGGACCCATGTAAGAATACGGGTTGGCAGACCGTTTGGGCCTCTCTCCATCCCTGAAGACCTCCCCAGACGGCAGAGACGGAGACACTTTGACGCTCTCGCCAAAGAAGCCATGACTCAAATCGCGGCATTGCTGCCTCCCGGAAACCGCGGTCCGTACCAGGATGTACCGTGACCATTTAAGTTGGCGTGTCGGCAAGAAGGCGGGTGAGCATCGATATGTAGTCTCTCCCTTAACCCCGTCACACATTCCCAGCTCTCAGTAAGTCACTCAGGCGCCCCGGAGGTATCAGACATCTCCGGGTTGGGTGCGACGCACAAATTCGTAGGCATATGCGCCGAGAGCCGCCCCGATAATCGAACCGACCCAGTAGATGCAGTGGGCCGTCTATACGCCGGAGATCAGGACCGGCCCGAAAGACCGCGCGGGGTTCATTGACCCGCCGCCTACCGGGCCTGCCCAGAGTACGTTCAACGCGACTGCCCCACCGATAGCAGGCCCTGCCGGCAAGCCCTTCGCTCACCGGTCGGTGGCTACCGCTACGCTGACAAACATCAGGATGGCGGTGACCAATACCTCCAAGACCTGAGATTGCAGAATTGGGCCGGCCAGGAGGTTTGCTCCCAGCGCGAACACGTTTCCGAATAGGAGTCGAAGTACCGCGGCTCCCAGTGCAGCCGCGGCAAGCTGGCCAACAATGTAGAACGGCACTTCGCGCCAAGGGAAGTGTCCGGAAAGAGCGAAAGCCCGGGGCACTGCCGGGCTCACTTGAAGCAACGGAAAGACGCGTCCGAAGCCAATTCCGATGACCGGCTTTGACCATTCAGCACGTAGCTGCCCGACTTACTGTTCGCTCTCTGCCGCAGGACAAATCTCGGCATGCGCGGCTCGTGGGTGTATTTCCTCTAACTCAAGGCATGTCTCTCAAGAGGCCATCGTACAGGCTCGCCAATAGGCGCGAATTAAGAGGAGGTTAGTAGTTGGCCAATAGATGCGGCCGCACAGCCGGTTACGTAACTGCACATGGATGAATGTGACGAATTCCACCAAGTGATGTATCCTATGCCGAACGGCCCAACCGGGCTGGCGACACGATCTTCATCGAGTTGCCGCCGCGCCTCGGGCCTTCCATCGGCTTACAATCAGAATACCGGTCTGAAGCTCACCCCTTTAAGGAGGGAACAATGACAATCGCTCAACGGAGCAGGAGCCGCCAGGTTTCCCGGCGCGCGTTTCTGCAAGGAATCGGCATCGGGTCCGCGACATTGCTGCTGGCAGCGTGTCCGGCTCCCGCCCCCGCGGATGAAGGGGCAAGCGGCGGCGCGGCCCCGGCAGCCGAGGATATCGAACTGGACTTCTTCGCCTGGGGCGACGCTTCCGACATCCCCGCGTGGGAGGAGCTGGCGAGCACTTACGGCGAGATGTACCCGAACGTAACGGTCAAGCCGTCGATCAGCGGTACGGGTGTGGACTACTACACCAAGTTGCAGACCACATTTGCGGGTGGCGTCATTCCTGAGGTGGCCTCTTTCCAGGGATGGGAGTGGCAACCGTTCAGCGATGCCGGTCTGCTGGCCCCGATCGACGCTTACATTGAGCGGGACGGCTTTGACGGCCCGTATCCGGACGGCGTGGACAGTATCGAGTTCAGCACGCGTCGCGATGGGAGCCGTTATCTGATTCCGCTCCAGTCGGGTGTGATGGTGATGTTCTACGCCAAGAATGCTTTTGACGAAGCCGGCGTCGCCTATCCGACCGACGACTGGACGTTCGACGATTTTGTCAGCATCGCCGAGCAACTGACGAGCACGGACGGCGATTCCAAGATGTACGGCTATCAGGCCAACGGCAGCTATGCCCGCGACATTCACTGGATCCGGGCCACCGGCGTTCAGGAGTTCGACGAGTTGGTGGATCCGCGTACGGCCATGTTCGACCAGCCCGAGATCATCGATATCTTGCAGATGGTGGCGCAGGACTTCATGTACAGCCTGGGCATTTCGCCGACGCCGGCCGACCTGGAAGGTGGGACCAACACGATCGACACCGGAAACGCGGCCATGAAGTATGAAGGGCCATGGTTCTTCCCGCGGTTGAACAGCCCGGAACTGCGTGAAGAGGGCAAGGAGATCGAGTTTGACGTGGTCTTGATGCCGCAGATGGCGGATGAGAGCCGGCCCCACCGCGGCTGGGCCGAGGGCGTTTGCGTGCCCAAGTCCGAGCAGGTGGACGCGGCCTGGGATTTTGTCCACTACATGGGCGGCGAGGACGGTCAGAAGATCTATTCGACCATCACCGGCCGTATTCCCAACACCTCGGACCTGGTCGAGAACTTCTGGGGCCCGACGATTGAGGAGCGCTTCGGCGTCTCCAACGCGGCGGCATTCAGCAATGCCTTCCTGCGTTCAGAGGTGGACGTTATCGGCGGCGTCTCTCGCGGACAGATCTGGAGCGAGGTTGCGAAGCCGGTTGGCTGGGATCCGATGCTGGCCAACAGCGCCACGGCCGCGGACGTCATGTCGGCAGTCAATGAAGGCGTGCAGGGCCTGCTCGATGCCCACTGGGCGAGGCAGGGATAGTAGAGTTTTGCCGAACAGGGGGTGGCGAGTTGCAGTGCCACCCCCTTGAGGAGCTTACATGGCCGTAACGACCGCGCCCGCGGGCAGGCGCCGTGTTTCGAAACGCCAACTGCGGGACTGGATTGCAGGCTATCTTTTTGCCTCGCCGTTTATCATCGGGTTCTCGGTCTTCATCGCTTTCCCGATGCTTTACTCGGTCTATCTGATCTTTGTCGAATGGGATCTTCTGAGCCCGCCATCGTTCGTCGGTTTCGCAAATCTGGCGAAGATGTTTAGAGACCCGAAGGTCAATCTCAGCCTCTACAACAGCGCGTTTTACACGATCTTCGCCGTCCCCATCCAACTGACAATTTCATTTACGCTGGCGCTGGCATTGACCCAGAGAATTCGCTTCCGGGACTTTTACCGGGCTGGGTTCTATATGCCGATCATCGTGCCCCTGGTTGCGAGCGCGGTGGTCTGGCAACGCGTGCTGCACCCGGAGTTCGGCATCCTCAACGAGGCGCTGGGCTGGTTCGGTTTTGAGCCGCGCATGTGGCTCTTTGAACCAAGGCTGACCAAACCTGCATTCATCTTCATGTCATTCTGGATGATCGGCCGCCAGATGGTGATCTTCATCGCCGGGTTGGGCAACATCCCGGACTCGTTGAAAGAGGCCGCCAGTCTGGATGGCGCCGGCGCGTTTGGCCGTCTGCGCTACGTCATTCTGCCTCTGATGACGCCCTTGATCTTCTACAATTCAGTGATTGCAATCATCAACTCGTTTCAGACTTTCGTCCCGGCGATGATCATGACCGAGGGCGGGCCCCAGGACGCGACCCTGTTTGTGGTCCTGAACATCTATCGCAACGCCTTCCAATACTTCAACATGGGCTACGCATCGGCCCTGGCCTGGGAGCTGTTCGTGATTGTGGTAGGATTTACCCTGGTCCAGTTCTACTTGTCTAACCGCTGGGTCTACTACGAAGAGGGGGATTGACGATGCGGTCGGACAGACAGGTGCCGGGGGCCTTGGCGACCGAGTGGCAGTCGTCCACTGCCGAAATGCAGGCTGCCAGCGCCACGTTTAGCAGACGCAGCGAATCCTCCCGATCCACATGGGAGATTGTGAGACTGGCGGCGCTCCAACTCTTTATGACCTTTCTGGTGGTAACATTTCTGGTGCCCACCTTCTGGATGATCTCGTCCTCGCTGAAGGTCTCGACGGAAGTCTTCGCGCACCCGATCGTGTGGCTGCCGCAGGATCCCCACTGGAACAACTACGTCAAGGCGTTTCAGTTATTACCGCTGACGAGATTCATCGTCAATACGCTGATCATCGTTCTGTTTGCAGTTGTGGGGACGGTTGTTTCGTCGGCGCTGGTGGCGTATTCGTTTGCCCGGATCAGCTGGCCGGGGCGCAATTTCTGGTTTGGCCTGCTGCTGGCAACGATGATGCTGCCCGATGTGGTGACCCTGGTTCCCCGCTTCCTGATTTTCAAGAACCTGAAATGGATCGACACCTGGCTGCCGCTGATCGTTCCCTATTGGGGCGGCATCGGCGCGATCTATGTCTTTCTGATGCGCCAGTTCTTTCGCGGCATCCCGATGGAGCTGGAAGACGCGGCTGAAATCGACGGCGCCAACCGCATCCGGGTACTGATTCAGATACTGCTGCCACTATCCAAACCGGTCATCGCAACCGTTGCGGTGTTTGCGCTGCTGCAGCACTACAACGACTTTATGAACCCGCTGATCTACATCAACTCGATGGACAAGTGGCCGCTGGCCCTGGGCATACGCGCCTACAATGACTCCTACGCCAAGAACTGGGAGGTCGTCTTCGCGGCAAGCACGGTGATGCTGACGCCGATGGTGGCGATATTCATCGTGGCCCAGCGGTACTTCGTTCAGGGGATCGCCATGACCGGCTTTGGGGGGCGGTAACAGATCCTTTCTCCGCTTTGCAAATTCAGTCGCGCTAGGCAGGGTCTTACTGCCGGCAGCCAAGCGTACCGGCACCGTTCGGTCTACCACTCCTTACTCACTCTTCAAGACCAAATTGAATCAGGGCTCCCCATTGCCTGCCTCTACCCAGGCTGCGTAGAAGTCACCAACTGACGCATAGCGCATTCTGGGCTCGTCGCTGCACGCCTTGAGAACAATGTCATGGTGGGCGTCGCTGCCGCGAAAGGCGGAACGGTCCAGTGTGCCGTCCGACAGCAGGTTGGCTGCGGTTCGTCCCATTGTGAAGACGTTCGTTCGCGCATCGATTAACGCGCCGCGCTCAAACTCCTCGGGCGCCATGTATCGGGAAGAGCCAAACATACGGCCCATCTCATTGACAAAGGGCGATTCGCGATACATGTCCAGATCGACGACATGCAGTTCGTGGCAGGCAAAGTCATAGATCAGACAGCCGTCATAGAAGTCGACCGCGATCCATCCTGCCTGTGCAAGCTCACAGTGCAGGTCGAAGATGACGTCCAGCGCTCGCATGATCTCCGGGTGGGGCAGCCTGCGGAAGCGCTGCATGGCTGATTGAGGATCCTGGCGCGTTGCACTGCCGGCGTGGAGAAGCTCGCCTTCGACCCAGGCGTAGACAAGCAGCGGCCCGTGCGCCGACTCGATCACGTTGTGGAGCCTGGGTAAGGCGTTGTGAGAACAGCTGCGCCGAACGCGAACTGCGTTGTGAAGCAGGGCTACCCTCTCCTCGTGGGGCAGAAAGGGGCGGGGATCGTGAGGGTCTCCCGCTGTCTTGACGAAGAAGCGCTGCTGTCCGACCTGAATGCCATACGAAATGTTACCGGAATCCTGCACCTGTGCATCAAAGAGTGCGAAGACATCACCGGTCTCATTCAGGTAGACGCCAGGCGCTTGCTCCATGACCTCTGTGTCCAGCAGTGGATGGCTCAAGAGTGCTTGCTCCTCATTGCATTGCGTTCAGTTGAAGAGCCTATCTTAGCACAGTTTGGATCGAGTGGAGGAGCGGCGGGTGAACCGGGTGCAACCCGGATTTGGGGTGGGAACAGTGTGGCGGGGAATCAGTGCCAGCGGCGGCTGGGGTTGTTTACCGTCTTTGGAAGAGAGCAATGCGGGCGCCAGGCCTGGCCGTACGGTGGAGTCCGCCAGTTGTGCGTGCGAGGGCAGGCACATGGCAGGCACCTACGGGGATCTGATGGGACTGACGGGACGTGGTCGGGCTGGACACCTTCGATTAGGCACCTGTTACGAATATCGACACCAGGTCGGCGAGGCATGTTGTAGGGGGGGGCGTTGCGGGGGCGGAGCCCCCGCACAAGGGAGGGCCGAATAGGC
>WTGY01000134.1 GCA_011523365.1 Caldilineaceae bacterium
CAGGTCTGCTGGACTCGCTTATCTTGCCACTCTTCAGCTGTTAATGTGCCACAACTTCGTTACTCTACTACATGTAGATTGACCTGACAAATCGTTTTCGATTCAGTGCAGGTTTCTTCAATGTATCACAATGCAATTGGCCTGTCAAATGGGGATCGGGTTGAAATCAAAGCAAACGTATGAAGATTTGGACGCCATCGCAGCCAACGAAGGGCACCCGCAGAGGGCGGCACCCACAAGGGGTGCCCCTACGGGACGCTTTACGGGGTTCTGTTCCGAAGGGACTATCCGATTACGATGAGTACGGCGTCCTGGTCGACGCTCTCGCCGGCGGTGACTTCCACTTTGCGCACTACGCCCGAGCGGACGGCGCGGATTTCGTTTTCCATCTTCATGGCTTCGAGGATCATGAGCGGTTGATCTTCGATGATCTCATCGCCGTCCTGTACCAGTATCTTCACAATCATGCCTGGGATGGGCGCTCTGACGGCGAGGTCGCCCTGGGGCAGTGCGGGCCCCTGGCGGGCTGCGTTGAGGCGGCGCGTGCGTTCGTCCTCGATGCGCACGCGGAACTGCTCGCCGCGGAGGGTCACGTCGTGGCTGTGCGGGGTCTCCTCGACCAGCATTTCGAAGCTGGCGTCGTCGAGCAGGAGGCTGTACAGCTGGGTGACTCCGCTCTGGCGGAGGTCGACGGTGATTGGCTCGCCGTCGACCAGGACTTCGTCCTCGTTGATCTCGATTTCGAAGGTATGGTCGCCGACACTGGCAAAGTATTTCACCACCGGCCTCCCATCGTGCTCATGCGGCCGGCCTGCTTCCAGGGACTGGCACCGTTGCCCTCGCCGCCGCCGATATTGACGGCGCGGCGGCCGGCATCGTGGGCAACGAGCGCGGCGGCCACGGCTGCGATACGCGCCTGCTCGAGGTCGGGTTCGTTTTTGGCCACCAGGCGGCGGCGGTCGAGGAAGCCGGTATCGAAGGTTCCCCAGATGAACTCGGTGCTGTCCATAATCTCCTGGTGGAACGGGATCGAGGTTTTGATTCCGCTGATGCGGTATTCGTTGAGGGCGCGGCGCATACGCAGGATGGCTTCGGCCCTGTTTTCGCCCCAAACGATCAGTTTGGCGACCATCGGGTCGTAGAAGAGGCTGACTTCGTAGCCGCGGTAGAGTGCGCTTTCGACGCGCACGCCGGGCCCGGTCGGCTCCTTGAGGTAGGTGACGACGCCGCTATTGGGCATGAAGTTGTTGAAGGGGTCCTCGGCGGTGAGGCGGCACTCGATCGACCATCCCTTTGGCCGGATGTCTTCGGGCCGGTAGCGCATGCGGCGGCCGGCGGCTATGGTCAGCTGCTCTTTGACTATATCGACACCGGTCACAAATTCGGTAACGGGATGCTCCACCTGCAGGCGGGTGTTCATCTCGAGAAAGTAGAATTTGTCCTCATCAGGGTCGAAGAGGAATTCAATCGTACCAGCATTGACATAGTTCACCGACTCGGCGGCGGCCACGGCGACGCGTCCGAGGTCCTGGCGCATGTTTTCGTCGACAGCGACACTGGGCGCCTCTTCGATCAGTTTCTGGTGGCGCCGCTGGATTGAGCATTCGCGTTCGCCGAGGTGGATGGTGTTCCCGTAACTGTCGGCGAGGATCTGCACTTCGATATGGCGAGCACTGGAGATGAACTTTTCCAGGTAGACCTCGCCATTGCCGAAGGCACCAACTGCCTCGCGGCGCGCGGCCTGGAGCGCGCCGGTGAACTGATTGGGATCGTGAACGACGCGCATGCCTTTGCCGCCGCCGCCCGCGGTCGCCTTAATCATCAAGGGGAACCCGATCTGTACGGCGGTTGCCTTGAGCTCGTCGTCGCGCAGGCCCTTGCGCGACCCCGGGACAAGCGGGACGTTGTTTTTGGCGACGGTTTCGCGTGCGGTCTGTTTGTCCCCCATCTTGGCGATGGCATCGGGTGACGGGCCGATAAAGGTGATGCCGGCATCGGCGGAGGCGGCGGCGAATTCGGCGTTTTCGGCCAGAAAGCCGTAGCCGGGATGGATGGCATCGACGCCGGCCTTGCGGGCCACATCGATGATCTTGTCGATGCGGAGGTAGCTGTCGCGGCTGGGGGCGGGGCCGATGTGGTAGGCCTCGTCGGCGTAACGCACGTGGAGGGCGGTCCGGTCCACATCGGAGAAGACGGTGGCGGTGGCGATGCCGCGCTCTTCGCAGGCCCGCAAGACGCGTACGGCGATTTCGCCTCGATTCGCAACCAGAACTTTTTTGAACATGAGCCGATCCTTACTTTCTCAGATCTATTTCAAGAAGAGTGCGCGCTCGGGACGAAGAGAGTTGCCTTGGGTCTCATTTCTCCACCGGATACGAGTGTCGTCCTCATCCAAGAACCGGTGGACCGCGTTCCTGACGCGCCTGAGGCTGATAGTGGAAGTCAGGAACAGTCCAGCATAGGAGGAAATGACGGATTTCAGATTCGGTGCAGATGCCTTAGGGGTTAATGTGAGCATTTCATTCATTGTGGACTGTTTGTCTTGATCGTGTTGCGCAGGCTTTCTCATCTGTATGTTGGACGAGAGATTACGAGTGTTTACAAGAGTTTACAAGAGTTTACGAGCGTTTTCGGGTTGTCTGGACTGCAGTTTCTGCAGTTCAAGTGATGTGCTGTGATTAGAGCTTAGCCGGCTCCGGGGGTCTCGTAACCATTGTCGGCGCGGGTTGTACGAGAGTTGTACGAACTCTGACAAGGTGGGACGAGCTGGTCGGTTCATGTCGGGTCAAGTCGGGTTACGTCGGATAATGTCGGGTCAAGTCGGGCGAAAAAATTTTACTGGCCCATTTTTGCCGTTACGGTTTTGCATCAGTTTTTTCGGTTTTGGCGCCGACTCCCGGCATTGGCAAGTTCTCTACGACTCACTCAGACACAAGACTCACGCCGACCGCCTGGCGGTTGAGGGGCAGAGTGTCGTGTATGGACGGTTCATGTCGGGTTAGAACGGGCTATGTCGGGTCAGAACGGTTTATGTCGGGTCAGGTTGGGTACCTATACTTTCTGGGACTTATGCGCTTGACTGCGCGCACGTTAGCTCGCCGTCTTTGTTGGGTTATGGGCAGATAGATTGCCGGCAGTTTAGAGTCCTGCAAGAGCCCTCCCTCGCCTGCAGATTCCCTGCCAGCGGACGCCATGGATTGATGATGAAGATTCGCTCTCAAAAATGCCTATTCGCGTTTTGGCACAAGGTAATTATATCACCGGTTTTGATGCGATTGCTCTGCCGGACCGCGGTATTGTCCGGTGTTGCGTCGTGCAGCATAGGCGAGTCATCAGCATGAGCGCGCATCAGATGCCCTGTCGATGGACTCGAGCCTGAATCAGAAGCCGGTCGCTTGTGAAAGGCGCCGGCGGGATCTCGCTGCTCTGATGCCAGGTGCCGAAGGCGCTGTCGTTGGGCGAGAGGAGCAGACGGCGAAAGCCCCACATGGAGAGATCGACGGTGCGTCCTACGGGCGAACTGAAACTCTCTTCAACGATTGCCTGCACGGGTGCGAAGCCGGCGGCATAGCGGGTTTCCCAGGTTCCTTCGGGAAGGACGCCGTCGTCATTGGGTGCGCAGGCCACGCGCAGGGTTACGATGCCGCAATCGACCACGATGACCGCCATCTGGTTGCTGCCGTATTGGATATCGGCCTCAACGATCTGGCCGGCAAAGGCGTAGAGGGCGGGGCCGATCTGGGTGAAGCGGGGCGTCAGCGGCTCCTTCTGCACGGCGTACCAGGGGTCCGGGCCGGGTGCGGGCAGGAGGACGCCGCCGTCGAGCACAGCTGTGAGGGGAAGGCCCTGTTGCAGTTTAGGAAAACCCATGAGCGCGAACTGTTCGGCGGAGAGCTCGAACTCGATCTGGGGCAGTTGCTGCATCCTGCCTGCGCGTGGCCGAGACGCGATTTGCAGTTCATTCTGGGCAGCGATCCGGCCGGCAATGGGATCGGTCTTTCTTTCGCCGTTGGGTTCAAAGGTTGGATTCACAGGTGTTGGACTCACAGGGGGATATTCCCGTGTTTTTTGGGGGGAAGCCGATCGCGTTTGTTCTGCAGCATTTCCAGTGCGTTGATCAGGCGCGGGCGGGACTCGTGCGGTTCGATGACGTCGTCGATGAAGCCGTTGGCGGCGGCGATGTAAGGGTTGGCGAAACGGCTGCGATAGTCGGCGACGAGGTCGTTTCGCTTGGCGACGGGATCCTCGGCGGCGGCGATTTCGCGACGGAAGATAACATTGACAGCGCCCTCCGGGCCCATGACTGCGATCTCGGCGGACGGCCAGGCGAGGACCAGGTCGGCGCCGATGTGGCGGGGATTCATAACGCAGTAGGCGCCGCCGTAGGCCTTACGCACGATAACGGTGAGTTTGGGCACGGTGGCTTCGGAGAAGGCGTAGAGGAGTTTTGCGCCGTGGCGAATGATGCCGCCGTGCTCCTGGTTGAGGCCGGGCATGAAGCCGGGCACGTCTTCGAGGACGACGAGCGGGATGTTGAAGCAGTCGCAGAAGCGGACAAAGCGGGCGGCTTTCTGGCTGGCGTCGACATCGAGGACGCCGGCGAGGACGGCCGGCTGCTGGGCGACGATGCCGATGGTGCGACCGCCGAGACGGGCGAAGCAGACCATCACGTTGCGGGCCCACTGCTCGTGGACCTCGAGGAACTGGCCGTCGTCGACGATACGGCGGATGATCTCTTTCATATCGTAGGGACGGTTGGGGTTGTCGGGCACGATCGAATCCAGCTCTTCGTCCTGGCGCAGCAGATCGTCGGTGGAAGGCACGAGGGGTGGATCTTCCATGTTGTTGTTGGGCAGATAGCTCATCAGCTGCTGCACGATGAAGAGGGCGTCCTCCTCGTTGTCGGCGGTGAAGTGGGCGACGCCGGACTTGCTGCCGTGGACGGACGCGCCGCCGAGCTCTTCGAAGGTGACCTCTTCATGGGTGACCGTTTTGACCACATCGGGTCCGGTGACGAACATGTGGCTGGTGTCTTTGACCATGATGACGAAGTCGGTGATGGCGGGCGAGTAGACGGCTCCGCCGGCGCAGGGCCCCATGATTACGCTGACCTGGGGGACAACGCCGGAGGCCATGACATTACGGAAGAAGATGTCGGCGTAGCCGGCCAGGCTGAGGACGCCTTCCTGGATACGAGCGCCGCCGGAATCGTTGAGGCCGATGACGGGGGCGCCGTTCTTCATGGACATATCGAGGATTTTACAGATTTTGGCGGCGTGATGGCGGCTGACGCTGCCGCCGAAGACGGTAAAATCCTGGGAAAAGACGTAGACGAGGCGGTCATCGATTGTGCCGAAGCCGGTGACGACGCCGTCCCCGGGGATGCGCTGCTGGTCGAGGCCGAAATCGTGGCTGTCGTGCAGGACGAGGGCGTCGACTTCGCGAAAGCTGCCCTTGTCCAGCATAAGCTCGAGCCGTTCGCGTGCGGTGGCGCGGCCCTTGGCGTGCTGGGCTTCGATCCGTTCGAGGCCGCCGCCGAGTTTGGCCATGTCCTTACGGCTGCGCAGATCGGTGATACGGGGATCGATTGTCGAGTCAGTCAAGACAAACTCCTCTTTCCTGTCGTTGTTCGTTTTGCAGAAGTTCCTGGCACCTTACCCGCTACCCAGGGCAGAATTCGAGGTCCAGACCAGGCGCAGTTGCCGGTCACTAAAGCGAGATGGTACCTGTCAGGAGCAGCAGACCGATCAGTATTGGCTGGTGGATCACATAAATGACCAGCGAATGACGGCCAAGAAACTGCAGAACAGGGAATGGGAAAATCCCTCCAAAGTTGGGCAGCGGCAGTTTTCGTGCGCCACCCTCATAGAAAACTGTGCCCACGAAGACGCCGATCAGGAAGACGGCAAACCAGTGGGGGAAGGGAAAGTAGTCGGAATAGTAGTAGCCGGGCGGTTCGATGCCGAGCGGAACGAGCCAGGAGACACCGGGCGGCGCCTGCACATTCAGGTATTGCAGAAGATAGCTGAGTGCATAGAGAACGGCAGCCACCGTCAGCGTCAGCCAGCGCTTGTTCAACAGAGGGATCGAGCAGATTATCGATGTCCCGATCAGATGCAGCACGCCAAAGTCGATAGGGGGCAGAACGGCCACGCGCATGACTAATGAGAGTATGAGTCCGATGCCGAGAATGTGCAGTCCGCGGCGGGCTACTTTCCAGGCCAGACCATCGGCCGTCCCGGTTCTGGACAGGGCGCGATTGTAGCTCAGGACGATGGAGACCCCTGCCAGGGTGATAAATGAGGTCGCGGTGAAGCGCTGGAAATAGAACCAGAAGCCCTCATGCAGAACGAACGGCATGCCACCGAAGTTGCGCAGGTCGAACACCAGATGAAAGATGACCATGGTGATGATGGCCACGCCGCGCCAGCTGTCGACCTCCCAGAAGCGGTTGACGACGGGCGTTGTTGCGGCGGGGCCTGCCTCGGCGGAGTAGCTTTGCGGTCGATCCGGCCCGTTGCTGTCTCTATTTTTTTCGGGCAGTTCGCGCTGAACCGCTGCTGTTTTTTGTGTCATTTGGCGCTTTCAGGCGGCGGTAACGCTGCCGGCGTGCGCAGCTCCTGCGCACTTGAACCATTTCCCAGTTCCTGCGAGAATTAGAATGGCGGCTACTCGCACCAGGGCTCCCGGCGCCGGGTGAACCGGTTTGCAGCCGTCAGTGGACACTACGCTGACTGGGCCGTGCGGTAGCGCCCTGGATATTATATCGCATACGACAGA
Source organism: Caldilineaceae bacterium (assembly GCA_011523365.1). GTDB lineage: Bacteria > Chloroflexota > Anaerolineae > Caldilineales > Caldilineaceae > Bin5. Next base: position 6,781 of record WTGY01000134.1, read on the forward strand.
CCCGGCGCTCCCCAGACCAACGGCAACGCGCGCATACATTATCGTCACTGGTGGGATCGGCGCAGGAATAGCGTCTGAGCGTGGTCGGCAGGCGGCAGTTAGCGGGCAAAGAGCGGATGCCCGGCACTCACCACTTTTGACTGCTACAGTGCGCAAACATTTTACACGATAGAACAGGAGATCACAAGGAAAATGGGCCAAGCGGACATAGATCTTTCCGGCGCCAGGCCGGGAAGGGGCGATGCCTGCCATGCGTTGGGGGCTGCACCGGGATGGATTGGGCGTGCGCGAGCAAGGCTGAGCGCGTTGGACGGGGAAAGGTCGCGCCGCCATGTCGGGCACAGTATAGCGTTCCACCATTCGGCGCCGAGCACGATGCCGATCGCGCGCGGGATTTTTGACGAGCGGGGCGACATGGCGGCGGGCGCGGTGGTCATCGCCGACCATCAGACGGCGGGGCGGGGGCGGCTGGATCGCGGTTGGGAGGATGTGCCTGGGCGCGGGCTGCTGGGCAGTTATATTTTGTGCGGTGAACTGTTGCCGGAACATCCGTCAACGGCGGTGATGCTGGCGGGGCTGGCCGTGCTGCGGGCGATCGGGGAGAGCTGTCCGCAGCTGGCGAATCGCGTTCGTCTGAAGTGGCCAAACGACGTGATCGCGGTGGAGGCCGGGGAGCCGGTCAAGCTGGGGGGCATTCTGGTGGAGAGCATCTTTGCGGAGCAGGAGCTCAGCTGCGTCATTCTCGGTATCGGCATCAATGTCAATCAACGGGAGGAGGAGTTGCCGTCCGTTCGCGGGGGCGGGCTGCCTCCATCCAGTTTGATGCTGATGGGCCACGGCGGCGACCCTTCTTGTGCCGTTTGTGCGCAGATCGATAGAGAGGATCTGCTGGTCGCTCTGTGCCGGGCGCTGGATGATCTGTGCGCGGCGGGGTTGCGTCCTTCTGCGGGGGCGGTCCATGCGCGCTGGCAGCGGGCGCTATACGGGCTGGGCGCGGTCGTCACAGCGCATACCGCTGACGGGGCGGTCCGGGGG
>WTGY01000212.1 GCA_011523365.1 Caldilineaceae bacterium
TCCCCGTGCCTGTCGGACTAACATAACGGGTGGTACAAACGTCGGGGGCAGGTCACGTATACCACCATTGGTCGCGCAAGAACATGAGGAGGTATGTGAATGAATTCGTGTTTCGCCTGAACTGTAGTAAGAAGTTCGATCATACCATCGACAGGCTTACCTACCTCGCGAAGAACGCGATCTCAAAACGACTCACGTATGAGGAGTTGACCGCAGACTAGGAGGTATAGTATGGTGGTGAGGAGCGGGGCCTGTCCAGTTAAGGAGGGGTTATGACAGAAAAGAAGCAGAAAGTAGACAAAGAAGCTCTCGACCGCATATCGCGCAAGGTGCTCGCATTCAGGCCAAGCAAGCACCGCAAAAAGCCAAAGGCCAAGAAGGGGAAGCCAAAGCCACCGCCAAAATGACGGTGGCTTTTTTGATTGGTGGTTTGACAGTAACCACCGAATAGAATAATCTGGCACCTGCCACAGTAGCGAGGCCCCGATAGCGGGGCCTTTTAGACACCGTTGTAAAACGCGGGAAGGCGCGTTGCGCCTCCTTGTTGGTTCACGGTGTCTAAAGGCTGCTGTGGCAGGCGTCTTTCACCTACCCAGCAAGGGGGCACCGTTATGTCTAGCGACGAACTGTTTGTGATGTTGCTGTTGGCATTAGTTTGGTTAGTGGTAGGGCGGTGGATAGCGAAGAGAAAAGGGCGTTGGACTATCGGGGTGGGGACAGCATTGTTTCTCTTTGGCCCTATCGTTATCTTAATCTTGCTCTTCCTGAAGAAAGATCAAGATGCTCTGGATGACGAAATGGTAAGAGAGGGCAAGCGCAAAAGGTGTCCCTACTGCGCCAACATCGTAAAGATAGAAGCGATACTGTGCTCGTTCTGTGGAAGTGATCTTAGGGAACCCGAACAGGAGGGGGATAATGTGGATGGGAAAGAGCAAGAGCGAGAAAGCTGACATCCTGTTTCGTGTTTATGCCCTGACGATTATGGGCATTGAATGGCTTGTATACGACATGGCTCATATCCACGTTATAACAGACCCTATACTAGATTTTGTCTTGGGGTGAGTGATGAAAGAAATCATGGACGAGCACGCTCAGATTCAGATAGAAAAACACAAAGAGGAGGAGAGGGAAGGGCAAGCAAATGAGTAACCAAAATCACGAATGGGCAGTAGTCCACAAAAAAGAATTCACCAACGGGCTAATAGAAACAGAACGTTGCCACAAATGCAACGCGACTCGCACTATTCAATACCCTCCTGGTATGAAGATCGACACGCAACCCAAACCTTTGCCTCGATTCTGCCCAGGAATGCAAACCGAGCCAAACGCAATAATCAGGCAACGCATACGAGACATCTCTAGCGAACTCACAGAAGCGGAAGTCGAAAGACTGGAAAAAGACAACGACTTTGTAACCAACCTGCTTGAAGCAGACAGAGTTCAAATCTCCCTCATGGGCGGGCTGTTTATACACATGACGTTTCCTTACAAGGCAAATGAGCGATTTAGGGTGAGGTGATGTAGAATTGGGGGCCTAACCGCTTGTCATAACTTCGGGATGTTGGGTCCCGAGGTTATGACAGCAAGGTAAAGGGGGGGGAATGACCAAGCATGAACGTATGGTAAAGGCTCGACGGGCGTTTATGGAGATGGAAGAGGCGGTAATTGATCTGCTGACAGAATATGAGGCTAAGGGCGAGAAGGGGATGCACCCAAGCCAAATCGCCAAAGAGTTGGATTTGCTACTCCCGGAAAAAGGGGAGCCAATCTACGGGCGTGAAGAGTTTAGGTATCAGGTAGTATGGGGTGTGCTCGATCACCTGTGCGCGAAGGGCATCATTTTACATGGCGATAATGGGGCACAGCTTGTTGAAGACTACTGGGATATTCCACTCTAACTACATAAACAGCACTGCCCGACAAGCCAGCGGCAGCCCACGCCAACTTGACAAATCTGGCAAGATGCGCTAGACTGCTTTGTACGAGGGGCAAGGCAGTGCGAGACAAGGTAAGCCCCGCGTGCCCCCTTTAGCTCACACCTGTCCCACTGGACAACCCACGCCCAACATGCTACATTGTGGCTCGAACCACTTGCCCAACAAGGAGCCACATGATGAGGGAACACCTACTCTTTAGCCTTGTATGCAAGGAGTGCAAGATCGACGCATACATCGGGCCAGTTGATGGTTCTGACAATCGCGCCATTTGTCCTGAGTGTGCTGTCGAGGTCCCGCGTCATCTTGTCAGTAGAATTCTGTTGGATTGCAGAGAATACGTAGAATGGGAGTTGTTCAAGAAAAAATTCCGGAACATCGACCCCCAAAGACTCCTTGGACCGGATGGAAAGCCTTTCACGGAACCTGTCCCACCAATCCTCACCGATTTCCGTTTGAATTACTAGCTTATCAACGTACCCTCGTGCCTCTAGCTCACGCTTACGCTCTTCCGTCGTCATCTTATCCCACTCACGCTGTTCTATCCCTGTTATCATGTTATACCTCCATCTATATGTCTCCCCCCTCCCCACCAATATATTCTACTACACTTAAAAGTAATACACATAAACAGAAATAGATTATCCCCACTCTAAACACTCACACTAACGTTAGAGCTTCATTAGGGCAGCCAAAATCTTGTGCAGTCAAGCGTATAAATCCCGACTCTTTCACCTTCCTACCTGTCGATTCCCAACATCCGCCGCGTCTCGTCGATCGTAGCGACACCCCGCCCCAGGTCATTGGCGATGCGCGCTATCCGCTCCACCATCTGCGCGTTGCTCTTCGCCAGCTCACCGCGTTGGTAATGGATACAGTCCTCCAGCCCGGTGCGTACATGTCCGCCCAGCAGCATCGCCATCACATTCACCTGAATCTCTTCCAGGCCCAGCGCGCACGTCTGGAAAAGCGAGTCCTCGGGCAGGTTGCGAACCATGTAGAGGAAGCTGTCCATGCTCGTGTTGATACCGCTCTGCTGCCCAAAGACCAGTTGCAGGAAATAGGGTCTATCCAAAGCGTCGCGCTGGATCAGATAGTCCAGAATGTCGAGATGACCGGGGTGGTAGAGGAACACCTGCGGCTTGATTCCCCGTTCCCGTAGACGGTGCGCCGTGCGCTCCGAGTCGTCAAAGGTGGCGAGCGTGACTTTGCTCGGTCCGCTGCCGCCGCCGGTGTAGGCCGCGCCGCCGCGAAAGGTCATCGGACCGGGATTGAAGGCCATGATATCCGGACCGGCCTCGATCGGCGCAGATTTGTAATGGTGGGCGGTGCCTACGAAGTCGCTGCCCTCGGTCGTCAGATCTGCGATCCCTTGCGAATTGTCAACTAGAATCTGCGGCGCCTTGGCGCGCATCATTTCGTTGATTTCGCGATATCGGTCCGCCTCGTGCGATGCCTGTGTCGGGTCTTCCGCCTGCCGTGCATGGATGTGAATAATGGTCGCGCCGGCGGCAAAGACCTCGGCCGCTGCGTCGGCCTGCTCCTCGGCCGTCACCGGCATCGCCGGATTCTCGCTCTTCTGATGCCCGCCCGTCACCACCGCACTGATGATCACCGGCGGCATCCCTTCGCTGATCCGCCTGACATACTCGCGTTGGTTCGTGTAATCCCACGTGATGTCCATGTCAACGCTCCTCAGTTCGGTACGATCACGCCCTTGATAAAGCCGTCCAGTTCGATTTCGCCGCCGGCCGCTAGTACAGCTGTCTCTGCCTCGGCCAGCGAAAAATGATGTGTCACCATCTTCTCGATGGGATAGCGCCGCGATTCGACGATCTTGATCGCCGACTGCACCGCCGGCGTATCGTGCGTATTCACGCCCTGCACGCGCAGCTCTTTGATCGGAATCTTGCTGGGTACGATGGAGACCTCCTGCTCGCCGGTGTTCGAACCAACGACCACAACACCCATCGGCCTCGCCAGGTCCAGGGCCAAGGGAAAAGAAGCCGTTGCGCCGGTCAGATCCACCACCATATCAGCCAATACGCCGTCGGTAAGCTCCAGAACGGCTTCGACCGGGTCCTCACGTTCGAGATTGATGAGGTGCGTCGCCCCGAACTGCCTGGACAGTTCGAACCTGTGTTCATCCTGGCTCAGGCCTAGCGCGATGATCTTCGACGCGCCCGCCTCATTGGCCGCCAGGATCGCCGCCAGCCCCTGCCCGCCCGGCCCGATAACCACCACGTTATCACCGATCGCGGCCCCGCCCTTAGTGCGCACCCAGCGCAGGCCGTTCCCAATGTTGGCGCAGGTCATCGCCGCCGCCTCGGCCGGCACCTCCTCCGCAATGCGGTGCACGCGCGAATCCGGCGCCAGATACATGTACTCGCTGTACGCGCCCCACAGATGAGGCGGCACACTGGACGGCGTCGTCCCTCCGTAGCCCTGATGCGCCTTGCAGAACCGGTACTCGCCCAGCAGGCACCAGCGGCAATGCCCGCACCCAAACAGGTGCTCAACGATGACGCGATCGCCGGCCTCGACGCCCCAACGCGCCGCGGCCCGCCTCCCAATCTCCTCGACGTGCCCAACAAGCTCATGACCCATAATGAGCGGAAACCGGTGGGACTCTGTCCAGTTGTAGATACGGGGATCGCTGCCGCAGACGCCGCACATCTCGACTCTCAGCAGCCCGTCGTCTTCGCCGATGACCGGCATGTCGAAAGCCTGAATCTCCATCTCGCGCGTGGTGACGACAACCGCGGCGTATACTTTGTTCGACAAGACAGACCCCCTATCGCCGGGAATGAGCATCCAATCTGAAGGCGCTATGAATCGAATAGAATCAGGCCTTGGTCAGATCAAAGATGACCTTCATCATCCCCTCCGCCCCCTCGTCGATCAGCCTGAAAGCCTGCGGAGCTTCCTCCAGGGCGAAGCGGTGCGTGATCAGACCGCTGACATCGAGCCGGCCCGTGTGCAACAGCTTGATGATCACCTTATGAACGCGGATGATGTCCCAGCGTCGGTGGTAGAGGCCGCCGCCCGAATCTTCGGGAGGAAGTCGGTACCCGCCGCTGCGTGAGTGGAGTATCTGCCCGGCGCTGCGGCAGAACTCTTCGCCGAGGTATAGATCATCGGCCGGACCGTCGTACATTCCCACGGCAACGACCTTCGGGAAAGGCGTCCCGCAGTGCATGGCCAGACCGATCCCGCCCGCCTGGCCGGAGCACTCGAAACAGACGTCTGCCCCCGGCCCGCCCAGGATGCGCTTCACCTCACGCCCAACGTCGCCGTGATTGGGGTTGAGGGCATAATCGGCCCCCAGGCGTTTCGCCGTTTCCAGCCGTTCATCGAGCAGATCGATCGCGATGACCGGGTCGGCGCCGGAAAGCTTGCAGAGCTGCATTGTCAGCAGCCCGACAACCCCCTGACCGACAACCACCGCGCTCTCGCCTATCCGAACCGGCCCGACGAGAACCGCATCCAGAGCGACCGTGCCCAGACTAACGAAAATGTACTTCTCAAGATTATCGTCGGGCGGCAGCGGGTAGGGAAAAACGCTTACACCGACCCCGCGAGTCGTCGCCCCGACCTTTGCCGCGTCCAGATTGAAATTTCGGGTCTCGCGATGGTGCGCCGAACCCATCACCACGTCGCCGGCAGCCAGCTCGCTCACCTCCGCTCCCACCTCCACCACACGCGCAACATCCTCGTACCCATAGGTGAAGGGGTACTTCATCGAACGCCCTTCAGTTACGAAGCCGTCCGTCTCCACGCTGCGGCCATGCCAGACTGCCTCGCCGCGAAAGTGCGAGCGCTCAGTGCCGTGGCTGATCCCGGAGTAAAGATTCGCGACCCTCACGTCCCTGGGACCGAGCGGCGGGTCGGCATATTCGCCTATTCTCACCTGTCGGGTACCGGCAAACAGCACCTCCTTCGGCATAGGCAGTTAGGGAGCAAACCCGCACGTCAGTCCGCCATCCACGAGCAGATTGACGCCGGTAATATACTTGGCTTCGTCCGATGCCAGAAACAGGGCGGCATAGGCGACGTCCCAGGCGTCCCCCATCTTTTTCATTGGGCACAGATTGTCCCGCTGTCGGATCATCTCCTCGACGCCCTCATCAGAGTAGGCCTCCTGCAGCCCTTGCGTGATGAAAGGCGTGTTCATCAGACCCGGCAGAACACAGTTCGCGCGTATACCCTTCTGCGCGTACTGCATCGCGATGTTCTGCGTCAACTGGTTGATGGCCCCCTTGGAGGCGTTGTAGGAGACACTCGGATAGCCCGTGTAGCGTATGCCGGCAATTGAAGAGATATTGACGATTGCACCGCCCCCCTGCCTCTCCATGTACGGAATACAGAACTTACACGTCAGAAAGGCGCCCTTCACATTGACCGCCATCAGCCTGTCCCAGTTCTCCTCGCTGATTTCGACCGGCCCGCCCACCTCGATGATCCCGACGTTATTGTGAAGTATGTCGATCCTGCCGTAGCTCTCGATACACGCCGCGGCCATCCGCTCGACTGCCTCAGAATCGGTCACATCGGCCCGAAAAGCAGTGCACTCCCCGCCCTCCTGCTCAATGATACCCTTCGTCTCACCGGCGGCATCCGGGTTGTAATCGACCAGAAAAACCTTCGCCCCTTCACGGGCATAAAGAACCGCCGCCGCCTTCCCGTTCCCCCATCCGGGACCCACCGAACCGGCCCCGGTAACAATGGCAACTTTCCCCTTAACGCGATCTGTCATCAGTACCTCACATTTTCAATACTCGGTCTTCTTGACTTCCAATACGAAGGACGCAGCCTCTTCAGGATAAACGAAATCGCCTCCGCGCGCACGTACCTCGCGTGCATGCCATAGCCAGGAAGGCGCGTAATTCAGATCTCTGGCTCGTTAAGAGATTGTTCGAATAGGGTCTTTGTACTTCATGAACGCTACTTCACAGCCCCGAAGGTCAGACCTCGTGTGATGTAGCGCTCCAACAACATTCCAGCGACTGCAACCGGCAAGATACTGAAAATCGCAATGACAGCCATGTTCCAGTATTCGGTGCCAGCCTGGATACTGGTCTGTAGGGTAAGATAGAGAGGAAGTGTAACGGCTTTGTTAAACATGAAGGTTAAGGCAAACAGGAATTCATTCCATGAGCCGATCATCACCAGGACAAATGCGGTGACAAATCCGGGCGCTGACAGAGGAATCGCAATCCGAAACAGAACACCTAAGCGGTTACACCCGTCAATAAGCGCGCTTTCTTCGATTTCGACCGGCAGAGAGCGGAAGAAATCGCGCATCATCCAGACGACAAATGGTATACTGAACGCGCAGTAGACCAGGACCAATCCCTCTCGGGTATCCAGCAGACGCAAAGTCCGAAACAGAATCAGAAATGGAATGAGAAGTACTGCAGGCGGAAACATACGCTGGATGAGGAATCCGAAGGCGATGCGATCATTGTTCAACGGACCGGCCCGGAATGGAAATCGCGCCAAGGCATATCCACCCGCGCCGCCGATAACCGTTGATATTGTTGCTGTGGCCAGAGCTACGACAACGCTGTTCACAAATGGACGGCTATTTGCTAACCCCTGTATCACAAAAACATCATAAAAGGCCAGTAAACTCGGTTGAAAGTCAATCCAGGGGAAATACGTTGCTCCCCGGTTGATGGCTTCCGGCCGCTTGAAAGCCGTGATGAACAGCCAGTAGGTTGGTATCCCCACCACAAAGGTCCATCCCACCAGAATGACATATGCAATAATTCGTCCTAGGCGACGTTCTCCCGCCATCTGTGCAAGCCCTCCCTAATATGAAATCCTCACCCACTTGCGCGTAAGGTATAGAACCAGTGCCGTAAATGCTGCCATCATAATCAACAGGAGGTAAGAGGCGGCCGAACCGAAGGCAATATCCCCTCCTTTCACACCGGTCCGAAAGACGGTCAAAGTAACTGATTCAGTCGCCTGCCCAGGGCCTCCGCCGGTAAGCGCATAGATGATGTCCACGACCTTGAACGCGTCCAACCCTCGAATCAGAACAGCCGTTAGGGCTACTGGCCCCAAAAGTGGAAGAGAGATGTAGCGGAAGCGCTGAATCGCCGTTGCACCATCGACGACGGCAGCTTCGAATGGCTCCTGAGGCAAGGACTGGAGGCCCGCGAGAAACATTAGGATCATGAATGCCGTATGTTGCCAGACATCAACCAGCACAATCGTGATCTTTGCCATCGAGGGGTTGCTTAGCCACATGATCCTTGGAAAGCCAAGAGCCATGATAACGTCATTGATAGGGCCAATGTCCTCCTGTAGCATCAGTTTCCCAATCAGGAATACGACGGCGATAGGATTGAACATCAGCGGCATCAGGAAAAAAACACGAAAGAAGGTTCGACCGACCGTCGCCGCGTTGAGCGCCAAGGCCACTATCATGCCCAGCAAGAACTCCAGAGGCAAGGCCAGACCGACAAAGAAGATCGTGTTCCAGGTTGTTGTATGGATGTAGCTGCTTGTCAACACCGACGCCCACATCTGAAATCCAATAAAGTTTATCGGCGCCCCCAGGTTGAACAGATGCCAGTCCGTAAATGAAGCCGCGAACGTAAACATGAATGGGAAGATCAACAGTGCGACTACCGCTATGGTAGCAGGCAGGATAAGTATCCACTTGAACACAACGTCGGAAATGCCCTGGTTTGGCCGCTTTTTCTGCTGCGGGGCCGTGGAACTGCTGGCTGTCGCATTTCGCTGCATTGTTTACCTTCCCAGAGAATAGATCGGGGATGGCAGCGCCCTGCCGCCATCCCCACAGCATTGTCAGTCCAGCCCGAGGTGGGTCCTGTAGTTGTCCCGCTGCTCCTCCCGTCCCCCCAGGCGCCCGGTTATGGCGTCCCATGCCTCGGCCGCTTCATTAAGAGCGACTTCAGGACTGGATTCGCCGGCAAGCGCTTTGGATACGGCCAGTTCCAAAGCATCCCGATATTGAGTCCAGCCTGGCATCCGCAGATTCAAGACCAGATTTGGATGCGTCATCGTTTCGTTGAGCGCCCGCAGATAGGTTGTCGCGCTGCGCTCAGTGAAGCCCGCGATTTCTATCCAAGGAGTGATGTCAGCGATATCGCTGATTCGGATGGGATTCTTGAAGCCCTCAAAGGCAAACCTGTTGCCCATCTCCTTCTTGGTGAAATGCTTGGCCAGTGCCCAAGCCGCCGCTTCATTTTCGGCACCTTTCGCAATTGAAATTTCCCAGCCACCAAAGGCTAGCGACGGAGCAAAGTTAATTTCAGATCGCTCTTCCCACTGGCCGGAACCGGCGTTATAGACCTGATAGGAGCCAGGCAGCACCGAGTAAGACGACTTGCCACTAGCCAAAGAGCCTTCGCGATGCATCGCGACACCATCCCACCCCACGTTCATTGCCACACGCAATGCCTGAGACGCCTCAATCACATCTCCCCAGCCCATCGAAATCATTCCAGGTGGACCGAACTGCATTTCATCTTTCCACTCCGTGAGACCTCGTACGAAAGCCGGGCTATTGATTCGCGGTTCCCCTGTCTCCACATCAAAGAAATACCCCGGGTCATCGGGGTGTTTGCCGTAGGCTGTACAGCGCGATGCGAAGCCCCAGAAAGCCGTATCCCCGCGCTTCATCATATGCGCGAAGCCATAGTTGGGTTCGCCATCACCGCTCCAGTCCCAGCCGGTGAAGAACTCGGCGTAGTCGCGGTGCTCCTCCCAGGTCTGCGGCCCTCTGTCTGGATTCAAATCATAGCCGTACTCAGCGCTAAAATTGGCCTGATTGTCCGCATCGTCCATCAAGCTGTGAAGGAACATCATGTGGTGCGTATCGCCGTCGTGGGGCATTCCGTAGATTACGCCGTTCCAGGCCAGGACCTTTTCTCTGTAGACGGGAAGTACGTCGTCCCAGGCCATCTCCGGATCGTTGAGAAGGTCTTCCGGTACCGGAAGAGCCAAGTCATTGCCCCAGATGTCTGCCGCTGCATTGTTGGGTATAGCCAGAAGGTCGGCGAAATACGTGTTGGTGGCCACCGCCTGCATCAACTTATCGGTGATCTCCTGCTGCTGGAAAGCGGCAACATCTAGCTGTATCCCAGTTTCTTCCAGGAAGGATTCGTACAAAGGCTTGGTGTTTTCCCACATCCATGGCATACCCGCCGCAGAAACTGTCTGGCCTTCAAACGGCCTGCTCGGCGGCGCAGACCCCGATTCCACCGGCGCAACCGGCGCCTGGCATGCGGCCAGCATAGAAACCCCGAGAGCGGTGCCGGACCAACGCAAGAACTCTCTTCGGCTTACTCGTGCGGACATTTTCATCCTCCTTTTAAGAAAGCAAATGTTGCAACCGAAGGCAAGGTAGTCGACATCAACGAGTGGAAAACGATGAACCATTTCTTTGTCACAGACCAGACAGCTAGAGTGTTGCCTGGCTAATCCGGATTCTCTCCTCGAGACTACAAGAAGAGAATACCCTCGCTATGCGTCGTAAAAGCATCACCCCCTTTGGAAAAGAAAATCAAGATAGCCAGCATCATCCGCGGGCGGCGCTGGACGGATTACCGGTGCGTTGCCAAAATCTATCACAGGTAGACCATCAGGTCAATCTTATTTTTTTGACAAGAAGATGTCGGATTTGCTCACTTCGGCGAGGCTGGAGTTCGGCCGCTTCATGCCAAGGAAGCTGTGGGAGCGCACAAATGTGTTGGTCTGAAGGCTGGCCGAGGAGATGAGTTGAAACACCCTCAATACGTGTCCTGGAAAACAGACTCAGGTTTCGCCGCAACAAGGTCACCGAGCTGCTTGGGATCTGGTGTTTCTTTCTTTGGCTATACCCGCTTCTGGCAAACTGTTCCTTTCTCTCAATCCTCCGCCCTGATCTTAGCCAGAGCCTCCTGCGCCACACTCGCCCAGGATTCCGGCAAATTTTCGCTCAGCCACCGGATCCTCTTCTCCGCCCTCCGCTCCTTGAATTCACCAAGCTGCCGCAGCACGACTTCTGCCAAGCCGGGCCGGGCCGGATAACGGTCCGCAGCCAAGTGCGTGGGTAACCTGTTCAGAATCTCAAACAGGTGCTCACGTACCTCCTCCGTGTCAGGCGACGGTATCCACACCTCGCGCCCGTATCCCATTCCCGAACTGTTTCCTTCGCCTGCTCGCATGATCGGGCCAATCGGAATCGGGTCCCGGTGCGGCCTCCTGTGCGGATGATTGGCGCAGTACGTCCAGAAGGGATTCTCGATGAGCACATCCCTGATCTCGCAGTAGGCTTCCACATCCGTGTCGCCAGCCCTGCTGTAACCCCTTTCTCCGCGGTTCCTGCGATTGAACCAGCAGGTCCCACAAAAGTCGGAACCGCCATTGGGCATGGTGAAAATCTCCTCTGTAAAGTACAAAAAAGGCGAGAGCAGAATTCCGCTCTCGCCCCTATTCGAATCCGACTGCAAACAGAATGACTACTCCTGATTCAACTCCGCCGTTACGTCCAATTGGGCGCCCACAATCAATGGCAGCAGTTCCTCTGTGAACAACGCCGAAACGTTCGGGTCCGCCAGTATAATGGCAACGTCTTCCGGAAGGAACGGAGCCGCCAGGTCCAGCGTGCGCAGAATCGAAGGCGAATCATAGTGAACGGTGAGCAGGACTTCCTCGTCGGCGACCACATTCAACTGGTTTGCCGATGAGGTCAACTCCAACTCGGCAACCTGCAGGCCATCGTAGAGAATCGATGCAATGTTTGCAGGCAGAGAGGGCAGGCTTACACCGTTCTCCTGGAACGTGCTGGCGGGCACGCCGCCGACAGACGTAATTTCCGAACCGTCCAACCTGAGCCTGAGTGCAAGCACCGGCCGGTACTCGGCATCGATATCCGGCGGTTCCATCCGCACCGAGGTCACGTCAAACGCGGGCGGCACGTCAACTGCCGTTGCCCCGTCTGCCGCCGGAATCGAGAGGGCGACGCCGATATCTGTTTTCTGAAGGAATCCAATCCCAACGTCAAGCATGCCAGGCGGTAACGGAAGCAGTTCACCCACGACCCGCTGAACTGTCGCCATGGACTGATCCGTCCACGAGATGACCGGCAAATGACCGCCGTTCGAGGCCAGATACAAGCTGGCGTCAATGATATTCAGGTCCAGCCGCTGGATGCCCAGGGCCTGCATGTCCGTTATGAAGCGCGGCTGCAGAATCGACTGGTCTCCCAACGGAATACCCATCAGGGCGAGCGAGCCGTCCGCCTTGACTTCGACGGGCAGTGAGTCCAGTTTCGTCTCGGGGGCCTCCTGCCCCGCCAGGGCCAGCTGCACATCCAAGCCCGATGAGAGGACCGGAGGCAGGTGCGGCAGATACTCTTCGATCGTGCCAATAAATGCGATACTGTCCGACAGCGAGGATACAACGACCAGGAGACGGTTAAGTGCCGCCTCGTCATACTGCAGCGTCAGCAGGCTGCCGGCATCCCCCACCAGGTCAATGCCGCCTGCCGAAGTCGTCAACTGCAGCGTATCCGATCCGACCCCGCCGACAATATTCATTACCAGCGGCGGCAAACTGACCGGCGGCAGCAGGCCGGCGAGGTCCGCGAGCGAGAGCCCCAGCGCCGACTGAACAAACCCATCCCTGTCGATAGCTGCGCCAATTTGCAGCGCCGGTTCCATCCCTTCCGGCGCTGCCGCGAAGTTGGGGGCCGCAACGTCAAAGTCAGCGGCAAATGCCGCGGCGTCCGCACTCGGCAGGTCCATAGACAGGCCAATGTTCGTCTTGGCGAGCAGACTGCGCAGCACCGTCAGACCGGCGTCAACCATGCCGGGCGACACGCCCAGAAGATCTACAGCGATACCGCCGATCGTGTCCAGCGACGTATCCGTCCACAGAATCGAGGGCAGAGGCTCCTGATTGAGCGCCAGGTACAGACCGTCAGCCTGAATGCTCAAATCCAGCCTCTGCGCGTTTGTAGCACCAAGTATGTCAAGCACATTCGACGGCAGAAGGTCCATCCCCAGAGGGATACCCCACACGCCCAACGAGCCGCCGTCGCCGACACTGACCGGAATCGTCGACAACTGCGTATCAGCAGTCGGTTGGCCGGTAAAGGAAACGATCACGTCCAGGTCTGCGCCCGGCAACTTGGGAATGACCTCGCCGATCATGCCGCCCATCGACGGGTCTACGAACGCACTGACAATCGGCATGAGATTGTTCAGTCGTTCAGTATCGTAAGCGAGACTGGGCAGCGCCGTGCTGTCCAGCGCAAGATCGATGCCGTTCGGCTGCGTGGCCAGCGAGAACTGCTCCACGCCCAACGCCGACAGTATCTGAAGAGCCATCGGCGGCAGGGCCACGCCAAGCGAAGCGCCCAGGGCCTGCTCAATCTCCGCCAAGGGGATTCCTTCGAACGACGCCTGGCCGTTCGCGTCAAATGCCAGGCTGGCAAACTGCAGCGGTCCAATCGTTGTTTCGGATGCACTCTCGGCAGAAACCAGCTCTTCGCCCTGCCAGTAGGGAATATCGTCACCAGCCCCGGGCAAAATTATTATCACGCCCAGGCCAACGCGCCGCAACCAGGTCAATGCATCCGCCCCCTGCGCGGCCTGGGGAACATTGGCCAGAACGCGGCCCACTAAGTCTGCCGATTCATCACTCCACTTCAGATAGGGGAGGGGCTCTCCATTCGCGTGGAGAAAAACACCGTGATAGCCAATTCGGACTTCCAAAACGTCGACACCTGCGGCCGCGAACTGGTCCAACATCGGTTGCTGTAGAATCGGCCCCGCCGGGAAGCCGAGCGCAGTGCCATAGCCGTTGCCGTCAACTCTGATCGGAACAGACGGGAGGTTGAACCACGTAGAGCCGCCGTCACCGCCGCCTGCACAGGCGCCCAGTGCCAGAATAAAGACCAGAGCTACAATAAATTTACGGAGTAAGGCCGGCACGAGCCGCCTCCTTTTGGGTGCGTATCAATAAAGTGCAGATAAAAGCGTACCGCGCGCCGCCGGCGCGTCAGCCGATTACTGTTGGCACTGTTATATCATGATTGATCCGGAATGACAATGCCGAAAGTTGCGCTCCGGTCGTCTTCGAATAGAGGTTTCCCCTATGCCCAGACGGCCCCCAATTTGGCCCGTCGATACGGTCGGTTGCCAAACGTGTCGGGCACTGTCCGAGGTTACCACACATCTTACAATAGTTCATACGGAGACACAAAACCGCTATCTGAGACACTGATAGTCGACCCGACTCCAGAGTGACGGCGAAAGACTGACTCTTGCCGTACTCAACCTGTACTCATTTGCTCCCTGCCCGGGCAATGACAAAGCCATGGGAGGACCGCGATGGCGGGTGAGGCCGGCAGGTGTTTCTCACTCCTTACTCCTCTACGCTCTCTCCTCGCCGTTCTGAGACGTCGCGCAACGCAGCTAGCATCGCCTCCTGCTCGTTCCAGGGGTGCTCCGTCTCCCCATAGCACATACTGCGTTCGTGACCTTTGCCAAAGGACGCCACGACATCGCCGGCACGTGCCGTCTCCACCCCGAATCGGATCGCCTCGGCCCGGTCGGGTACAATCGTGTAGTAGGGCGAGGAGCCCGCCGGCTCGCCTTCTTCCCCGGCCCCGTTTTCGACAACCTCCCGTACGCCCGCCGCGATCTCTCGGCTGATCTCCGCAAGATCTTCAGTCCGGGGGTCCTCCGCGGTGATGATTGTAAAATCCGCCAGCCGCCCGCTGACCTGGCCCATCAACCGCCGCTTGCCCCGGTCCCGCAGACCCGCGCAGCCGAATATGGCGATCAGTCTGCCGCCGTCCTTAGCAACAAGCGGACGCAACGTCTCCAGCGCCCGCTCCAGGCTGGCCGGCGAATGGGCAAAGTCCACCACGGCCAGAAACGCCTGCCCGCAGTCCATGCGCTGCATACGCCCCAAAACCGCCTGGAGGGAGGCAACGCCCTCCCGGACTTGATCGGGCGCTATGCCCAGCCCAAGCGCCGCAGCCGCCGCGCACAGTACGTTCGACACGTTGAACTCGCCAATCAGCCGCGTCTCCGTCGGCACCGTACCCCCCGGCCAGACCAGCTCAAATCTGGTGGCTTCGGGCAGATACTCGATCTGCCGGGCGTACACGTCGGCAGTCGGATCGGATACACTATATATATAGGATGTAACACCGGCTGCCCCGTTGCGCGCCCGCTCTTCAGCCAGGACATTTCGCAGAGGCTGGCAGCTGCTGTCATCCAAATTGAAAACTGCGACGCGGGGCACGCCCGGCTTGCGCTCGGAACGAAACAGGCTCCGGAATAGCCGGAACTTCGCCGCCCGGTACGCCTCGAACGAGCCGTGAATATCCAAGTGCTCATGCGTGATGTTCGTCAACGCAGCCACATCGTAATCGACCGCCGCCACCCGCTTCTGATCAATTCCGAAACTAGTGCTCTCGACCACCGCGTAACCACAGCCCGCCGCACGCATCTGCGCCAGAAACGCCTGCACCGTCGGCGCATCCGGCGTCGTCACGTGCAGCCCGGTCTCCTGTTCAACGCCGGCAATACGCGCGCCGACCGTTGTGACGACGCCCACATCCGCACTGCGGCTCAGAATCGCCTCCAGCAGCGCGCACGTCGTCGTCTTGCCATCGGTACCTGTCACCCCGATGACTGTCTGGCCGCGGCTGGGAAAACCGTAAAGGGCCGCGCTCAGCCAGGCCAGGGCCTCCCGGCTATCGGCTACCTGTATATAAGGTGTATCCGCGGACTGCGGCCACCAGTCCAGTTCTTCCAGCCGCGTCAGAGGGTGGCTGCCGGCAACAGCCGCTGCCCCAGCAGCAACGGCCTGTGGAATGAAGCGGTGACCGTCCTGCTGCAAGCCCTCGACCGCGACAAACAGCGTATCCCCGCCCACCTCCCGGCTGTCCTCGCTGATGCCGCCCACCGCAACGTCCGGCACCGCCTCCTTACCGTGGACCAGCAGACCGTCCGGCAACTGCGCAAGAAGAACTGCCAGCGCTTGCCCGCCCGCAATCTCCGGTGGTGGCATCCCGCTCGCGGCGGCTCCGGCTTCAGTTTTGGGGTTCTTTGGAGCACTTGCCGTCATAGCTCCTCGGTTCCGGAGCCTCCATCCCGAGCTACCGAAATGCCGGCAACCACAATCAGGAGGAAAAAGACCGCAGCGCCGCCTATCCAGATAGGCGGAATCTGCGCCAGCCTCTCGTTGACGTTACCCAAGCTCACAGAGGTCGCTGTCGCCGTCGGCTGCGCACCGCCCTCCGGTGGGGTCGGCGTACTTGTCGGAGTGTCGTCAGACGGAGGTACGGGCGGCGGTGTTTCGGCAACGGCGGTCGACGCAGGGCGTGTCGAAGCCGGTGAATCCGCTGCGGGCTGGTCTGCGGGCCCATTCGGGTCCGGGGTCGGGACCGGCGTACATTCGACGGGCGGCATATCTGCCGGCAAATTCGGATCTGGCGTCGCCGTCACTGTGCCGGTGGCTGTCGGCGTCCCTATCGGCGCATTCGGATCCGGCGTCGCCGTCACCGTGCTCGTGGCCGCTGGCGTCTCAATGGGATGATGCAGTGCGACAGGCAAACACTCCACAGTGGGCGTGGGGGTTGGCGCATCGGGATCCGGCGTCGCCGTCGCCGTATCGGTGGCTGTTGGCGTAGCCGTAGGCAAATTCGGATCCGGCGTAACGGTCGCCGTAGCTGTAGAAGTCGGCGTCTCTGTCGGCGCGCCCGGGTCGGGCGTTGCCGTGACCGTCGGCGTCGCCGTCGGTGTGGACGTGTCGGACGGAGGCAGCGTTTCCGTCGGCGTTGGCGTCGGCACCCTGGAAAGCTCGGCCGGATTGAGCGGCGTTATCTGCGCCGACGACAAAAAACTGTCGCCGCTGTCCAGCGTTCGCAGCACGCCGTCCTGCTCGGTCCCTGCGTAGGTGACGCCGACGAAGGTCGCAGAAGTGGCCAGCCGGAAAACCGGATTGGTGTAGGCGGCGCCGTTGACCGCCACCCGCGTCCAGTCCGGTACGCTCTGGGTCCAGAGCCCGACATTGGTCCCGACTATGACCTTCTGCCCGCTGACCGTCACGTCGTAGATGACAACCCCCGCCGGGAAAGAAGGATCCTGCACCCAATTGTAACCGTCGTCGCTCAGATACAGGCCTGAAGCAAACGTACCCACATACAGACGGCCATCCAGAATCGTCATCCCACGCGCGATGATGCCCGCCGGCAGGTCCACCCGCTCCCAGTACCCGGCATCCCGCGTCAGACGCCACACGCCGTCGTGGGTCCCGGCATACAGCGCGCCGTCCTTGTCGACAAAGGCGCGCACGCGCAGGGCGCTCCCTGTCAAACCCTCGCCGTACCACGCCCAGCTCAGGCCGCCGTCACTGCTGCGCACCACACCGTCGTAGCGTGTACCGGCATAGAAAACGGTCAACCCATCTTCGACGCGCGTAAAGAGCCGGCCAATACCGCTGTTCGGCGTGAGCACCTGGTTGATCGAGGACTCCTGCCGCCAGCTCAGGCCCCCGTCTTCGCTTATGAACAGATTGCCTACCCCGCCGTCCGCAGCCAGAACGCGGTTTGCGTCCTGCGGGTCGAAACGAATAGAGGCGACAGACGTATCAGCCGGCAACTCAACGTCTGCCCGCGTCCACGTGTGCCCCCCGTCCGTGCTGCGATAGATCCCCGCCGGCACCGGCACGTTCAGCGTACCGGCAATAACCACGCTGGCATCATCCGGTGAAACATCCAATCCAATAATACTGTTCGAGAACGGAACAAAGCCGGACTGGGCAAAAACCTGGCCGCCGGCCGCAACAGACAGGACTGCCAAAGCAACCAGCATCGGCCACAGCCGCCTCACTGACACCGGAGGCGGGAACGCCCTTTCTTTGCGCCCTCTGAAGCGCATGTCTTGCTGGAAACCAGCCCGCATAGATCCTCCAAAAGGGGAACCGGAGAGGAAGTGAAAGAATTATACGTCAGACAAACCGTGGTACAAAAGCTCCCGTTTCATTTCGGGTGCATCCCAAAGTGGTCGTGAGCTAATGCAGTCCTCTGGCCGGGACCAAACCATGGCCACGCCGCGACCATTTCTGAGGCAGCCAGAGCGCCGTCTCTGACCACTGACTACTGACCACTGCTTTTCTGGGCGGTCGGCCGCAAGCGGCCTCCCTTGTGCGGGGGCTCCGCCCCCGCAACGCCCCCTCTCCTACAACACGCCTCGTCGACCGGGTGTCGATATTGGTGACGGGTGCCAATCGAAAGTGCCTAGCCAGACCACGTCCCGCAAGTCCTCCGCAGACAACACTGCGGCACTCTCTCCTCGCCCGCGTTCCTGCCCTGCGTTTCTCCAAAAGCCCGTAATCGATTTCAGCCACCGCTGGCATGGATTCCCCGCCAGACTGTTCCCACCCTAAAACTGGGATGCACCCTTTCATTTCAGCCGTGCTCTGCATAAAAAAGCCAGTCGAGGCCCCATCCATTTCCCGCCCTGAACCGCCGGCTTTGTGGACTTTGCCCGCTTACAGGTTATCATGAATTTCCCTATCCTTGTGCATAGCAGTCCGCTGTCGGCTCGCCTGACCGGGCGGACAGCCAGTGCAACGCAACCCGTCAAAGGAGAAAGAGATGCAGAGCCCGGCACGGCGCGCAATCATGATCGGCATGGACGGCGCCGCCATGGAACTGATAATCAATATGGTAAACGGGGGCCACATGCCCCATCTCGGTAAGATTATAGAACGAGGCGTGTACCGCCCCATGATCGGTGTGTTCCCGACCCTTACGCCGCCTGGCTGGACCGCCACCTCCACCGGCGCCTGGCCGGGAAACCACGGCGTCATGGACTTCAACATCCGCAAGCTGGGCGCCCCACTCGATGAGACGGTCTGGGGCATCAACACCGATCTGTCCCGAGCCGAATACCTCTGGAACACCGTCGAGCGCGCCGGCGGTACGCCCCTGCTGGTCAAGTGGGAAATGTCCTGGCCGCCCACCGTGGCCAGCGGCGTACAGGTGGAAGGAACAGGCCCCGGCGTCTCCAACCATCACCAGATCGCCGGCTATCACCTCTTCGTCGCCGGCAAATGGCAGCGGCGCGCAATCGGCGGCCAGCGCGATCCCGAAACACTGGACCCCAGCGCCCTGCAGACCGGCTCCGACGTCGACCCCGTCGCCATCGAGGACGCCCAGAATTGGAACAGTTTGCCGCCTTCAAACCGTCCGCACAAAGAGGTCGATCTCACGATTCAACCCCTTGCGCGCGGCCGCGGCCCCATGTTGCGCGGCGATAAAGGTACGCCCAAGACCTTTCACGGCCTCATCTACGCATCCGCAGACAACGGCTACGACCGCGTGCGCATCTGCCGCTCACGCGACGGGGACACCGCGGTGACTGAACTGGGGATGGGCGATTGGAGCGACTGGTGGCTGGACCAGTTCGAAATCGACGATGAAGAGATCAGCGGCTACGTGCGCATGAAGCTGGTCAACCTCACCGCCGAAGCCGACGCCTTCGAGCTGTTCGTCCCCCAGATCTGGCCGAACAGTGGCTACACGATGCCGTTGGAAGTGGCCGGCGAAATCGACCAGCACGTGGGCAACTTCCTGCAGAATCCCGCCCGAGACGCCCTGGGCATCATGGACGATGACACCTACTTCGAGTCCCTCGACTTCCACCACCAACGCCTCGCCGACGTCGCCGAATACCTCACCACCAGCCGCGACGACTGGACCATGCTCTTCATCGAAACGCACGCCTCCGACTACACCAGCCACTTCTTCCTCGGCCAGGCCGAAGACTTCAGCGGCGCCGACATTGAGACCCAGCAGCGCTGCATCGACGGCGTCGTCCGCACCTACAGCTCCATCGACGATATGATCGGCCGCGTCGCCGCCCTCGCCGGCGAGGATACGCTCATCTGTCTCGTCTCCGATCACGGCGGCACGCCCAACCAGTACCGCGCCATAGAGATCGACGAGGTGCTGGAAGAGGCAGGTTTCCTGGTCTATAAGGAAGAAAACGGCAAGCGGACGGTGGACTGGTCACGCACGCGCGCCGCCTCAGTAGGCTTGGTGCACGTGTTCATCAATCTGGAAGGCCGCGAGCCCGACGGAATCGTGTCGCCGGACGACTACAAAGATACCCAGCTGGAGATCATCGCCGCGCTGCACGCCTACACCGACCCCGCAACCGGCCGCCACCCTTTCACCCTGGCCCTTACGCGCGAGGATGCCGAAATGGTCAATCTCTGGGGTGAAACAACTGGAGACGTGGTCTACGCCCTGCGGCCGGAGTTCGACGGCGCACACGGCAAGCAGCTGCCCTCAGTCAGCTTCGGCATCGCAGGACAGCACTGCACCTTCGTCCTGGCCGGGCCCGGCGTCAAGGAAGGGCTCGCGCTGCAGGGACAGGTGCGGGTGGTCGATGTCGCCCCAACACTATGCTACCTGCTGGGGTTGCCCATGCCGCGCAACGTCGAAGGCGGGGTCGTATACGAGGCACTCACCGATCCCGACTGGCACCTCAAGAAATGAAGCAACTCTGGGGAGGAGGGTGTCCGGTATGCCTACCCTTCTCCCCACCCCGTCTTAGTAGTCCCCTTCGTCAATCTCACCTGCCGGCATCTCAATGTCCACGACCTCGCCCTGATCGTCGATGATCACGCGAAAACCCATCATCCCCAGCCACTGCCGCGACTGCTCGGGAATCGCCTGTCCCACCGCCTGATCGATATTGTCGATCGAGGACTCCACCGCCGCCTTGGTGAAGATGTCGTCCTTGCCCATCAGATCCATCATGCCGCTCACGGCCAGTTCCCGGTGCTGGTCCACCTGGCCCTTCAGAAACTCAAGCACCTGCTGGTCCACCAGCGCGGCGTCGATGTGGCGCAGAAAGCCGTCCTCGTCGACAACATAGCAGGCGCGCTCCCCCACATGTCTCACCTGCGCCGCACTACGGCGTTCATCGAATACAAGCCCCTCAAACATCGCCGAATTTGCCAAGGTACGCTCCGATTTCAATTCTCAGAATCCCTCTGTTGCGCCGGCTGAATTCCTGAGGAATGGCGTCTGCCCCATCTGTCAGCTTCTACGCCGCGGCAGGCAACAAAGTTTCTCCGCCAACCTCTACATCAACGCAGCACGGCTCTCGAGAAACTCCCGGCTGCGGCGCACACTGGCGACCGGCTCTTTGGGCAAATCGTGTTCAACAATGTAACACGTGGCGCCCGCCGCGCGGCAGGCCGGAATAAGCGCGTCCCAGTCCAGCCTGCCGTAACCTACGTCGGCCAGGCCCATCTGGTCCTCGTTCTCCCCCGCCGGCGCCAAATCTTTGGCATGGATGTACGGACAGCGCCCCGCATACTTCCCTACCAACTCCTGCGGCTCGGCGTCGCCGTCCGTGATCCAGGCCAGGTCCGGCTCCCAGAATAGATTCTCCGGTTCCGCATTCCCCAGCACCAGGTCGATCGCCCTCACGCCGTCGAACGCCTCCATCTCAAAGGCATGGTTATGATAGCCCAGCCGCATCCCCTCCGCCCGGCAACGCACGCCCAATTCATTGAGCGTCTGCCCGAATGCCCGCCACGTATCTGCCTCCGCCGCCTGCCGCACCTCAGGATCAGGCATGGGGATGATTAGACGGTCATTCCCAATGGCCCGGTGAAACTCAACCGTGCCGGCGAAATCCTCGGCCAGTGCCTGGTAGGGAACGTGAGCCGACACCGCCCGCAAGCCGTGCCGGTCCAATACCGCCTTCGCTTCCTCGCCGCTGTGATCGGGCAGAAAAATCAGTTCCACCTCCTTATATCCGGCCGCGGCCGCCGCCGCCGCGACCTCATCAAAGCTGTCCGAAAGGTGACGCAGGCTATATAGTTGTACGGCGATAATTGCCTTTTCGTTGCTCATCAAAATATCTCCCCTGTGTTCGCACGCCGCAGACGCTCGGAAAGCCCGCTGTAACGCTGAGCTACCATGTCGTTTCTCACGGCCATGCCGATCGCTTTCAGTTGCCCCACTAGCACGACCAGCCGCTTCGCCCGCGTGACGGCCGTATACAATAGATTCCGTTGCAATAGCATATAGTGGCTTGTGAGCAGTGGGATGACTACTGCCGGGAACTCACTGCCCTGGCTCTTGTGTACGCTGACCGCGTAGGCATGCACCAGTTCGTCCAACTCCGAAAAATCGTAGCCGACAGAGCGCCCGTCGATTTCGACCGCTACCTGCTGTTCAACCGGGTCGACATCTTTAATATAACCCATATCGCCATTGAACACATCTTTGTCGTAATTGTTGCGCATCTGCATCACCCGGTCACCTGCCCGGAAAATGCTGTCGCCAAAGCTGCGTTCGACCCTGTCCGGCCCCGGCGGATTGAGCGCCTGCTGGATCATCCCGTTAAGTGACTTAACCCCGGCCGCGCCGCGGTGAATGGGGCTGAGGACCTGGATATCCTCTGCCGGAATGCCGAACCGCCGCGGGATCCGCTCTTGGACGAGCTCCACGCACAGACTGGCGGCCCGCTCCGGCTCTTCCGTACGGAACAGAAAGAAATCTTCGGCCTCAACGCCCTCTTCTCCGGCCGACCGCGTCAGTACCGGCATCTCACCGCGGTTGATGCGATGGGCGTTCTCGACGATGTAACTGCCCGCCGCCTGCCGGAAGATCCTGTCCAGGCGCACCACGGCAGAATAGGCCCGCGAACCTGACCCCAAAGCGTCCCCGGTCCCTTCGCCCGCCCCCTCAATCGCCGTGATTACGTCGCGTAACACGTTGCCGGCCCCAACACTCGGCAGCTGGTCCACGTCGCCAACCAGCAACAGCGACATCTCCGCAGGAATCGCCTTGAGAAGATGATTCATCAGGATCAGGTCCAGCATAGAGGACTCGTCCACGATCAGCAGGTCGCCCCTGAGCGGGCTCTCTGCATTGCGTTTGAACGACATCCCGGCAGCCGGCTGCACCTGCAGCAGCCTGTGCACCGTCTTCGCCGGCCTTCCCGTCGCCTCGGCCAGCCGTTTTGCCGCCCGACCGGTCGGCGCGGCCAGGATCGCCTTCGCGCCCGCGTCCTCGCACATTTCAATAATTGTGCGCACGACAGTCGTCTTGCCCGTGCCGGGCCCCCCGGTCAGCACTGTCAGCCGGTTGGTCAGTGCCGTCTGCACCGCCTCCCTCTGCCGCGCGACCAGGCGCACCCGGCCACTGTCGTAACCTGCCCTCCCCTCGAGCTGCGCGAACCTCCGTTCCCAGTCCACGCCCTGAAACGAAGCCAGCGCACTGGATTCGCGGCCGCCTCCCCACTGAGCAGCGCGGTACTCCCGCATCATCATGCTCAACCGGTTGCTGACACCCACTTCACCATAATACATAGGCGTCAGATAGACCGCCTGACCGTCCTGCGCCAGTTCCTCGATCTGCTCTGGGGTCGGCAATGCTTTCGCGCCGCGGTCTGCCGGCAGCAAAAGCATCGACTGCGAGCTCGAAGGCTCGAAGATCCCGGCCACCGCCCAGTGCAGCGCTTCAGCCTCCTCACCCGGCCCCGACGCGAGCTTTATGCGGTCCCCCCCTTTCAGATGCAGCAGCCCGGCCGTCACCTTCTCCTTCCCAACCTTTAGCAACGCATCCGCCTTCCCGATCAGTTCCCCGCTTGGCAGGTAAACATGCCCCTCATCCCTGGCCCGGTTGAGCGCAAACTCGACACCCGCGGCAATGCGCTGCGGAGCGTCTTCAGCGACGCCCAGCGCCCTCCCAATCCTGTCGGCCGTCAGAAAACCGATGCCGTAAATGTCCTCAGAGAGGCGGTAGGGATTCCGCTGCACCGTCTCGATCGCGCCGTCACCGTAACGCTTGTAGATCTTCCCCGCCAGACCGGCGCTGACACCGTGCCCCTGCAGAAAGATCATCACCTCCTTGACCGCCTTTTTCTCGGCCCAGCCGGCGTTTATCATCCTTACCCGCTTACGCCCGACCCCGCCTACCTCGGACAGACGCTGCGGATGGTTGTCGATGACCTCCAGCGTTTCCGCCCCAAAGTGGTCGACAATGCGCTTGGCCGTCACCGGGCCTACTCCTTTTATCAGACCGCTGCCCAGAAACTTCTCGATTCCGGCCACCGTCGCCGGTAGCACCGAACGCATATCGGCAACCAGGAACTGTTTGCCATACTGCGGATGTGTCCCCCACTCCCCGCGCAGCTCCACCGCCTCGCCTTCGACTACGCCGACCATGGTACCCACCACCGCCGCCTCCTTCTGCCAGAGCGGCAGTTGAGACGTCGGACTCTCCGGCGCCAGCTTGGCGACCGTATAGCCGTTTTCTTCGCTATGAAAGGTGATGCGTTCGATAACGCCGCGTAGAATTTCTTGCGTTTCGTCGCTCATAAGTGTTAGGGTAGCAGAACGATTTGGACCGATCAACCCGCGCCACCCTGGCTGCGTACCAAAAAACACAGCTCCACGGGTAGCGGAAGCGCATTTCACCGGCCCCCTTTACAATCAAGACCGGAAGCAGGACATTCGCGAACTCCAAATGGAAGAGATCGCAGGATCGTTTACGCCCCTACTTATCGTCATTTCGCTGGCATTCATCGTGCCGCTGCTGCTCACGCGCTTCAAACGACTGCGGCTGCCTATCGTCGTCGGCGAAATTCTGGCCGGTATCATCGTCGGCAGCAGCGGCTTCGGCTGGGTGACCCACGAAGACCAGCTGCTCACCCTCCTGGCCGAGTTTGGCTTCGTCTTCCTGATGTTCCTGGCCGGCATGGAGATCGACTTTGCCAATCTGAACATTGAACTGCCCGGCGTCGCCCGCGCCGGCGGCACGCGCACAGACCTCTCCTCGCCTCAGGTACGCGAGCGCCGCACCTTCGGCCCGCTCTCCATCAGCCTGATGGGCTTCATCCTGACCCTCTCTCTGTCTGCCATTGTGGGCTTCGCGCTCCTGCAGGTCGGCCTCGTAAGCAGTCCCTGGATGATGGCGCTTATCATGTCGACGACTTCGCTCGGTGTCGTCATGCCCGTTCTCAAGGAGCAGGAGCTCATCCGCGGCCGCTTCGGACAGACAATCCTCATCGCCGCTCTCGTCGCCGACTTCGCCACCATGATCCTCATCACCGTGGTCATCGCCACCATCTCCCACGGACTGACGCTCGACATCCTTCTCATCAGCCTGCTCTTCGTCGTCTTCTTCCTTCTCTACCGGCTGGGCATCGTTTCCCTGAACCGGTTCGAGTCCTTGCGCCGCACACTGGAGGACCTCAGCCACACCACCGCCCGCATCAAGATTCGCGGCGCCTTCACCATCATGCTGCTCTTTGTGGTGCTGGCAGAGGTATTGGGCGCAGAGATCATCCTGGGCGCCTTCATCGCCGGAGCCATGCTCTCTCTGCTCTCCACCCGCGAAGATCTGGAGGCAATGCACCAGTTGGAAGCCGTCGGATTCGGCTTCTTCATCCCCATATTCTTCATCATGGTGGGCGTGAATTTCAATCTGGGCGCCCTGCTCGGGTCAACCGACGCCTTGATCCTGCTGCCGTTCCTGGTCTTGGCCGCCTTTCTGGTCAAACTCCTGCCCGCCCTGCTCTTCCGTCTGCAGTTCAGCTGGCGGGAAACCTTCTCAGCCGGCTTTCTTCTCTCGTCGCGCCTTTCCCTGATCGTCGCCGCCTCGGCCATCGGCCTCAATATGGGGATCATCAGCGAATCGGTCAACACCATAATCATTCTCGTCGCCATCGTCACCGTCACCGCCGCCCCTTTGATCTTCAACCGCATCGTCCCCCGCACTTCGACGGCCGCGCTGCGGCCCATCGTGGTTTTCGGCGCCGAAAGGCTCGGGCTCCAGGTCGCTGAACAGCTGCTGGGCCACCACGAAGAGGTTGTTCTGGTCGATCCGGATGAAAATCTGATTGCTAGAGCCCGGCAGCGCACCTCCAGGGGCATTGAGGTCATGCACGCCAGCATCGATGACGAGAACGAGGAACTTGCCGGCCATCTTGACCTGGCCGAAACCGTCGTCGTCACCCTCAGCGACACCGACCGCAATCGCCACATCTGCCACGTCGCCCGCACACGCTACGGCATCGACCACATCGTGACCCTCGTGCGGGAAACCAACCGCCTCGTGGAGTTCGAAACGCTCAACGTAACCGTCTTCAACCCTTCGCTCGACCAGGCCGCGCTCCTCAGCCTGCTCGCCCGCAACCCCGACATCTACGAGCTGCTCACACGCACCGATGACAACAAAGAGGTCTCCGAAGTCTGGGTGCACAACCACGACTACGGCGACAAGGCCCTGCGTGAGCTCGTGCTGCCCGGCGACGTCCTCATCCTCTCCATCCGCCGCGACGGTGAATTCATCGTGCCGCGCGGAAACACCCAGCTTGAATACGGCGACCACCTGACCCTTGTCGGCACCTTCGACCATCTGCACGCGGCGCGGGCACTCTTCGCCTGAATCCAAACAGCAGGCGCGTTCCGGCAAATACGCTATTCCCTTGTGCGTCGTGGGGCAAATGACGGTCCGTTGCGATACGAGGGACCAATCAGGGGTCAGACGGCAGACCGGACTGGCCTGCGCCTAAGTAGGGGTGACGTTGCCGTCATTTCCGGCCTGCAGCCATAGATCATGCGCCTTGCGCACAACCCGCCGCGTCGCCTCCTCCATCGGCATCTCTTCCAGACTGCCGACGGGCACCCAGGCGACATCGTCAACGTCGTCGGCAGGCGCAACATCACCCCCTAGGAAGTGAGCCCAGAAGTCGATCACCACATAATGATAGCGAACGCGGCCGGCACTGTCCCGGTGAATCGGCTCAAAGAGGTCCACCAGGCCAACTATTTCGATCTCCGCGCCCGTCTCCTCCCGCACCTCCCGCTCAACGCCCGCACGCACGGGCTCGCCCAAATCCAGCAATCCGCCGGGCAGCGCCCACAGTCCCTTGGAAGGAGGCCGCCCTCGTACGACCATCAGAGCGAGGCCGGCGTCGTCGATCACCACAGCAGCCACCGCCACCAGCGGCGCCGGCGGATACTCGCGGCTGACGGTTACGGGGTAAGTTAAGTCTTGGAGGTTTTCGTCTCTGCGCATGCTCAACACCACTTTTCAATGAGTGCGGGTAGTTCGGACAGCTTCTCGATAACCGCGTCCGGCCTGATTCTGTCCACAAGACGTTGATCTTCCGCCAGCGGGATCATGCGGCAGTGGACCGTAAGCGCGCCGATCTCCTGCCCGCCCGCGACATCATGCTTGAGGCTGTCGCCGACGCACACGATCTCATACGGCTCCGCGTCCCAGCGTTCGAGGACGGCACTGTAGATATCTTTCTCCGGCTTGCGCCACTCCACCGCTGCGCTGCTCAGACAGACGTCCAGATAGGCGCGCAGCCCTGTATAGTCGACAATGCGTTGGAAGATGCGGTCGCTGGCATAATTGGCGATCACCGCCAGCGGATAACCCTCGCCGCGCAGCTGCTCCAGCAACTCGATCGCGCCCGGCAGCGGCTCCCACGCCGTCATCTCCGGTGCATAAAAGAGGTCGACCGCACGCCGCAGGACCTCCTCGTTCATCCGCGAAGCCGGATACCCGACAAACTGCAACAGGAAACTCAAGGTGTCGTCGGCCGTATGCTCCTCCTGCTCATCGTCCGACTTCGTTTCGGCGAAGATACGCGCTTCGACAAGATGCTCCGCAATCTCGTCGGGCAGGTCGGTCATCCCCGTCGAGCGCATGTAGGCGACCGCAGTCTCCGCTCCCTGTTTCATCAGCTCTTCGAGAGGCCGGTTGAGCCGGGCGAGCGTATTGTCAAAGTCAAATACCAACCCCTGCACCAACCTGCGCGGCCGCACCTGCGCCGCTTCTCCGCTGAAGAACTGCTCGCTCAGACGCGCCGCCACAGAGCTGTCAAGGGCTTCATCCCCTGGACTTTGGGCGACACCCTCCAGCTCAGAGGCAGCAGGGGCTAGCCGGGCACGCGCTTCCTCCTGGCTCAGACCGGCCCCCCGGCCTCTGGCGCGCCGCATAAACTCGTCCAACTCCTGCGGAGTAAGCGGCTCCATCCCCCGCGCATCGGGCTGCTCATCCTGCCCCGATAGGGAACTGTCTGCGCTGGAAGAGTCTGATTTCCCGGGTTGCCTGTCAGTCATGTGCACTAGTATGCGGAGGCGTGCCCTTGTCTGTCAAATCAGACCATACCCCTACTGGGCTGCAAGCCCGTTCGTCTGAACTGAATTTTCCTTTAAGCCAGGGTAGCGCGCATGCACGAGACGCAGAGAGTAAGGCGCCGGAATTGGCAGAACCGCCAGTACAGTGGCAGGATCAGATCGACAGCTGCCCGGGCTTTCGCAGCATCCCATTTTCAGAAAACGCACAAAGGGACTTACAGAATGAAACGCTATTGCCTTCTGCTTGCTTTCTCCTTTGTCCTTACCGCATGTGTAGCGATCCCAACCAAGAATCAGCCGGAGGCATACACGCAATCTGCCGTCCGCGACGCAATCCGCCGATACGAACGTGACGGAAAAGACGCCGTACTCGCCTATTACAGCGATCCGGAAAGATTCGATGGACAGTGGTATGTCTTCATTCTCGACGGCGAAGGCTACACAATCGCCAGCCCCTACACCTTTACAATCGGGTTCGGCCCTTCTGATCGCCACGACGCCACCGGCTACTTCTATGGCGACGACCTGGTAAGCGCCACCGAAGAAGGCAAATGGATAAGCTACGTCTTTTTCAACCCGGAAACAGACAAAGAAGAGCGCAAACACACATGGATCGTCCGGCACGATGGCCTGTATTTCGGATCCGGTTTTTACAGAGGGCCAGAATAGGATGGCCTGCACGGCATGCCTGCACGAAACGGACTGGACTTCACCTACCTGGCGGCTGTGGGAACCTATACAGGCCCGTGCTATACTCCGCAATGGCCTTGCAAAAGCAGCATTTCAACAAGATCGCAACTGTTCCGCCACTCACATACTAACATCTGACCATGCCATACTCAATCCAAATCGGCTCCATCCCCTGCCACATCGTCAGCGACGGCCGCCAGCTCGTCGACGGCGGCGGCTTCTTCGGCCTCGTCCCCCGCGTCCTCTGGGAACGCGTCATCCGCCCCGACGACAAAAACCGTATCCCGGTACAGATGCGCTCCCTCCTCATCCCATCGTCCGCCGGCCTGATCCTGGTCGACACCGGCCAGGGCGACAAAATCACCGCCAAAGAGCGGCGCATCTTCGGCATGGTCGACGACAACCGGCGTCTCGCCGCCGACCTGCGCCGCGTCGGCTTCACCCCCGAAGACGTTGACATCGTACTCATGACCCACCTCCACGCCGACCACGCCGGCGGCTGCACCCGGTGGCGCGACCCAACCGACCCCGAAAGCGAGGCCGTCCCCGCCTTCCCCAACGCCCGCTATCTCATTCAGCGCCTTGAAATGGCCGAAGCCGCCTTCCCCAACGAACGCACCCGCGGCACATACTTCCCCGACAACTGGGAACCCCTGCGCCGCTCAGGCCAGCTGGAGCTCGTCGACGGCGACCAGGAATTGGCAGACGGCGTCCGCTCCGTCACCGTACCGGGCCACACACGGAGCATTCAGGCCGTCTGGGTCGAAGACGCCGGCCAATCTCTCCTCTTCCTCGGCGACGCCTGCAGCTGGGCCGCACACATGGACCGGCTCGCCTGGGTCCCCTCCTTCGATCTCGACCCCATGGCCAGCATCGAGAGCAAGCGCAACCTGCGCAGAGAGGCCGAAGAGAAGAACGCCCTGCTCGTATTTCAGCATGACGGCCAGGTCGTAACGGGGCGGCTGCGTCCCGGCGCGCGCGGCCCTGTCGTGGAGCCGGATATCATTGAGGAGGCATGGCCCGGAAGAGAGTAGGCAGTACGGGCTGCTGCCCTTTGCGCAGCCTCAACCTCGCTCTTCTCCAAAGGGGGCAGGGCACAACGCCGGGCCGGGACATACCCGAAGATTGATCGGCTTAAAGAGCCTCTAGTCTGGATAACGAATTTCGTGCCGGACACCTATTCAGGACACAACGATGCCTTATTCATTTCAGGTCGGTTCCATCCACTGCCATATCGTCAGCGACGGCCAGCAACTGATCGATGGCGGCAGCTTCTTCGGCCTCGTGCCCCGCGTCCTATGGGAGCGGGTCATCCGCCCCGACGAGAAACACCGCATACCGGCGCAGATGCGCTGTCTGCTCGTGCAGTCGTCAGCGGGGCTGATCCTGGTGGATACGGGCCAGGGAGACAAAATCACCGCCGAGTATAGAACTGAATTCGGCATGGATGACAGCAACCTGCGCCTGGAGGCCGACCTGCGCCGCGTCGGTTTCAGCCCTGAGGACATCGATATAGTCCTCCTGACCCATCTACACGCCGACCACTGCGGCGGCAACACGCGCTTGAGCGATCCCTCCGTTCCGGACAGCGAGGTCGTCCCCACCTTCCCCAACGCGCGCTACCTGATCCAACGCCTTGAGATCGCCGAGGCAACATTCCCCAATGAACGCACTCGCGGCCACTACTACCCCGAAAACTGGGAGCCGCTGCGCCGCACAGGCCAGCTGGAGGTCGTAGACGGCGACCGGGAACTGGTTCCCGGTGTACGTTCAGTTACAGTACCGGGCCACACGCCAGGCATGCAGGTCGTATGGGTCGAGGACGCCGGCGAATCCCTCCTCTTCCTGGGCGACGCCTGCAGCTGGGCCGCGCACTTGGACCGCATAGCCTGGGTACCGGCATTTGACCTCGAACCGATGCGCAGCATCGAGGCCAAACGCAACCTGCGCCGCCAGGCCCAGGAAAAGAACGCCCTCCTCGTCTTCCAACACGACAGCCAGATCGTCACCGGCCGCCTGCGCCCCGGCGAACGCGGCCCGACGGTGGAACCGGAGATTACGGAAGTGGCCTGGCCTGATGAGTGAATTCTGAGGCGCGGCCGACCTACGCCAGACAATGCATTGCCAGAGAAATCTGAACTTAGAGAAAGATTCCTCGCAGCCATGGCCAAAGTGACGGACGTGGAACCGCCGGATGAGAGGGATCGAATCTAAGGCACGTCGACGCTTGTCAGAACAGCGAAGTTCGGGAGCAATGTGCCGCCGATTCGTGAAGTACCGCGCAGTCTAGCTAAGAAAATGCGAAATGCCCTTCGTGGTTCAAAGGGTGTTCTTCGTGATCCTTCGGGGCCCTTCGTGGATCAAGAGGTGTTCTTCGCGCCCCTTCGCGTCTCTTCGCGGATAAATAGGTGTTCTTCGTAATCCAGTGCTCCTTGACAGGCCTCCACCCTCAATCCGCCGACCCCGCCGCCGGCGCCATCGGCAGCGCCGTCGCAATCCGCGTACGCAAAAACACGGCGCAGAACGCCGCGGCCAGCGGCATGAGGGCTACCACGTGCATTACCCCTGAAAGCGTGTAGAAGTCCGCGATCGGACCGGCCAGACCCATGCCCAGCGCCCCCGTAGTAAATGTGAAGCCAAGTATAGCGCCGCTGGCCAGCCCCTGCCTGTGAGGCAAAAATCGCTGCGCCATCACAACCAGAATACTGTGCGGGATCCCCACAAGGAAGCCGGCAATAAAGGCCAGCGGGAAAAACACCCATCCATCCACAAGATCCAGCATCAGCCACGAAAACGGTGTCGACGCCAGCAGCGACCAAAGTAAGATCTTGGGCTGATCATAGCGGTCGCCAAGAACGCCCCCAGCCATCGAACCCAGCGCGATCGCCACACTCGGGACCCCAACCATGAACCCGAACTGCGTCGGCGTAAACCCCAGATCCGCAAAATACTTGGGCAACATCCCATAGAAAATCTGGTGGACCGACGCACGCAACGCCACCAGGATGGCGAATGCCGTGATCGCAACCCAGCGCCTGTTCGGCTGCGGCACTCGCCTAGGCGCATTGGCCGTTCGTTGCATCTGCCGCTGCAGGCGCGCTCGCTGATTCGCTGTCAATGGACGCGGCGCCTCCTCCTCAACGCGCACCAGCGGCTTGCGCAGACCAAAGGCCATCCACACCACAAACGGCAGCGTCGCAACCGCCATGATGCGCGGGCCAAGCATCCAGACCTCCTCCAGCAGCACCCCCGCGATCATCGGACCCAGCGCCAGCCCCAACTGACCCAGAAGGAAGAACACCGAGGTCCCCGTCGTCGCCTTGGGACCCCCGGCCGCGCCCGCGTTCATCGCGCCCTGAGGATGAAACGCGCCGCTCCCCAGCGAGGCGACCGTCATCAACGTGATCAGCGTGAAATAGTCCTGCGAAAATGTGGCCGCGTAGTAAAAGACCGCCGTCCACAGCAGCCCCAGCGCCCCCAGCCAGCGCCCGCCGAAACGGTCCGCCAGCACGCCGAAAAAGGGCTGAGAAAGCGAGCCCATCAGCGCGTAGGCCATCCCACCCAGCCCGATCTGCGCGTTCGTAATGTTGAAAGGCACCGCCAGAACCGCCAAAATCATGGCAATCGAAGCATTCAGAATATCGATCGCCATGTGGCCGAACGAGACCGCGCTGAGCCGCCTGAGATTCATCTGCTCTTTCCACGCAGGGGAGGTAAACCGGTTTACACCACCGAAAACTTTTCCAACTACTTAGCGCAATTCTATCAGCATCTGCACCTGACTTCAAAGCTGAGCCAGACCTGTAGGGGCAGGCCTTGTACCTGCCCTTTCACGCCCCATAACTGGACTTCACCCCTTACCTAAATCAGTTTGACAATGTCCGACTCAATGTTATACTTCCCCTCGTTCCCCCAGTCTGGATCGGAAGAATCTTAAAGGGGCATCCGAAGCCTCCCAACATTGTCCGACCGCCGCGAGTGTCTCTTGCAATTGCCGAACGCCGCGCTTACACGGCCCAGGAACAGACGGCACGCTTACACCATATTCGCAACCCACTTCCACAGCTCACTGCTCGCCAGTTGCATGTACCGCCGTCTCGCACTCCCGGCGGCAACTTAAATGTTGGATTATAGGCGCCCCGTAGCCCGGACTGACCGCGCAATAACACCCGGTTCCAACCGGATTTCACTCTTGTAGCAAACATCCAAACCAGCCTTCCAGGAGGAAAAGATGCACAAGACAAGTCGCCGTCAGTTTCTCAAAGTGAGCGCCGGCATGGGCGCCGCTGCAATGCTCGCCGCCTGTGCACCCGTAGCAACTGAGATGGACGCAGGGTCTGCCGACGCCATGGAAGAACCCATCGACCTCGTCGTCTGGTACCAGGACTGGGACGGCGCCAACCGCATCATGGGATGGGTCCAGCCCGAGTTTGAAAAAGACCACGAAAACGTCAACGTCGACCTCCAGGCCATCGGCTACGGTGACCTGCTCAACAAGATGCTGCCCTCCATCGCCTCCGGCACCGAGGGCGACGTCATGATGATGTACACCGACTGGGTCGTCGCCACCGACATCACCCGCGTCTTCCTCGACATCACCGACGTCGCCGGCGGCGCTGCCGAGCTCGAAGAAAAGATGTGGCCGGCCGCCTTCCAGGCCGTCGAAATACCCGGCAACAAGGTCTACTACCTGCCTTGGCTCGCCGGCATCCGCGGCGCCGCCATGACCGTCAACATGGACCACTGCGCCGAAGCAGGCGTCGATTACCTCAACTTCGGAACCTACGAAGACGTGGTCGATGCCGGCATCGCCATGACTCAGAAGAACGATGAAGGCAAAGTCACCCGCTCAGGTTACTCGATTGCCAGCTCCCAATATCAGCTGCTCTGGACACTGATCTGGCAGCTCGGCGGGGACTTCTTCGACAAGGAGACCGGCGTCTGGTCCCACGACAGCGAAGTGGGCGCAGCCGCCACGCAGATCCTGCACGACATCTACTGGGTCCACAATACCGTCGACTTCGAGCTCTTCACCAACGAGTACGAGGCCTGCACACAGCAGCTCGTCTCAATCTGGGGCAACGGCGCCTGGACTATGAGTGTTATGACCGACGTGGCCGACGTGCCCGCCGACAACATCGTCACGCCGCCCCTCGCCAACGCCGTCGAATATGTTCTCTACCCGCAGCATGTCGCCGGCTATGGCCTTTCCAAGCGGCTCGCCGATGACGCCGCCAAGCTGGATGCCGCCATCGACTTTGCCCTGCTCATCGTCAGCAACGGCGCCCTCCTCCAGGCCCTCGACTTCTACTCCGGCGTCGTTCCCTCCAAGGGCGTCTACAACGACCCCGGCATCGGCGACGTCAAGTACGGCCTCGTCTCCAAGCGCGTCGCCGAGGGCATGTGGCCCCACGCACGCTATCCGCAGGACCACGTCGCCCAGCAAGGCCCCGCCGCTGCCGAACTCGACCGCGCCATGCGCCAGGAAATCAGCATCCAGGAAGCGCTGTCCAACATGGACGCCTACCTGCAGGAACAGGAAGACCAGGCCCGAGAACGCCTGGCAGCCTGATCTCTCAAAACAACCGTCTGAAATGGCGCCGCGTACCCTTGTACGCGGCGCCCGCCAACCAGCGGAAACAGAAGTATGACTACGTTGCAGGACCACCCCGTCTCCGGTGGTCAAACGTTGCCGCACATGCCCGTCGCCCGCCGTGACAGCGTCTGGCGCCGCTTCCGCCGCGCCAGCCCCTTCGCGCTCATCTACTCCGCCGCCATCCTCATCTTCTATACCATCATCTTCATCATCCCCTTCGGCACCGGCATCTGGCTCGCCTTCCAGAACTGGGACTTCATCACCAATCCCAAGTTCGTCGGCCTGCGCAACTTCACAAAGGCCTTCACCGACCAGTACTTCTGGCAAGCCTTGGAAAAGACGGTCCTCTTCTCCGTGGTCGAGATCAGCCTCGGCCTCACCATCGCCCTGCTCTTCGCCCTCGCCCTCAGCCAGATCCTCGGCAAGTGGCAGAACTTCTACCTCTCCGTCTACTACCTGCCCGTGATCACCCCGCTGGTCGTCTCCATCTACCTCTGGCGCTGGCTCTACCGCCCCACCGGCGGCGCCTTCAACACCCTGCTCAGCAGCGTCGGCCTGCCCGAGCAGCCCTTCCTCGCCAGCCCGCAACAGGCGCTCTGGGCCATCACCCTTGTCGTCATCTGGGCGCACCTCGGCACCGGCATCGTCCTCTTCCTCGCCGGCATCAACGACGTCCCCGAAAGCCTCTTCGAAGCCGCCCGCCTCGACGGCGCCGGCTTCTGGCAGTCCTTCTTCAAGATCACCCTGCCGCTGATCCGCCCCGTACTCGTCTACCAGATGGTCGTCAGCGTCATCGGCACCGTCCAGATGTTCGAGGCCTTCTTCCTCATCCCCGGCCCCGGCTTCAGCACACGCACACTCGCCCTCTACACCTACGAGCTCGGCTTCCGCGCCCTCAACCTCGGCTACGGCGCCGCCGTCTCCCTGATCATCTTCATAATGCTGCTCGGCGCCACCGTCTTCCAGCTCCGTCGCTGGCGCATCGAATGGGAACATTGATGCCACATGGCCACAACCGCTGACACCAGAACCCTGAACACCCCCATCTCCCCCCTCCGCCGCTGGATCATCTCCGGCAAATGGACGAAAGCCGTCGTATTCCTCATCCTGGCCTTCTTCAGCTTCGCCATGTTCTACCCTTTCATCTGGCTCCTCTTCTCCTCCTTCAAGACCGGCGCCGACATCGTCAGCCTGCCCGTCTCCCTCCTCCCCAAAAAGTGGACCCTCGGCGCCTACCTGATGGTCATGGACCCAACCCGCGCCAACCTGCCCATCGCCTACGTCAACAGTATCATCGTCACCACAGGCACCGTCATCAGCGTCCTCATCACCTCATCCATGGGCGGCTTCATCTTCGCCCGCCTCGAGTTCCCCGGCCGCGACTACCTCTTCTACTTCGTCCTCTCCACCACCATGGTCCCCTTCCTCACCCTCCTCATCCCCCTCTACATCGTCATGCGCGAGCTCAACCTCCTCAACTCCCTCTGGGGCGTCTGGGTGCCCAGCATCTTCTCCTCATTCGGCGTCTTCCTCTGCCGTCAGTTCGTCTACGGCATCCCCCGCGAGCTCTACGACGCCGCCAAAATCGACGGCAGCGGCGACTTCGGCATCTACCGCAACATCATCCTCCCCCTCACCAAACCCATCCTCTCCGCCCTCGCCATCTTCGTCTTCCTCGGCGCCTTCAACGCCTACCTCTGGCCACTCGTCATCCTCAACGAAGAAAAAAAGCTCACCCTCCCCCTCATCATCGCCCGCATGGCCAACCGCTTCGGCGGCACCGACTACCAGGCCGTCATGGCCGGCTCCGTCCTCGTCTCCATCCCACCACTCATCGTCTTCCTCATCTTCCAGAAAAACTTCGTCCGCGGCATCGCCCTCACCGGCCTCAAAGGCTAACCCACCGCGCCAACCCAAGCCATCACCGCAGTCTCTCTTTCCTCTCTCCTCTACACTCTCTCCTCGCTTTGTGCGGTCGGGCCTATTCGGCCCTCCCTTGTGCGGGGGCTCCGCCCCCGCAAC
>WTGY01000021.1 GCA_011523365.1 Caldilineaceae bacterium
CCCTCACCTGTCCCCTGACACCGGCAACCGAGAACGTCATCGACGCCGCAGCCTTCGCCCGCATGAAAGAAAGCGCCTACCTGATCAACGTAGCCCGCGGCGGCTGCGTACACGAACCCGCCATGCTCACAGCCCTCCAATCAGGCGCCATCGCCGGCGCCGGCATCGACCACTTCTGGGAAGAGCCTCTCCCGCAGGACTCCCCCTTCTGGGGCCTCGAAAACGTCCTCATTACCCCCCACACCGGCGGCGAAACCTGCATGTACGAAGAAAACCTGATCGACATTCTGCTCGAAAACCTGAACCGCCTCTGGCGCGGCGAAACAGAGCTCCAAAACCAGGTCGTGTAGCTGAGCCGGCCCCGGCTGGCAAACGGTCCGGAAGGCCGCCCAATTGAATTGTCAGCTAAAGAGTTGGTAGAATGTCAGGCATGTCAGACGCCGCTGTGCGACACTGAGGGCATCCCCCGGCATCCGTGCACGGAACAGGCTGCCCGCAGCGCCCCAGTAGTGTCACAAGAGGTCAATGATGCCACACTTCAAGATTCCGCCGCGACACAATCGTAGGCGTCCACACGCTTCCCGAAGACGGTCCCGCCTCTCTGCACGCCTGCTCACCGGCGCCGCACTGCTTCTCGGCGTCCTCTTGGTCCTGCAAGCCCACCCCGCCTCCGCGCAGGGAAAGTCCTTGCTCTGGGAGCGCTTCGACGTCGATATCATCATACGCAAAAACAGCACGTTTGAGGTGACCGAGCATCAGACCATCCGCTTTACGCGCGGCACCTTCACCTACGGCTATCGCGACATCCCCAAAAAGAATCTCAGTTCCCTTGACGGCTGGACCCTGACAGACGCCAGTGGCAACAGCTATCGCTACGCGAGCTACGGCAAAGAGCCATATACATTTACCGTCACCGAAAGGGCCACCCGTTACGTCATCTACTGGTATTTCCCTCCTATCACCAACCAAAGCGAGACGTTTTCACTTGGCTATACCGTGCGCGGCGGCCTGCGCTACTATGAGGGCGGTGACCAGCTCTGGTGGCAGGCAATCTACGGCGACCGCAGCTACCCCGTGCAGGCAGGCCGGGTGAACGTCGTGGCGCCGGCCGCAGTTCATGAGTGGGCCGCGTACACGAACAGAGGAGACGCCTGGCAGGACGCCCGCGAGATCGCCTCGGCTACACGCCTGGAAAGCGGGCGCGAGATCGCGTACGTGCTCGACAGCAAGCTGGCCCCCGGTCAGGCGTTCGAAGTGCGCGTCGAGTTTACCCCCGGCGTCGTCGCCGGCGAACCCCAGCCGTGGCAAATAAAGGCCGATGCCGAAGCAGCCGCGCGCGAAGCGGAAATGCGCTTCCGCGCCCGCTGGGGCCCGATCCTTACGCTCCTGCTCGGTACCCTCGGCCTTCTCTTCCTCCTCGGCGGACCGGCCGCGCTCTACCTGCTCTGGTACCGTCTCGGCCGCGACAAACCGGTCGACATGGTCGCCGACTACCTGCCCGAACCGCCCAGCGACCTGGCCCCCGGCGTCGTCGGCACGCTTTTGGACGAGCAGGCCGATATGCAGGACATCATCGCCACGCTTGTTGACCTCGCGCAACGCAAGGTCGTCAGCATCACCGAAGATAATACAGGCAAATCCCGGTCTGCGCGCGACTTCATCTACCGCTACGAAAACCGCAAGCTGCCCGTCTCCTCCTTTGAGCAACACCTTCTGCACAGCCTCTTTAGAGACAGGAGTGATGTCCGGCTTTCCGACTTGAAGCACAGGTTTCACAGGGAGGTACCGGCCCTCAAGCGCGCCCTCTATAGCGAAGTGATTGCGCAGGGCTTCTTCGCCCGCAGCCCGGAAAAAGTGCGCAAGCAGTACGCTGTACTCGGTATTATTCTGTTCGTGCTCGCAGGGCTGGCTGGCAGGGGCCTCTATACTATGTTCGGCGGTCTCACCGCCGCCGCCGCGCTTCCCGGCATCGGCCTTGCCGCCACCGCATTCGGCTTCCTGCTGCTCTCCCGTTTCATGCCCCGCAAAACCACCCGTGGCTCCCGGCTGGCCGCACACTGGCAGGCGTTCAAACGCTATCTGCGCGACATCGACCGCTACAGCGACCTCGAAGAAAAGAAAGAGTTGTGGGTTCGCTGGCTGCCCTATGCCATCGCCTTTGGCCTGGATAAACAGTACATCCGCAAATTTGAAAAGGTTAAAGCACCCGCGCCCGGTTGGTATATTCCCTCCCCGACATTGTACGGACCTTACCGGAGCGCATACTATGGGACCGGCTCACCCGTCCGGTCGCCGGGATCGGTTGTCGTCGGCGGGGGCCTTGGCGACGGAATGCCCGGTTTGCCCGGTTTGTCCTCCGGGTCCCCGGGGCGCGGCGGGCTCGACGGGGGCATGGGCAGAAACCTGAGCGCTGTCGCCAGCGGGCTGGGCAGCAGTCTGTCAGGCTTGAGCGTCGGCCTCGGCACGATGCTGACCAGTACCAGCGCCACCATGACCAGCCGGCCCAGCAGCACCTACACAGGTGGCGACGGCTGGAGCCGCGGGGGATTCTCCGGCGGCAGCGGCTTCGGTGGGGGATTCTCCGGCGGCGGCGGCTTCGGATAGAATCGGAATGCACCTGCTCTCTGCAAGATAAGCCTCAAGGATGCCGCAACGTCAGTGCTCTTATATCGGTTGAGTCAACGAGTCCTCGCAAGCTATAAGGAGCGAACAATGCGCGCTGGCGGCCGCATCGTCGGCCTGGCGATCAGAGCAATACCAGCCCGCCTGCTTACCGGCGCCGCAGTTCTTCTCGGCGCCCTCTTGATCCTGCATGCCCACCCCGCCTTCGCACAGGAAAAGTCCCTGTTCTGGGAGCGCTTCGACGTCGATATCATCATCCGCAGAGACGGCACCTTTGAAGTGACCGAGCACCAGACCATCCGCTTTTCACGTGGTACGTTCACCTTCGGCTTTCGCGCAATCCCCACACGGTATATCGATTCTATCGATAACTGGACATTGACCGACGGCAGCGGCAACCGCTATCGTCTGGCGACCAGCGGCAAAGAGCCCTTTACCTTCACCGTTGCCGATAAGGGCCCCCGTTACGTCGTTCACTGGTATTTCCCGCCCACCTTCAACCACAGCGAAACCTATACCCTTGCCTATACCGTTCACGGCGGCCTGCGCTACTATGAGGGCGGTGACCAGCTCTGGTGGCAGGCCATCTACCCGGACCGCAGCTTTCCCGTGCGGGCCGGGCGGGTGAATGTGGTAGCGCCCGCCGCGATAAATGAGTGGGCCGCGTACACGAACAACGGGGCAGTCTGGGAAGATGCCCGCAGCACTGCTTCGGCTTCACGCCTGGAAAGCGGGCGCGAGATCGCCTACGTGCTCGACAGCAGCCTGCCCCCCGGTCAGGCATTCGAAGTGCGCGTCGAGTTCACGCCCGGCGTGGTGGCCGGCGAACCGCAGCCGTGGCAGATACGGGCCGATGCCGAAACCGCCGCGCGTGAAGCGGAAATACGCTTCCGCGAGCGCTGGGCGCCGGTTCTCAACCTCCTGTTCGGCACGCTCGGCCTGCTCTTCCTCCTCGGCGGGCCCGCCGCACTCTACCTGCTCTGGTACCGTCTCGGCCGCGACAAACCGGTCGATATGGTCGCCGACTACCTGCCCGAGCCGCCCGACGATCTGGCCCCGGGCGTCGTCGGTACCCTGCTGGACGAACAGGCCGATATGCAGGACATCGTCGCCACCCTTGTCGACCTCGCGCAGCGCAAGGTCATCAGCATCACCGAAGAGAAGACAGGCAGATTCCAGGTTGCGCGCGACTTCACCTACCGCTACGAAAATCGGAATCTGCCCGTCTCCACCTTTGAGCGGCTCCTCCTTGACAGCCTCTTTGATGTCAACGGCGTGGCCAGGCTTTCGGAACTGAAAAACAGATTCTACAAAGATCTGCCGGCCCTCAAGAAAGCGCTCTACTGCGAGGTGACCGAACAGGGCTTCTTTGCCCGCAGCCCGGAAAAGGTGCGCAACCAGTACGGCTGCCTCGGAGTCTGCCTGCTTGTCTTGGCAGGCTTGGCCGGTCTGGGACTGTGGACACTCTTCAGCGGACTCACCGGCGCCGCCGTTCTGCCGGGCATCGGGCTCGCGGCAACCGCTCTCGGCTTCCTGCTGCTCTCCCGTTTCATGCCCCGCAAAACCGACGCCGGCGCCGAACTGGCCGCACGCTGGCAGGCCTTCAAACGCTACCTGCGCGACATCGACCGCTACAGCGACCTCGAAGAACAAAAAGAGCTATGGGACCGCTGGCTGCCCTTTGCCATTGCCTTTGGCGTGGATTCCCAGTACATTCGCAAATTTGAAGCCGTCAACGCACCCGCGCCCGGCTGGTACATCCCCGACCCGACACTGTACGGACCATACCGGCGCTGGTACTATGGGCCCGGTCCCGTCGGAAGGCCGCTTCGACCGGCTGGCGGTGGGGCCCGCGCCGGTGGCGAATCGCCCCCAACGCCCTCCGGCTCCCCGACAGGCGGCGGGCTCGGCGGCGGCCTGGGCGACGTCAGCCGCGGGCTGGGCAGCAGCTTGGCCGGCATGAGCGCCGGCCTCGGCGCGCTCCTCACCAGCACCGGCGCCACCATGGCCAGCCGTCCCGGCAGCTCCTCTACAGCCGGCGGCGGCTGGAGCGGCGGCGGCGGTTTTTCCGGCGGCGGCGGCTTCGGCGGTGGTGGCGGCGGCGGCGGCGGTGGTGGTTTCGGATAAAACTGGATTGCGCCCGCTCACTGCAAAATGAGCGTGAAAAATGCCGAAACGTGAGTTTTGCCGTGCGCCGCTTAAATGACTGCGTGGGGCTGATATACTTCAGTAGCCATAGGTAGGGGCGTGAACCGCGGTAGCAGAAGTGAAGCTGCGAATTAGCGAATTCTGTGAAGTCAAACGCGATGAATAACCATCCCACCCCGTGCTACACTGCGGCGTCGAAACAGTACCCACCTGAAACGAGCCACCATGCTCAAACCGGCAGTAGAATGTAATGTTTATCGGTACTGACAACTTTTCCAACTGCAAAGCGTGTGGGAAAAAGGTTCCGATCAGGCTGCGAAATTGCCCGCATTGCAGAGAACACGACCCGCAGCTGAGAAACGTATTGGGATGGAGAGTGCCCTACACAAAAAGTCTTGACCCGAGTGTTGCATCTCGAAGGAAGTCGATCTGGCCCTTCCGAATACCTATCGGAACACGATTTACCATCCCTTCTCTCATTGTAATCGTTGTTGTTGCAATTTCCATCGACTATCTAATCCCCAGTCGGGTCATCGAGCTTTTTGGATTGTCCCCCGAGTTTGCTTCGGAATGGCTTGGCATACTGTACGTCGGGATGTATTTCGTATTGATGATTTGGATGATTGCTGTGCTTTCACATAGAGATTGGTAAGGGCCATTGAGCATCTGAGTCCTATATTTTTTCTCTTTCAGAGATCGAAATCGGAAATGACTTCTCACCAAGAGACTGCGGCGCGGCACGCGATTACAGCGCGTCCTCGGCAGCAATAAGGAGCGAAACATGCGCGGTGGCGGCCGTATCGTCGGCCTTGCAACGATGGCAATTTCAGCCGTCCTCTTCCTCGGCTGGACCGTAGCGGTCATTACCTCCGGCACGACCGCCGGCGGGATCGCGCTGGGCCTGTTCCTGGCGCTGCTCGTGTGCGCGCCCCTGCTGGGCATCGGCTTCTATCTCTGGCGCAAAGGGCAACAGGAGCTGACCGAATTCGCGCAGGTCGCACAGGAGAAGAAGATCCTCAACATGGTCCTCACCCAGGGCCAGGTGAGCGTGCAGGAAATAATCGTCGAACTGCAGCAACCGCGCGAAACCGTCGAGGACATGATCCGCAGCCTGGTCGGCAAGCAGCTTTTCAGCGGCGCCATCAACTGGGAGGAAGGCCTCCTCTACAGCGTCGACAGCCAGAAGCTCACCGATGGGCGCAACTGCCCCAACTGCGGCGGCGAACTCGAGCTCGCCGGCAAAGGACTGATCCAGTGCGGTTACTGCGGCAGCGAGGTCTTCCTGACCCAAAGGGCTGCAACCCGGGTGAACAGCGCAGCGTAATGAATGTAGAACCTGTGTAACCCCATCACATAGCGGGACCGGCTTTTGACCCGCCCCATCGGCGCGTCGAAAACCGGCCGGACAAGAGGACAAAGATGACAGATTCCTTTGTGGAAAAAGCTGACGAGAACATGGGAGCCATCGAGCGCGTCCTCAAAGGGCTGCCGCTGGTGCAGGAATACACCGATAAGGAGCTGCGCCGCGAGGCCGACCACCGCCTGCGCCAGCTCCTGGTAACCGAACTGGAGCAGGAGAAGCAGCGCCTCTACGACGTCCAGAAGAAACTGCTGCGCAGCGGCGGCCTGGCCTGGATCGATGACGCCGACGGCGCCATCCAGCGCCTGCAGACGCTCATCGACCGCATCAGGACGGCCAGCTACGGCTACGCCGGGCTGTTCGCAGCCGTCAAGATCCAGGAAGAACAGCTCGACGCCCTCCACCGCTTCGACACCGCCCTGGCCGAACGCGCCCAGGAGATCAACGATCGAATCAACGCGCTGGAGGCCGGCGCGGCCGATCGGGAGGCGATCGGCCCCGCCATCGAAGCCGTCAACGACACCGTGACCGAGCTTCAGCGGCTCTTTGACAAGCGCAGCCAAACCATAACAACCGCGGCCGACAGCGAGTAGCCGCCCGCCGGCGTCCGACAGACAGGAGAAAACTGATGGCAAGAATCATTGACGTAATCGAAGCGCCGGACCAGGGCGCGCAGCAGCTCGTCGTTCGCGTGCCCGAGGTCGGCTCCGGCGACTTCCGTTTCGGCAGCCAGGTCATCGTGCGCGAAAGCCAGCGCGCCGTCTTCTACCGCGACGGCAAATCGCTCGACCTCTTCGAACCCGGACGCCACACCATCACCACCGCCAACCTCCCAATCCTGTCGGGACTCCTGCGCATGGGCACAGGCGGCCAGGACATCTTCACCGCCGAAGTCTTCTTCGCCAACATGCGCGAATTCACCGACATGAAGTGGGGCACGCCCGAGCCCATCACCCTGCGCGACACCGACCTCGGGCTCGTGCGCCTGCGCGGCTTCGGCCAGTACACCATGCAGATCGCCGACCCCAAGCGCTTCGTCGACCAGTTCGTCGGCACCCAGGGCATGTACCGCACCGGCCAGATCAACGACTTCCTGCGCAGCGCCATCATCAGCCGCATGACCGACATGTGGGGCGAGAACATGACCAGCATTCTCGACCTG
Organism: Caldilineaceae bacterium; assembly: GCA_011523365.1. Lineage (GTDB taxonomy): Bacteria > Chloroflexota > Anaerolineae > Caldilineales > Caldilineaceae > Bin5. The sequence goes on from WTGY01000021.1 coordinate 7,293, forward strand.
CCCCGCCTCTTCGACGAGCTCAGCGCCGCCATGCGCGCCACCCTGCAGGACGATTTCACCGCCATGGGCCTGGCGCTCAAGCAGTTCCGCATCGTCTCCATCAGCCCCACCGAGGAGACCGCCAAAGCCATCGACGAACGCGCCAGCATGGGCGCAATCGGCGACATGGCCGCCTACATGCAGTTCAAAACGGCCCGCGCCCTGGGCGACGCCGCCCAGCAACCGGCCGGCGCCGGCGGCACCGGCGAAGGCCTCGGCCTCGGCGCCGGAATCGGCCTCGGCGCCGGCATGGCCGGCATGATCACCAACGCCATGAACGCCTCCCAGGGCGCCCCCCAGCCCGACAACGCCGCGCCCAACCCACCCGC
>WTGY01000214.1 GCA_011523365.1 Caldilineaceae bacterium
AAGGGAGGGCCGAATAGGCCCGACCGCCCAGAACAGCAGTTTTTAGTAGTCAGTTCTTAGTTTTTAGTGGTTAGGGGGCAGTTTCTGCGCTTGCTCTGGCTCAGAGTTGATCGTGAAAAGGTTGGGGGCCCGCTGCGACCTGAGGCATGGGGAAGTTCGCCCCCGTTTTGGGATGCACCCTAACAAAGAAGACGAGGAGAGCTGTCGCGGCTCAAGATACCATTTGGTACGTCTTGCTAATGCGTGATACGGCTTGCAGCGGTGAGTATGAATGCTCTGCAGTCAGTCGTTAAGGAGGTATAGAGGATGCCCTTTACGGTTGATGGTGTCGTGCCCTGGGGGAGGACGATGGAGGAGTACTGCGGGATGTTCGACCTGGGGAAGCGGGAGTTGCGGGGGCGGATTCTCGGGTGCGGGGACGGGCCGGCGAGCTTCAATGCGGAGATGACGGCGTTGGGGTACTCTGTCGTTTCGGTCGATCCGCTATATGCGTTTTCGGCGGAGGCGATCGAGAGGCGAGTCGAAGAGACGTACGACATTGTCATTGAACAGCTGGCGCGCAACCGGGACGATTTTGTGTGGACCTACGTGCCTTCGATACCGGCATTGGGGCAGCGGAGGATGTGGGCCATGCGCAAGTTTCTGGACGACTATGCGCGGGGTTCAGGTGAGGGACGCTATGTGGATGCTTCGCTGCCGGACCTTCCCTTTGAAGACAACAGTTTTGACCTGGCACTTTCCTCCCATTTTCTGTTTCTGTACAGCCAGGAGTTTGACCTGGCGTTCCACGTACGGGCGCTGGAGGAGATGCTGCGGGTGGCCCCGGAGGCGCGGGTTTTTCCGCTGCTGCAGGTCGGGGGGGCGCCTTCGCCGCACGTCCAAGGTGTAATTGACGCTTTCACAGCACGGGACATTCAGGCTAGAATAGAAGAGGTACCCTATGAGTTTCAAAGGGGGGGCAGCCGAATGTTACGGCTGCGGAGGAGATCTGAGACGCAGGCGGACAGGTAGAAGTCGGAGTTTGTAGAGGTATTGTGAAGCGATGGCCGTTCTTCCACACTCGCACGAAGATTACGACCCCATAAACACGCGCAGCAAGATTCCCGGCGCCCGCATTATAACAGCGCGCACTTGCGGCGCGACGCAGATGGAGCTGTGGGAACAGTATATGCCTCCTGGCGGGGTTATCCCGCTGCACTACCACGATTGTGAGGAGAGCCTGACTTTTCTCAGCGGTGAAGTCGAAGTCATCCTGGGTGAAGAACGCCACCAGGTGGGAGCTGATACAACGGTGTTTGTCCCGGAAGGCGTCCTTCACGAAGTCCGCAATGTGGGTGAGGCGCCGGTACGCCTCATTGCAGTTTTTGCACGTGCCGCGCCTGCAATTCTGTACCCAGATTCTTGAATATCCGACACAAATCAGGGTAAGAGCACTATTTGAAATGAACATATGGTGCTATAATCGTTGGAATCTGCCATTACGATGGCATTTGTACGCAACGTGGCGGCAGATCGTATGGCGGAAAGTTTTCAGAGCGCACTGGCAACGCGCTGTCGAGTAAAGGATGAATACCCGCTTATATTTGGCCAAGCTGATCGATGTGTTGCTGCCGGTGCTGGCGATGGTGATCGCGCTGGTGGTGGGCGTCTTGCTGCTGTTGCTGTTAGGCACCGACCCTTTTGAAGCCTATAGCGCTCTGATACAGGGTGCGCTGGGCAACGTGAGCGGCATCACGCAGACCCTGACCAAGGCCACGCCGCTGTTGCTGGTGGGTTTGGGCATATGCATCGCATTTCGGGGCGGCGTGATCAATATCGGGGGCGAAGGGCAGATCGTTGTCGGCGCGCTGGCGGCCACCGCATTCGGGGTGGGGTTCAGCAGTCTACCTGCCCTGATTTTGTTGCCGCTGACGCTGGTTAGCGGTGCAGCAGCGGGGCTCATTTGGGGCGGGATTCCCGGCCTGCTGAAAGCGCGTCTGGGCGTAAACGAGATTCTCACCACGGTGATGATGAACCAGATTGCGCTGCGCCTGATGAATTTTCTGCTGCGCGGGCCGATGCTGGATCCGGAGCATGTCGCGGCCGGCACGAGCATCCCGCAGAGCGCAGCGTTGCCGGAGTCCATCTGGCTGCCGCGGTTGGTGCCGCGCACACTTTTCCACAGCGGCGCAATACTGGCCGTTCTCCTGGCTCTCGCGATTTATTTCCTCCTCTGGCGTACGACGATCGGCTACCGCATCCGTGCTGTAGGTCTGAATCCCAATGCTTCCCGCTATGCGGGTATTCCTGTACGCAAGTATGTCACGCTGTCGCTGGCATTGAGCGGGATGCTGTGCGGGTTGGCAGGGGCGGTGGAGGTGATGGGGGTTCATCATCGCATGCTTGAGGGGTTGAGCGGCGGCTACGGTTTCAGCGGGATAGTAGCGGCGCTGTTTGGCAAGCTACACCCATTGGGGGCGATACCGGCCTCGGCGCTGTTCGGTGCGCTGCTGGTTGGCGCGGACAAGATGCAGCGGGCCGTGCAGGTTCCCAGTGCACTGGCCATCGCCTTACAGGGCCTCGTGGTACTCTTCGTCGTTTCCAGCGATCTGTATGTGAGACGGCGGACGCGGCGACGGGTTGGGGATGATGGGTCTGACGAGCCGCTGGTGGTGGAAGGTGAGAAGCGAGAAGAGAGTACTGAGGAGTGAGGAAAGAGGGTCTTGCACGCTTCCAGAGTTTGAAGTGAGTAGACGAGACGGTGCAGTGCCGGGCCACACTGCTGGTGTGGGGAAGGCATGTACCGCAGCTTTCACCAGATGATGCCGACATGTTTGACGAACTGTTTACGATATCCACACTGATCGGAATCCTGCACAGTTGTGTACGGTTGGCGACGCCCTATCTTTTCGCGTCATTGGGGGAGACGTTTGGTCAGCGTTCGGGGGTCTTGAATCTGGGCGTAGACGGCATCATGCTGATGGGGGCTTTTTTCGCCTTTTACGTCGTATTCGAAGGGCATAATCTGTGGGTGGGGGTGCTGGCTGCAATTGCGATAGGCATGTTGATGGGATTGCTGAAAGCCTTTGTGAGTGTGACGATGCAGTCGCTGCAAGGCATCAGCGGCATTGGACTATATCTATTTGGACTGGGATTGAGCAGCCTGCTCTTCAAGACGCTGATTGGTTCGGTGGAAGGGGTAAGCGGCTTTCGACAGTTGGCCATCCCGTTTCTATCCGATATTCCGGGAATCGGGCACATTTTGTTCAATCACAATGCGTTGGTGTATCTCGCCTACCTGATGGTGCCGGTATCCTGGTTTGTGATCAACAGGACGACACTGGGCCTGAAGATTCGGGCGGTCGGGCACAACCCGGAGGCAGCCGATACACTGGGTGTCAGTGTCAATGGTGTGCGCTACACGACACTGATGATTGGAGGTGCTCTGGCGGCAGTTGCGGGGGCGTCGCTGAGTATTGGTCTGCAGAACGTTTTTCAGGAGAACATGACAAACGGACTTGGATTTATTGCGGTTGCACTCGTTTACTTTGGCAGCTGGCGCACGATAGGCGTGCTGGGAGGCTCGTTGCTGTTCAGCCTGGTCAACGCTTTGCAGCTATGGGTGCAGGCGCTGGCCATTCCGGTCCCATCAGAAATAGCTGTAATGATGCCATACATAATGACAATCGTGGTGCTTGCCTTTACCGCACGACAGATTCAGAGGCCGGCGGCTCTGGCCAGGTCGTACGAGCGCGGCGAGTAACATAGGCGATAGCGTCGCCATAGATTCCTAACGCTAGAGAGGGAATCATGCTAATACGAATCAGAATATCAATGTTGATCTTCTTGCTTCTTCTCGCCGGGTGCGGTCGATCGAACCAGGATGACGAGGAGGTCGACGCTGAAGGCGCCCCCTTTCGCGTTGCTATTGTCATGCCAAGCAGCACGACGGATATCGCCTGGAGCCAATCGATGTACGACTCGCTGACTGCAGTTCAAGCTGAGATGGGCGGGGAGGATGCGCTGAGGATCGCGTATTCGGAAGGGATGTTCCGGGTGACCGATGCGTCGGCGGCGATTCGAGATTATGCGGCTGAAGGATACGACCTGGTGATCGCTCACGGCGCACAGTACGGTAATTCGGTGTTTGAGGTGGCCAGCGATTTTACTGAGACCAGTTTTGCCTGGGGAACGTCGTCGGATACGGGGGCGGAGCGGGGAATCGAGAACGTATTCGCTTACGGGGCGGTCGCCAACGAGGGTGGGTATGTCAACGGGGTTGTGGCTGCGATGCTATCGGAGAACGATGTAATTGGTGTGATCGGCCCTGTAGCGGGTGACGCCAAACTGTACATAGACGGGTTTGTAAGAGGTGTTACAGATGTCAAACCTGACGCACAGGTAAACATTAGCTATACAGGCTCATTCAGCGACACGACGCTGGCGGCTGAGGCTGCCCACGTCCATATTCAGGCCGGCGCCGACGTGTTGACCGGGTCGGCGCAGCAGGTAGTCGGGGCGATCGGCGTGGCCAACGAGAACGGCGTTGCCTGGCTGGGCACCCAGAGTGATCAGATATCATTAGGCCCGGACGTTGTGGTTACCAATCAGATTTACAACTGGGCCAACGTGATAACGGATATGATTGCCAAGATCGAAGCAGGGGAGTTGGGCGGCACGGCTTACAAACTCACATTTGCCAACGACGGGTTACGTTTGGAGTTCAACGAAAGTATTGAGATCGCCGATGAGGTGAAAGAGGCAGCCCGCGCCGCGATCGAAGACATCAAGAGCGGCGTTGTCGATCCGGTATTGCTGGAAGACGACGAATAGTGAGGGAAGGGGTAGCCTGCTGCTAAAGGTTGCTGTGGCGTAAGGACAGTTTTTCATGTTGACCGGTCGACGCGGGATTGAAGATCAGATAGTCTACGGTATCGCCAGACCCACGGGCGGGCATCGAGCGGTAAACTTCCGCTTGAACGCGCCGTATGTGCAGATGTACGACATCGTCAAGCGGTTTCCGGGTGTCCTGGCCTGCGATCACGTGGATTTTGACGTACGCAGGGGGGAACTGCATGCGCTGCTGGGGGAGAACGGCGCGGGCAAGTCTACACTGATGAGGATTCTGTACGGTCTGTATCAACCCGAGGAGGGGCGGATCCTGCGCGACGGCGCCGAGGTAACGATTCATTCGCCCACCGACGCGATCCGCCAGGGCATAGGCATGATCCATCAGCACTTTATGCTCGTGGATACGCTGACCGTCACTGAGAATGTGGCATTGGGGCTCAAGTCCAGCAGGGAGCCGCTTCTGGATCTGGACCGTGTTGAGGAGGGCATTCGCGAACTGAGCGAGGCGTATGGGTTGCAGATCGACCCGCGGGCGCCCGTCTGGACGCTCTCAGTCGGCGAACGGCAGCGGGTCGAGATTATGAAGGCCCTTTACCGCGGCGCGGCGTTGTTGATTCTGGATGAGCCGACGGCGGTTCTGACGCCGCAGGAGGTCGATGAACTATTCGTCACGCTAGGTTACATGAAGGACAACGGGTACAGCCTCGTATTGATCAGCCATAAGCTGCGGGAGGTCCTGGCGATCAGTGATCGCATTACGGTTCTGCGTTCAGGGCGGCTAGTCGGGACGGTTCCGACTGAGGAGATGACCCGTCAGGAGTTGGCGCGCATGATGGTGGGGCGCGACGTCATGCTGGAGAGGACCCGCGAGGAAGAGATGGATGCGGGCGAAGTGCGGTTGCGTCTGAAGGATGTCCAAGCACATGACGTAACGGGGCAACCGGCTCTGCGCGGCGTATCTCTTTCGGTCCAGTCCGGCGAGATTCTAGGGGTGGCGGGTATCAGCGGCAATGGGCAGAGGGAGCTTGCCGAGGTCATAGCGGGTTTGCGCCCGATCAGCGGCGGGAGTGTGGAGATGGACGGCACGCCGGTTACCGAATGGACGACGGCGCGGCGGACTGAGAGCGGGCTGGCATACATTCCCGAGGAGCGGATGCACGACGGGATCGTGCGCGATTTTGCCGTATCAGAGAATCTGGTGCTGCAAGAGCATACAAGTGATAAATTCAGCAACGGTATCTTTTTGGCATTTGATTATATTGCTCGTTACAGCCGGCAGATGATACAGGATTTCTATATTAAGACGCCGGATATACGTACGATGACCAGGAACCTTTCGGGCGGAAATATCCAGAGGTTGATCCTGGCACGCGAGCTTTCGCGGCGGCCCAAGGTGTTGGTTGCCGCCCAACCGACTCGGGGCATCGACATCGGCGCGATCGAATACATATATCAGCAGCTGCTGGAACAGCGGGACACGGGAATGGCGACGCTGCTGATTTCGGAAGACCTGGATGAACTGCTGGCACTTTGCGACCGAATCGCTGTGATCTTTGAAGGGCAGATCATGGATGTCCTGGACCGAAGCGAGGCGAGCGCGGAGGAGTTGGGGCTGCTGATGGCCGGTGTGCCCCCGGAAAAGCAGTAGGGAGATGAGGAAGAAAGAAAAGCCCCGCCTGGCGGCGGGGCTTTTTTGATTGAGCCGTTGGTCGGACTCGAACCGACGACCTACGCTTTACGAGAGCGTCGCTCTACCGACTGAGCTACAACGGCAAACGGTCTCCCCACTATAGCGTACCGTCCGTCAGTGGGGCAAATCTGACGGTCCGTGCGTTGCGGTCATTATTGCACGCGTGTAACGTAGCGACCGTCGCGAGTGTCGATGCGAACGGTGTCGCCTTCTTTGACGAACATGGGCACGTTCAGCCGGAAGCCGGTTTCCAACTCCACTTCTTTGGTCGGGGTGTTGGCGGTATCTCCGGCGACAGCCATTTCTGCCCACACGACTTCAAGATCGATCGTCGTCGGCAGGTTGACACTGATCGGCTCACCTTCGAAGGATTCCAATTCGACGACGGTATTGTCTTTAAGGAACTGGACGATTTCTTCCAACGCGTCTTTTGCCAGAGCAACCTGTTCGAAGGTTTCGGTGTCCATGAAGTGGTAGAGATCGCCATCGGTATAGAGGTATTCGACGTCGCGTGAATCGAGGCGGATGTCGTCGACGCGTGCGCCACTGTTGTAGGTTTTTTCGATGGTTGCGCCCGAGCGGAGGTTGCGTACTTTGAGCCGGATGGTTGCGCCGCCGCGGGCCATTTTGATGTGCTGGAAATCAAGTACCCGCCACAGTTGACTGTCTTCTTCGTAGATGTTGCCCCTGCGTAACTGTTGAACTTCAGCCATCTCTTTTGCTTTCCCGTTTCAGTGATTTCGGTTCTGAATCGCGACGGATTATAGAAGAGATAGCAGCGGGTGTCAAAATGGCGAGGGTAAAGCGGGGTGCAGCCTAGTTTTGGAGCGAGATGGAGCAGGAACAAGGACTGTTCCTACAGGAGGTTGAGGGGGGCGAAGAAGAGGGCTTGTTCGGGGGAGCCAGGGCAGGCACAAGGCCTGCCCCTACCGGAGGATTACAGGGGGATGGTGTGGGTGACGCTTATGGGG
>WTGY01000094.1 GCA_011523365.1 Caldilineaceae bacterium
GTTGCGGGGGCGGAGCCCCCGCACAAGGGAGGCCGCTTGCGGCCGACCGCCCAGAGAAGCAGTGGTCAGCAGTCAGAGACGGCGCTTATTCCGGCGGAAACTGGAATGGGAACTGACCACGGCTTGGGTGCCTCCAGAGGTATGCGACTGTCCACCCCAACATTGTGATGCACCGTGCAAAGTGGATAAGTTTGCATTCCCTGTCAGTTGCTGATATAATCCCGGCGCTCGCAACGTTGTGGGTAGAGTACAATACCTATAATGCTCTGCGACCTTTAGAACAAGAAGAACAGCTTGAAGGGCCATATTACAGGATGGAGCGTCCAAGCCCTTCAGACTTACGTTACTACTTGCCAACGGCTCCCATTCCTGGCCATTTGAGCCAGAATCCTTCCAAATCACTGCAATCTGGAGGCCGTCGACCTTACTTACAGTTTCATCCTGCAACGCCCTGGTTTTCAACCTGAGTCAAGCTTAGAGGGCAAAGGATTTATAGCAGGTCCCTCGGCGGTATCAATTCTGCCGAAGCAAGACTCTTCAGGCAATAGCCTCGCCTGAATAATTGCGCACCAAATAGCACTGCTAAGCAGCGCCTTCGCACCAGACTTGTACCAATAGAACCCTACGATAGCCAAGCGGAGGCGCCCGCATGAATCTTAGCGTACCGAATTGGGAGTTGAATGCCACCGATGACAAAGAAGATTTATGCATATGGAATGGACGGTTTTGTCACCCCTATGATGAAATACTTCGCGTCAGAGGGCTGCTTACCTAATTTCAGTCGCTTGCTCAGCGAGGGTACCGTCAACGAGACCTATCCCTCCTTCCCCGTCTGGACACCCACGAACTGGGCGACTCTTTCCACCGGCGCCCACACTGGCACACACAGTGTCCCCACATGGCAGACCGTAATCGAGCGAAAGTCAGGCGCTGGCGAGAAGGACGTATCAGTTAGCAGCTTTGACGGCCGTGCCAACAACGCCGAACGCATCTGGAATTCTTTGGAGCGCGCCGGCCTCAAGAGCGTCGCCGTGCACTACCCGGGGGCCCATCCTTCAGGCGTGGAAATCGGTTATGTTGTCGACGGTTTCGGCGCCCCGGGGCATAATAGCACGGAATTTGAAGTAGCTGCGGCCCAGGCCTACACAACTGATCCCTCTAAGGCCAGCGACGTTGCCATGGCACACGACGGTTCAGCCATCCAGGGCCCTCGCAGCGTTGAGCCCATCGAGCCTCTCGCCGCCGCCGAAGGCTGGACCGATCTACCGGAAAGTGCCTCGACTCCCCTAGCGACAGCCTTTTCCGTCACCGCGCGTCTGGGTGGAGACGCCAACCGCTTTCATTTGCTTGCCGTCGACAGTACCGGAAATGGTTATGACCGAGTCCTGATTTGTCGTAGTCGCGACGCTGGCGACGTGGTGGCCGCGGCTGACCTTGGCAATTGGAGTGACTGGGCTATCCTGGACTTTCAGATCGATGGTCGCGCTCAGGAAGCCGCGGTCCGTTTCAAGTTGCTAGAACTGGCTCGCGATGGCAGTTCGTTGAAGCTCTATCGAACACAAGTTACCTATAGCAACGGCTTCACGTATGGCGATTCTGAGTTGGAAGCCGAACTCATTCGCCGCTTCGGTCCTTATCAGGAACATGCCTCGATGACCCCCTACACATCAGGCATGACCGACTTCGATACAGCCCTTGAGGAATGCGAATACCAGGGCCTCTGGTTTGCCAACGTTGCCAACTACATGCTCCAAGAACGAGATTGCTCGTACTTCACCTGCCACTGGCACCTGTATGACTATCTCAATCACATTCACCTTGCTGACGTGGATCCTGTCTGTCCCGGTTTCAACCCGGACACCAAAGAGAAATATCTGGACTACTTCCGCCGCACATACCAGGTCGGCGACCGCGTCTTGGGCCTGATGTACGAGGCCGCCGACAGAGCCAACCAGGACGGGGATGAAGTTTACGTTGGCATCATCTCCGATCATGGTGCTTACCCTGACGTCCGTATCGCCAACCTTCGCCAGTTCCTTTACGACGAGGGCTTCCTCGTCCTTAAGCAGGGCGGGGAAGAGGCGATCGCCCAGGACCTGGACCCTCATTCAGACGAGATCGATTGGGACAGGACCAAAGCCTTTCTCGCCAGGCGGGGATTCGACATTACTATCAACGCCGATCCCGGACCGGAATTCGACCAGATCGAACGCGAGCTGCTCACCGCCCTCCGCACGTGGGTTGACGAAGAAACTGGGAATACCGTTGTCGCCATCGCCCTGCCCAAACGCGACGCCTATCTGCTGGGGCAGTGGGGAGACGAGTGCGGAGACGTAATCTTCGCCTGGGACCACGACTATGTGAGCGGTTACTACACGCAATGGCTCGGAATCGAAGGCGGGGGAAATGTCGGCGCCCCTCTTGTTTACGGCGCCCATCATGGCGGCTTCATTCCAACCGCAAACGGTTTTTCGTCAACTTTCGGATCGTTTTTCCTCGACGGACCGGGGCTGAAGAAGGGATATGAACGCCCCGTTGACCGGCTGGGCTACATTCATGCCGCAGACGTCGTCCCGACGTTTTGCCACATCCTGGGAGTCGATCCTCCCGCGCAAGCCCAGGGTACAGTGGCACGCGATATTTATGAGGGACATGAAATGGTTAGGGAGAGGCAGAAATGACGACGAAAGCGTTAGCGGGCGCACGGATACCACTTCCCAGTTGGACGAGGAATCTCCGCGCCAAAGAGGCCATCGCCGGCTACATATTCCTGTCGCCCTGGCTGCTGGGCATTATTCTCTTTATCATCGGTCCAATGATGACCTCCGGCTTTCTCAGCTTTACCCGCTACGACATCGTCAATCCACCCGAATTTGTTGGCCTGAAGAACTTCGTCGAAATCTTCACGAAAGACCGGCTCTTCTGGCCCTCGATGATGCTTACCTTTCGCTATGCGTTGATTGTCGTACCACTTTCACTTATTGGGGCCCTCGCGGCGGCAATGCTCCTTAACCAGGCACTGCTGGGAACGACGTGGTTTCGTACCTTCTTCTTCCTGCCCCACCTTACTCCCATCGTCGCAGCCGCCGTCCTTTGGGGCTGGATATTCAACGCCGACGTAGGGCCGATAAACCATTGGATTCGAACCATCACAGGCAGCGACAACGCCCCGGGTTGGTTCAGAGACCCAGATTGGGCGATGACGGGCCTGATCATAATGGCAATGTGGGGGGCGATCGGCGGTAACACCATGCTGATCTTTCTGGCCGGCTTACAGGGCGTTCCCCAGGAGCTGTACGATGCCGCGGTCGTGGACGGCGCCGGCTTATGGGCCAAGTTTCGAAACGTGACCCTCCCGATGCTTACGCCGACGATTTTCTTCAATATGGTGCTTGGAATCATCGGGGCACTAAGGGTATTTGCAGCCGCATACGTGGCCACTCAGGGCGGCCCGGCATACTCTACGTGGTTTTATGCCTTGCACATTTACACGCGCGCATTCCAATACTTCGAAATGGGCTATGCTTCGGCGCTGGCTTGGATCTTCTTCTTCGTATTGTTCGTCTTCACTTACGTTCAGTTCAGACAGTCGCGACGATGGGTCTATTACGCAGGGGAGGTGGACTGATGGCGGGCGAAGCAATTGCAACAGGCCGAAAACAGACCGGGAGCGGCATAAATCCAGCCGGGATCTTTCAGTCAGCCTCATTCCAGCGCGCCATCGGCCGAGGAATCCTTTATTTGATAGCCGTGTCCAGTTCGGCCGTGTTCATGTTCCCCTTTGTTTGGACCGTCCTCTCCTCGCTAAAGAGAGGGGGCGAGTTGTTCAGGTTTCCGCCAACCTGGCTTCCGGAGGTGCCGCAGTTTCAGAACTATCCGAAAGTCTTCGAAATCGTGTCCTGGGCCACCTGGACCTGGAATTCGACCTTCGTAGCGATTGTTTCAACCTTTGGTGCGGTTCTGACCGCCGCGCTCGTCGGTTACTCTTTTGCCCGTTTTCGATACCCTGCCCGCGACGTGCTGTTCATCATCACTCTCAGCACCATGATGCTGCCCGTAGAGGTCACCCTGATTCCCCTCTACCTCATGTTTGCAAAGATTGGATGGCTGGACTCCTACAGACCGCTGATTATTCCTTCTTTTTTCGGTGGCAGCGCCTTCCTCATCTTCCTCATGCGCCAGTTCTTTATGAGTATTCCCATAGACCTGGACGAAGCAGCCCGCATAGACGGAGCTAATTATCTGCGAATTTTCTGGCAGATTCTGATGCCTCTTTCCATTCCCGTTACGGCAACCGCCGCGGTTCTGACTTTCATGGCCCAGTGGAATGAGTTTCTTCAGCCGTTTATCTTTCTCAACACGAAGTCCAAGTACACGCTGGCGATCGGCATTCGCTATTTCCAGGCCGTAGCCGGCTTTGCCGATGACACGGAGCCAAAGTACCACCTTCTCATGGCGGCCAGCGTCATGATGACTGCACCCATAATTGTCATCTTTTTCCTTGCGCAGCGTTATCTGGTCCAGGGAATTGTGATGTCCGGCATCAAAGGATAGCGCAATTCTCTTCAATTGGTTGTCGCAGAACGTTCAGCTATTTCCAAGGAGGAGTCAACTATGCTTAAGAAGAACGTGAGTCGCCGTCAGTTCCTGGCAGGTTCCCTGGCAGCAACCGGAGCTCTGGCTCTGTCTGCTTGCGTGCCCGCTGCTCCCACAGCAGGTGAGGGCGGGGAGTCGATGGAGGCTTCCATGGAACCCGTCACCGTCCTTTTCCACACGCGGCTCGGCACACACGCCGACTGGCACAAGAGCCGCAAGGACCTGTTCGAAGAGCAGAATCCCGGCATTCTACTCGAAATCGACGAGTTGCCGGGCAATGAAATGTATCCAAAGATATACGCACTTTCTGCCTCCGGCACGGTGGGCGATGTAGTCTGGACCTATCTCAACAACCCGCCGGAACACAAGGCCAAGGGCGTCTTGATTCCCCTGGACGACATCGTCGCCGCCAAAGACTTCGACCTCTCCGAATTCTGGGATTCCTTGCTCGAAGCCGTCACGCTCGACGGTGAATTGCACGCCATCCCCAACCACGGCCACTACGGCACGACCGCCTACTATCACAACAAGACCCTCATTGAGGCTTCAGGCGCTGAGAACCCCAACCCCGACTGGACTGTAGATGACTACGTTACAATCGGGCAGGCGGTCACGGCTCCGCCCGAGGTCTGGGGCGTCCGAAGCTTCGGTACAGGCCAGGAGCACATTCCCTCTTACTTGCGCATCTTCGGCGGCGACGCAATCAACGAGGAAGGAACACAATCCTTGCTGGGCGAGGAAGAGTCCATCGCAGGTCTGCGCTGGCTGTACGACCTGCAGCACACTCATCAGATAGATCCCTGCCAGTGCGGCGACGAAGTTGCCAATAACTACGTCGCTGGTACAGTAGGCATCTTTAACACGACGACAGGATGGATCGGCCGCTTGAACAACATGAAGAACGACGGCGACCTGGAGTTCGATTGGGATGCTGTTGTCGGCCCGATTGGACCCACGGGCCTGCGCGGTTCACAAGTTTCGGCCGCTGCCTTTGGCATCACTGGCAACTCACAACATCCCTCGGAAGCCTTCCAGGTCCTTGACTTCTATTCGACGAAAGAAGATGGCATTGAGCATGTATTCTTCGGCGCCGGCAGCCCTGGAGGCCGCAAGGACGTTTGGGAGAGCGATGAGCTCAACTCCATCCACCCGATCTTCCGCCAGCACCAGGAAATCTATCCGGAAGGCCCGCGCAAGTGGCACCGCCCTGCCAATGCCCGTACGTCTGAGTTTGTCAATACGATGAACAACAATCTGCAGGCAATCTGGACGCAAGCAGTGGAGTTCGAAGAAGGTGTAGAGCAGACACATCTCCTCGTCCAGGAGGTCTTGGACAAGGATCCAGTCTGACCCTGGTTTGAGCCCGCTTAGGACGTGGCTCAGGAATGGCAGGTGCCCTAGCCGCGTCCTATCGGGGCCCTTCACTTCATTTCGTCACACCCATCAGGAGAGAACCATGAATAGGCAAGTTTCGCGACGTTCATTCTTGCAGGGAGCCCTGGCCGCGTCTGCAGTGGCGCTGTCTGCGTGCGTGCCAGCTGCCGCCCCGTCCGGTGATGGGGAAGAGGCCATGGCATCCGAAGAGCCCATCACGCTACTCTTCCATACACGATTGGGTACACATGCCGACTGGCACGTCAGCCGCAAAGAGCTCTTTGAGGAGCAGAACCCCGGCCTGATTATCGAGTTTGACGAACTCCCTGGCAATGAGATGTACCCGAAGATTTACGCCTTGTCGGCCTCAGGGACCGTCGGCGATGTTGTCTGGACATACCTCAACAACCCGCCGGAACACAAGGCAAAAGGTGTTTTGATCCCACTGGATGACATTGTGGCAGCCAAAGACTTTGACCTGTCTCCTTTCTGGGACTCATTGATTGCCGCCCTCACCCTGAATGGGGAACTGCATGCGATCCCGAATCACGGTCACTTCGGTACGACCGCCTATTACATTAACAGGAACCTGATCGAAGAGTCCGGTGCCGAAGTCCCCACACCTGACTGGACAACTGATGACGTGGTAACAATTGGTCAGGCCATCACCGCGCCCCCTGAGGTTTGGGGCGTGCGCGCCATGGGAGTCGGGCAGGAGCATATCCCCTCCTACCTGCGCATCTTCGGTGGCGACGCAATCAATGAGGAAGGTACGAAGTCTTTGCTGGACCAGGAAGAGTCCATTGCCGGCCTACAATGGCTCTATGACCTTCGTTTCACCCACGGAGTCGATCCCTGTCTCTGCAGCAACGAGACCTTCAACAACTACGTTGCAGGCACGGTCGGGGTCTACAACTGGACGACTGGCTTTGTCGGGCGTTGGAACAACCAGAAGGAGGCTGGCGACATCGCCTTTGACTGGGACGTTCTTGTCGGACCCGTCGGACCGACCGGACTAAGGGGGTCGCAGGTATCTGCTGCGGCATTCGGCATTACGGGTAACTCCAAGCATCCGTCGGAAGCATTTCAGATTCTAGACTTCTACTCCACGAAGGAGGACGGAATCGAGCACGTCCTGTTTGGGGCCGGCAGTCCTGGCGGCCGAGCCGACGTTTGGGACAGCGACGAGCTCTTCGCCGTCCACCCAATCTTCCGCCAGCACATTGCTACATATCCTGATGGACCTCGCAAGTGGCACAGACCGGCCAATGCCCGTACGCTGGAATTCGTAGACACGCTCAACAACAATCTCCAGGCTGTGTGGACGGAAGTGACCACATTCGACGAGGGAGTCGAGCAGACCCACCTCCTGGTACAGGAAGTCCTGGACAAGGAATCTCTGGCATAACCCTGATTTCAAGTTTTTTTCACCGCAGCTCAGGACCCGACGGAGCCTGGGCTGCGGTTTCGTAGCATAAACCACATTTACCCGTCATATCTCCTGGGAGAGAAACAGATGAAAGACCGCGTATCGAGACGTTCATTCTTGCAGGGCGCTCTCGCAGTTTCCGCCGGCGCACTTGCAGCCTGTGTCGCCCCGGCCGCCCCAGAAGGAGACATGGCCGACGAAGGCGCCGCCATGGAGCCGGTCCACCTGCGCTGGGACACCTTCCGCGGCATTGGCAGCGGCTGGAACGAAGAGCGCATGGAAACTTTTACCGAAATGCATCCCGATGTAACGATCGAGCTGCGACCGCTCGCCGGCTCCGGGCAGCAGGACAACTACGCCAAGATGTACGCTGCACAGGCGGCTGGAGACCTCGGTGAAATCATTGCCTTTGACCCTTCGCACTACCACTTCTGGCGCGCCATCAACAAAGACATCATCATGCCCATCGATGAGTTGGTCGCCGCCGACAGCACCGACCTCGGCCAGTGGTTCGAACACTTCATGGGCCTGCAGTACTACCAGGGACAACTTTACGGCTTCCCCAGCTGGGGTTGGGCCGGATTCGACACGCTGGTTACCAATGCAGTCCACTTCGAAGAGGCTGGTCTAGACGTCCCCGATCCGGTCGGTCGCGATGTGTCAATTGACACGATAAGAGAGTGGGCCCATTCCTTTTACGTGGAAGGCGAACGCTTTGGACTCAATATCAGCCACAATGAGGCAACGGTCGTAGTCTTATGCCGCCTATTTGGCAGCTCGCTTATCAACGAGGAAGGCACACAGTGCTTGCTACTCGACGACCCGAACGCAACTGAAGCGATGAGGTGGGCATATGATCTTGGCGTAGTCGACCAGGTGCTTCCCGCGCCAGGAGATATCGACAACGCCGGCGGCGCTCTCGTCGCGGGGTTGTTGACCTTGAACTGGTGCGGCTCGCTCTGCGTGCGCAACTTCAACAACCAGATTGAGGACGAAAGTGTAGCCAAAGCCTCTCAGATCCTGTTTCCGGCTCGCGAAGACGGCCGTTTCCCCTCGCAGCTTCGCGGGGGCACCTGGAACCTGCGCACCGACCAGGACCATGCCGACGTCGGCTATCAGTTCCTCCTGCACATTGCCGGGCACGATGGTAGCCTCAGCTTCAACCTCGTTGCCCGAAACTTCGCGATGGTGCGGCCCGATGTGGTCGACTCTCTCATCGAAGATGACCCGATCCACGAATGGTTCATCTCCAGCCTCGAGAACGGCATTCCCGCACACGCGCCAGCCAATTCCCGCGGGCGCGAGTACACTTCCGCAGTACAGCAGTGGACAGACCTGCTCCTCGACCCCAACCAGCCCGTAGAGTTCGAGAAGGGCTTGCAGGACCTGAATGACAACATTCAGGCCGTTTTGGACATGGACCCAGCCTGATCTTGTCAGGAAGCTAATGAGCAGTGGGCAGGAGTTTACTGTCTGCTCACTGCTCTCATATCTTGGAGTCGAAAATGGCGACCTTGGCCAGCCGCTTGAATCTGTCCAACGTAGCAGAAGCGCTGACGACATCGCGTCAGAGGCGGGAAAACGTTTATGGTTATCTGTTCCTGACCCCTTGGCTTCTCGGATTCTTCGGGCTGTTCATCGGCCCCGGCCTGTTCTCTCTCTACCTAAGTTTCACAAAGTACGATGTGCTCAGCGCCCCTGAGTGGATCGGTCTTGAAAACTACACCAAGATGTTTTTTGACGATCCGCTCTTCTACACTTCGCTCGGCCGCACCTTTTACTACGCAGGTGTTGGCGTCCCTCTAGGCGTCGTAGGCTCGATGTTTCTTGCCATTCTGCTAAACGCAAAGCTGCGAGGCCTAGCAACCTATCGCACGCTCTTCTTCATGCCTTCACTGGTACCGATCGTGGCCTCGGTCGTCCTATGGAAATGGCTGCTCCATGCCGATTTCGGTATCATCAATCAGTGGCTAATCGACCTAGGTTGGTCCGACCCTCCTGGCTGGTTCGGTGACCGACGCTGGGCGATTCCTTCCTTGATCATGATGGGCTTATGGCAGGGACTGGGAGGCACGCGCATGATTATCTTTCTGGCCGGCCTCCAGGGAATCCCTGAATCACTATACGAGGCCGCGTCAATCGATGGAGCCTCGCCTATTCACAAGCTGCGCCACGTAACGATTCCTCTGCTGACACCCACGATTTTTTTCAACATGGTACTTGGCGTCATCGGCGGTCTGCAGGTCTTCACCGCGGCATTTGTGGCTACCGAGGGAGGCCCTGGTTTTGCCACGACTTTCTACAGCCTTCACCTTTATCGTCATGCCTTTGACTACTGGAACATGGGCTATGCCGCTTCGCTGGCCTGGTTCTTCGCATTCGTTATCGTGTCGCTTACGATTTGGCAGTTACGACTCTCACGCCGCTGGGTATTCTACTACGGGAGCTAGAACAAGATGGCCGCAACAATCGAGAGACTGCCCAGCACAGAACTCCGCAGTGACGTCTACCGACGCGGACGGAATCGAATTCAGAGGGCCGTGACCTATATCCTTCTTACTGCTGCTGCCCTGATGTTTGCCTTCCCGCTCTTCTGGACGGTGTCAAGTTCTCTGCAGACCTGGAAGGAACTTCGTTCCTTCGAACCGCATCTTTTCCCAGCCATACCTCAGTGGGGAAACTATGCAATGGTCTTCAGTTCCGTGCCTTTCGCCCGCTGGATGGGGAACAGCTTTCTGATTACGGCAATCACTATTCCTGGGGTCATTATCACAGGGTCCCTGACTGCCTACTCCTTCGCCCGCTTCAACTATATAGGTAAGGAGATCTGGTTTGTCCTCATGTTGGGAACAATGATGATCCCGTCGCAAGTGACGTTGATCCCCCAGTACGTACTCTTCTTCAATCTGAAACTGATCAACACCTACGTTCCCCTCACCATCGGGTCCTGGTTAGGCGGCGGGGCATTCATGATCTTCTTACTGCGTCAGTTCATTATGTCTATTCCGCGAGACCTAGACGAGGCCGCCCTAATGGACGGGGCCTCGCCTCTACGCATTCTATGGGGCGTCCTATTGCCGCTAATGAAACCCGCGCTGACTACCGTCGCCATCCTTCAGTTCCTGGGTGACTGGAACGAGTTCTTCGGACCCTTCATCTATCTCAATAAGGTCGACCTCTTTACGGCGGCCGTAGGCCTGCGATTCTTCCAGAACATTCCCCTGGAATCCAGGGATCCGCGCGATCACTTGCTGATGGCCGCCGCCGCCATCATGACGGTCCCGGTTATCACCCTCTTCGCCGCCGCCCAACGCTACTTTATCCAAGGCGTTGTTCTCAGCGGCCTGAAAATCTGAGCGGGTCCTTTCAAGCTGTAACTTTCCGACGTCGAACCCACGTACCGAATTGGCCGGGAAACATCCTGCGCGCTCTTGCCTCTGCAGCAGAGAGTATCTCCTGTTCTCTTTTGGGGAGCCTTCATTCAGTTGCGCTGCCCCAGTCGACTGCCTACGCTCATTAGCCTACTGAGGTGGAAAGGTCGAGCGCCTTGTGTCCCGGGGCAACAGGATGAGGAACCTGTGTGAGAGTCAAGATTGGCCTTGGGATGATCCGTTCGATTCCAGCAGTAGGCTCTTCATTGGCGGCGGTTCGTGGACCAAGGGAGCGATTCTAGCCGTCCACGAATGGAATGGGCAGGACTTGCTCCCGAATTACCGTGCTCAAGGAAGATGAGAAAGAGCCCCCCTAGGGTGGTCTCACCGCGTAGGCAGCGACCCCACCAACAGCTCCAACATCTCCTCCAGCGAAGGCTCGTCAGGGTCTTCAGGAGTCCGATCTGCCAAAGCCGAAGCACCGACAAATCGGTAGATGTCTGCGGCACCTTCGTGGAACTTAGGCGACATGCCGACATCCGCCATCGTAGCTGCAATTTCCTCCATCTCGCCTACCCAGCGGCGCGACTTCGGCGGCATACTCGGCAGACCCTGCACGCGCTTGAGCATTGCCTCCTGGCTCATACGCCACTCATCAAACAAGGCATTTCGTATTCCCAGCGCCTCTGCAGCAACCAGCAGGTTCGTGCATAGCGCGGTCAGTCCCTTCGTCATTCCCGCATAGCACATTTTGATGGCGGAAGCATCACCTACAATGTCGCTGATGACAGGCACATCGAGCCCGTAGTCTTCGAGCTTCGCCAGTTCGCCCGCGTGCACGCCCGACGCGTAGAACCGCGTCGCCCCCTCGCGGCGCGGCGGCGGCCCAATGATCGAGGCGTCAACAAACCGGCCTCCGGCTTCAGTTATCGTCCGGCAGATCTTGATGGTCGTCTTTGGTGCGACCGCGTTGCAGTCGGCATAGAGCAGGTCGGCGCCTGTCCGGCGAAGAGCCTTCGCCACTGTCTGCGCGGCCGCCCCCGCCTCCGCGGGCACAAGAATGCACAACACGACATCCGACTCTGTGACCAGGGAGTCGTAGGAATCTACCTCATCTATCCCTGCCTCCTCAGCCAGACCTCGGGTACGGGCGCTGCGGTCCGCAAGGTGCGCGATTACCCGCAACCCATGCTCTTTCAGCCGCTCACCTACGGTATGCCCCATGTCTCCGGGGCTCAGAATCCCTACTGTTTTCATAGCAGTACCTACCCTTTCACTTCTTCCTGCGCCCGAGCCAACAAGGCCTTCATGTAGCCGATCGTATAGGCAGTGCCGATGCGCTGATCGTCCGCCATCATGGGAATGTGGTCCGGAATCAGGACGCCGTCGAAGCCGGTCTGCTCCAGCACACGCATCGCCTTGTACATGTCAAAATAGCCGTCGTCCACGAACGTCTCGACAAAGTGAGGCAACGGCTGATCAACGTTACGAAAGTGAATCTTGAAGAGTTTGTTCGCCTGGCCGAACTCCAGCAGCGACTCCTCAACCCCTTTGCCCATCAGATCGCCGCCTTCCAACCAGCAACCAATGCAGAAACAGATTCCCACGTTGGGGCTGCTGGCGATTTCCATTGCCCTGTAGTAGCCATCGAAACTGCTGAAAATGCACCGGGGGATTCCCCCTAGCTCTGGCTGGGGAGGGTCATCAGGGTGAATGCCTATGCGGACCCCTTCCTCTTCGGCCACTGGAGCCGCGTGGGAAACGAAGTACCGGAAGTTTTCCCAGATCTCATCTTCCGAATATGTCCGGCCGTGTGTGAGTGGCAGATGGTAGTAGCGTCCCGCCCAGTGTCCGGCGTCTGCCTTTGCCAGGTCGAATCCTCGCGCCGAGGCGCCTCCGCGTGTCAGCTCGCGCTCCGTGCTCCATATACCGTTTCCCATGTGCGCGTACGTAGTATAGGGAATCCCGGCTTTGCCCAGTGCTCTCAGATGGCTGACGTACTCCTCAATCTTGGCGTCTCGATTCTCCAACCCCAGCACAATCGCGTCCTGATTGTGTACTTCCCGATTGCCAAACCCGTAGATCCGGACCCCTGCCTTCTCAAACCGTTCTTTCGTCCGGGCATAGTAGTCATAACCGGCGTGTTCGCCGTCCGTCCAGCAAACAGCCCAGTCCAGACCCATCTGCTTTACAAACTGCAGCTCCTCCTCGCTAGCTTCAGGTGACAGCTGTGCCGCGATCTTCATCCCCGGCGGTATTGACATGAGTGACATCGGTGATCTCCTGTCATTTGAATGCAAGTTGGTTGAATACTGTTTCGGATCATCTGGTCTAACCCTATTGGGCAAGAAACTGATTGGGGTTGTTCGTATACGGTGCTCAATCGGGCCACTCTTCAGCTAACACACTGCCGCCCTGAAAGGAAGCCCATACCTTTCCGCAATCTGGTGTTTGCGTTGAAGCATCCTCCTGCCATTCGATCGCGTCACTCAGCCGGTGCAATCTACCGTCGGCTTCCACACTGAAAGGTATACCCCACTCTGCGGTCGCGCGCATGAAATTGAATGCTCTTCTCGGGTGCCACTTGGAATCAAGTGTGAAGTCGTCTTGTGAGGGCGCGGGGTAGTAGGTCCCCCCCGAAGGCTGGGGTTGCCTTAATGCGTCACCCCGCGACAGCCTTCCAATAATCTCGGCCAGCAGGTTTCCCCCTGACTTCGCGCAAAGCGCTTCAGCGCTTGAGCCACGGATTCCATCCCTGAATCGAATCTCTCGCCGCCCCGCAATGTCACCCGAATCGAGGCCCGCGTCCATCCAATGTACGGATATACCCGTCGCCGTTTCCCCATTGCGAAATTGCCAGAAAAGCGGAAACGGCCCCCTGTAGGCGGGAAGTAGCGAAGGATGCACATTCAGAAAACCGAATCGAGGAATCTCCAGTACAGGCGCAGGAATTATGCTGTTCCAGCAGGCCACACTAACTACGTCGAGCGCCAACTCCTTCAACCAGCCGGTAGTCTTCTGATGGCCGACCTTTCCGCATTCATAGGCAGGAATGCCTTTATTTGCGGCGAGTGCCACAGGGCTTCCTGATACGCTGGCCACATGCGAAGCAGAGTTGCCCGTCCCGCCGCTCCTGTTCACACATCTCTCCTCCAGAGCCGTCGTCGCCAAGGTAACGGCCGGGTTCAGTAGCGGTAGTTCGAACTCTTCCCCCTGGGTAGGCAAGGCGGTTCCGGCAGCAGGAAAAACCGCCCGGAGCGGGACATTTTTCGGTCCGGTGAGCAGTACCGCGACCACGTTGATACCGCGAGCTAGAAGCCTCTCCAGTACAATGTGGCTGAATTGTCCGGACATTCCCATGAAAAGGGTACGCATTTCCTTTGACACAGACTCGGCTCAGGCCGTATAATTGTAGCCACAGTTGACTCTATATTAGGTTGGGAGCAAAAAATGGCTCACCTGGTACAGTGTGCAAAGATTGGACAGGAACTGCCCGGACTGGAGTCGCCCCCCTATCCGGGCGAGTTGGGCAAGCGGATCTTCGAGAACATTTCGCAATCTGCCTGGGATATGTGGATGCAGTACTCGGTCGTCCTCATAAACCATTACGGCCTCAGCCTCGGCGATCAGCAGTCACGCGATTTTCTGGCCGAGCAGATGGAAGAGTTTTTCTTCGGGGTTGGCGCCCAGATGCCGGAAGGGTGGACTCCGGAAGGAACTCCGGGTGCGGGCAAAGGCGTGCCTGCAGGCAAAGGGGCGCCCAGGAAGTAGCGGCGGTCATTACTGTACCAACGCAAACTCCGGGTCGATCTCGAACTGTAGTAACGAGTGTGCTTGTCGCAGCACATCCTCCACTGCTGCCGGCGACGGTCCCTTGGCAAAAATGAAGCCCAGATAGGCATCGCCCTCCGGCAGGGGAACAAGGGACTGGTTCAACCGTGCAGTAATCTGAACATCCTCGATTCCCACCACGCCCTTCGCCTCCTCAACGCCGCTCAAGCGGCGCAAAATACCCCCTTCAGGAATCGGAATCATCATCACTCCGCCGGCCTGTGACTCCCGCTCCAGGCTTTCCAGTGGCAGACCGCACGCCTGCCGCAGAATCAGCTCCTCCAGCGAACTGCCCTTGCCGACCTCCATCCCAAACCGCAAGATTCGCGAGCAAAGTCCACCAATCGACCGCCCGGCGACCTCCACAATCCATGGACCCTCGGCATTGATCCGCAGCTCAGCGTGAATGGGTCCCGTCTGCAGGCCCAATCCCCGCGCCGCCGCCTCTGTCGTCTCTGCGATCTGATTCTGCACTTCAAGAGGGAGCCTTGAGGGGGTAACGTATATCGTCTCCTCGAAGTATGGCCCTTCCAGTGGGTCTGGCTTGTCGAACAAGGCCAGACAGTGCAGTCGGTCTCTATCCAAGAGGCCTTCCAAAGCGACCTCTACCCCTGGAATGTAGCCCTCAATCAGAAATGGTTGTTCGCGCCCAATCAGGGCAGTCAGCCTTCTCACCGCGGCAGCCAGTTCGCAGCGCAGGTTTGCCCTGATGACTCCCCGGCTCCCGTTCAGCTGCTCAGGCTTGACCACGCACGGGTACCCGATTTCCTCCTCCGTTCGGGCGATTATCTCTTTCAGGTTGTCACTTGTTTGAAACTCGCGGAATTCGGGTACCGGTGCGCCGCACGCGGCAAGCAACGTCCGCATTTGGAACTTATTGCGGGCAGCTTCCGCCGCCATTGGATCGTTGTGGGGTAGTTCCAACTCAGCCGCAACCAGCGCCGCTACCCGGGACCCGGAGTCATCCAGCGCCAGGACAGCATCGACACAGATTTCGCCACTGTCTGACCCGTCCGAACTGGCCAGCGCTTCGACAATCTTCTCAGCGGCCTTATCAGGGCGGCCAAAATCTGCGCCGAGGGGGACGTTCCATTCTTCAGCCAGCATCCCAGGTAGGTCCACCGCCACTATTGCGTCGATTCCCAGACGCGTCGCAGCGTCGACATAGTCCTGCGTCCGGTAACTGTTTGGTGTGGTGAGGAGAAGTGCTTTTTTTGAGGACACGCTAAACTCCGGTTGCGGCCCAGCCCATATCAGGAATCAGAAACTCGATGCTAGCTCTCGCCAGCGCTCCTTCTGACGCGGGGGCAGGCTGTCGAAGGTCGCTCCCGCCACTGCGTCCAAGTTTTTGGTCCCGTCGCGCTTCCTACTTCGTCCAAAAGATGCGGCATACTGGACTACAGCCTCCTGTTCTTCTTCGCTGAGCCTCGCCAACAGTGCGCCTGCAGTTGCACCGCTGTAAAGCAGAGCTTCCCGCTCGTCGAATGCGGTGTGGTCCCTGTCGATGCCATCCCTGGCGATAGCTCGTCTTAAATTGGCTTGGCTTACCTGCTGGAGGAGCTCTGCGAAAACAGTCACCACCTGAGGATGCCTGGTTTGCGCGGCCAGCACGGCCGCCCGGCTGAAACAGTAGTCGCCGGCCAAAATCGTTCCGCCAAGCAGGAAACTATCTATCGAGCCGGTCTGCTCAGGCCTTAGCAAAAGGCGGTGAATGTTCAGGGCGATCTGCAGTAGCTCCAGGGCGGCGGCCAGGGCCACTCTGCGGGTCTGGTCTTCCACCGAATCTCTCACTGGCGCTGCGGAAGCCAGCACAACGCCAGCCAACACTTGATTCTCTGCCAATTCGCTGCGAACAAACTGCGCCAGCCCATCGGGAAGATCGGCTACGGCATCCTCAAGTTTCTCTGCAACCTGATTCAGTTCCGCCTGAAGTGCATCGCCAATCTGTTCAGCCATTCGGCATTCCAGCCAACACAATACTGAAGGTCCAGAGGAATTGTACCCGCAAGAGGGTAACCGAAGCGCCGACATTATTTCCCCGGCGGCGTCTCGCTCACAGCCCTGAGCTGTCAGTCCGATTCGTCTCCGACGATTTCTCTGTAAATCGTCTCAAGGTCCTCATCGCTATAGAAATGGATTACGAGCCGACCGCTCCCGTCCGCCTTGCGGTCGAGATTCACCTTCGTGCTGAGACGGTCTCGAAAACGGTTTTCCCAGTAACGCATCTGTGCCTGCAGATGTGAAGGTTCCTCCTCTCTCTCCTGCTCCGCGGGTTCTTCCTGCCACATGCGAACAAGCTCTTCTGCCTGCCGCACGTTCAGTTCCCTCGTAACAATTTGGTCGAGAGCTCTACGTTTGTCGTCGTCGCTGTCGAGACTCAGTAGGGCGCGGGCATGGCCGGCACTGATCATTCGATCATTCAACGCTGCCTGGATCTCGGTAGGCAGCCCCAGCAGTCGTACTGCGTTGGCCACCGCCGACCGGCTCTTTCCCACACGATACGCCACCTGCGCCTGGGTCAGGCTGAACTGGTCAATCAACACACTGAAGGCAGATGCCTCCTCCAGGGGGCTCAGGTCGTCGCGCTGCAGATTCTCGACCAGAGCCAGTTCCAGCAACTGCTGCGATGTCGCCTCGCGCACAACTGCGGGCAGGACCGGCAGCCCGGCCTGGCGCGCCGCCCGCCAGCGCCTCTCTCCTGCGATCAGCCAGTAGTGCTGCGGCTGATCAGGTTGTTCGGCGACGATTACCGGCTGAATAACCCCGTGTTCCCTTATGGAGGTAGCCAACTCAACCAGACTTGCCGGCTCAAAGCGCGTTCGCGGCTGGTGAGGATTCGGCTCTATGCTGTCGACGGAAACTTCACTGATTCCCCCATGGCTCCCCTGATCGCCCTCTTCCTCTGCTTCGACCTCGTCCTGGGAGTCTGATCTGCCGAGTAACGCGCCCAGCCCGCGGCCAAGTCCGTGCCTTCGGCGGGGGTTAAATTGGTCGGCTCCGGTTCCTCTGCTCATGTCTAAGCCACCGTCTCGCCCAAAGAGCCAGTCTCGCCAACGCCGCCTGGCAGACCTTCAGAGGCCCCCCCAACCTTTGTCGGAAAACGCCTCATGAACTCTGCTGCCAGCGCCCTGTAAGCCAGCGCGCCGGCACTCTCAGGGGCATAGCCAAGTATTGTCAGGCCGTGACTTGGCGCTTCACTGAGACGTACTGATCGGGGAATTAGCGTCTCGAATGTCTCAAGGGGGAAGTGCCCCCGCACGTCCGCCACCACCTGCGTGCTGAGATTTGTACGCACGTCCGACATGGTCAACAACACACCGGCGACCTTCAATCGGCCATTCAAGACCTTTCGCACTTGCTGAATCGTGCTAAGCAGCTGGCTCAGACCCTCAAGCGCGAGATACTCACATTGGACAGGAATGATTATCCCATCAGCGGCAGTCAAACCGTTTATCGTGATCAGACCCAGGCTTGGTGGGTCATCAATGAATACGTAGTCGTACTCGAAGTGTAGAGGCTGCAGGGCCTTGGACAGGAGCTGTTCGCGGGCCATCCTCGCCGCCATTTCAACTTCTGCACCAGCCAGATCGAGGTTGGCGGGCACCAGGCTCAGTCCGGGCTGCGTCGTTGCCGTAACAGCTTCCCGCACGGGCCTGTTTTCGATGAGGACATCGTAGAGGCTTGTTCCCGGTTTCCTGGGGTCGATACCCAGGCTGGTCGTGGCATTGGCCTGCGGATCACTGTCAACAAGAAGAACCCTGCAACCCGCCCCAGCCAAGTACGCGCAGAGGTTTACGGCGGTAGTTGTCTTGCCCACGCCGCCCTTTTGGTTGGCGATCGCGAATATCTGAGCCGTCATCGCTCTCCCAACGGCAGATGTTCGCCAGCATAGGAGTGAGCCATCCCGTCAAAGAGTTCCTTCACAGACTAGGCAGCGCCATGCCGCCAGGGATGCCGGGCCATGTAGTCCAAGACCCTTTCGTGGCTGGGAATCCCTGTCACGCCTTTTCCCTCAACGCCGAAAGAAGCCGTAACATTTGCGTAGCGGGCCGAATCGAGCGGGTCGCCGGTTTCATCAAGCCGCAGCAAAAAGGCAGTCGCAAAGATGTCCCCGGCGCCTGTAGGATCAACTTCGTTTGCGGGGCGAGGAGGAATCGGGACTATCTCGGTCTCCGATCCTGGTCTTCGCCTGTAGATGGTGCTCCCTTCACGGTACTCGGTCAATACGACGAGCGCCACGTATTTGAGGAATTCCTCCAACTGACCCAAGTCGCCGTCAATGTCGTCAATCGATAGAATGAGCGCGTCGAGGTGGGGAAGAATATCCGCCATATCGATCCACGGCGTCGGGTATACCCTGCCGTCTTCGTCCCACCGGCGCATCCAGCCCTGGGGCACAGCTGCCACAATCGTTTCGGAGTCAAAAATGGAAGCCACTTCAGACTTTACCTCGTTCACAAGAGGACCAAGGAGTGCGATTTGGGGTGCCCTTAAGTGAGGCGGAATGTCCTCGGCAGCGATTGGCGGCGAGGGCGTGTAGCAATACTGGATGCGACCGTCGCGTGAGTAAAGATTCGCGAATGTAGTTGTATTTTCGCAAGGCAGTACGTGAAGGTCGGCCAAGGCGCTCAAGGCAGATAGTTCGATGTCTTTACCTGCTCGAGTCAGAACGGCCGGCCTGCTTCCAAGCCGGGCAGCTGTTACCGCCGCAAAGCTAACCGTACCTCCCAGCAAATAGTCGGTCGCGGCCGGATCTGCAGTCGCAATGTCTCGCGTCACAGTTCCTATCGCTAGCAAATCGATCGACATGGACGGTTCGTGCGCTGTTTACGATTGGTATCCCTGGATTCTCCGGCAGGGAATTGGCTCAAGAAACCCCCTTCGAAAGACCCAACGCGAAGCAGCCGTTCAGTAGGCGAACGGTTGTGTGGCCCCCATTACTTGAGGAGGATCTGCACTTTGCGCCGAGTATCTTCTCCGGTGCTCGAAGTATAGACGTGCTCGTGGTCGCGTAACGCAATGTGAACGAGGCGGCGTTCGCTTGCTGGCATTGGTTCCAGAGATGCCGGCCTCCCTGAGGCCACGACTTGCTCCGCTAGGCGGTGGGCCAACTGGCTGAGCTGCTCAGCTCTTCTCTGCTTGTACCCGTCAATGTCGACAACGATGTTTTTCCAGCGATGCAGCTCCTGATTTACCATGAGCCGGATAAGGTACTGCATGCTCGCCAGAGTCTCGCCGTTGCGACCGATTAGAACGCCCAATTCTTCGCCAACAACATTCAGACAAAGTGACCGGTCACTGTCCTCCGGATTGTCCTGCCAGGCAACCTCAATTTCGGCCTCGATGCCCAAATGCACCAACATCTGGTTGAGCAGATCGAACGCAAGATCCTCCAGTTCCCCATCGCTCTCGTCCGGCTCTACATCAGACTCGGGAAGCGAGTCTTGCGCCTGCGCCGGTGGAGCGCCACCATCGACCGCTTCATGATCCTCCGCTGACTTTGCATTGAGACTGCCGGGGGCTTCGTACTCAGGCGCCGATTCAGCAACGGCCGTAATTCCTGCTGAGACATCGCTCTCTTCCTCGGCCTTAGCTGCCCGCGGCAGTTCATCAGCTTTGCGAGTCAGTCGAACGTGGGCATCGGAGGCGCCGATTCCCAGGATTCCGCGGCTCCCTTCGTCGAATACTTCGATTTCGACCATATCCCGGGAAACGCCTAGTTGGCGCAATCCTTCATCGACAGCCGCCTCCACGGTCTTTGCCCTGTACTCGTAGCTCTGACCTTCATTCATCTTATCTTCTCTTTCGATTGCGTCGGTTTCGTCGACGCTGAGGCGTCCTCTTCCGTTGGGGTGCGGTCGCTTCCGCAGCCGGAGTAACCGTCGAACCGCCGTCCGAAGAACCCGCGCCGGCCGTTGCAGTCAATGCCTGTGGCGCGGCCGGCGCGATCGCACTGTTCACACCGCTCAGGTAGTTGGCGATGTAAGTCTGTCCCAACTGCAACAGGTTGCTCGTCACCCAGTACAAAGACAGACCTGCCGGCACCTGCAAAGTAAAGAAGCCGAACATCAAAGTCATGATCGTCGTCATCTGCTTCATCATACCGGCCTGGCCCTCACTGCCGGTCGGCGTGGTCGCCGTCGTCATCCTCTGCATGTAGACTTGGCTGATCATGAGCAAGGCGGGCAATACAAGGTATGCCAGCAGAAGCAGATACTCGCCCTCATTGAACTTTTCGGGGATCCAGGCAAGTCCCCGCGTGAATTCAGGAAAGCCAAGGTCGGGAATCCAAAAGAAGCGGGCGTCAGTCAAGGCAGGACCCAACGCCACAAGAGCTGAATACAGCCCAAACAGGACCGGCATCTGTACGACCATTGGCAAGCAGCCGCTGAGCGGGTTCACCCCTGCCTCCCGATACAGCTTCATTTGCTCCTGCGCCATCTTGTCGCGGTTCTTTCCGTACTTCTTTTGGAGCTCCTGAAGTTGAGGCTGCAGGCCCTTCTGCGCCTGCATGCTTTTTATCTGGATCATCGTCAGAGGGAACGTGATCATCTTGATAATTATCGTAAACAGGATGATCGCAAAGCCCCAGCTATAGGGGAAATCCCAATTTACCAGGCTTGTATTCAGCCATATGAGAGACTTAGCCAGAGGGAATACGATGACTACCTGCCACCATCCATCTGCCTCGGCGGTGTTCCAGTCCACCACGCCTTCGCGCGGTACACCGCAGCCGCCAAGTAGAAGAGCCGCCGATACCAGGATCAACAGCCAGAGGATCCTTCTGCGATTCACAGTATTTCTCCTAATCGCGGCACCAAACAATGGCGCCAGCAGGGCCGATCAAGGTCTCGATCTACGTTGCCTGGGTCGCCCCAAGTTCTTGAATTTTCCGGCCGTATCACGTGCATCTCAGCCTCTACATGGCGTAGAACACCGCCGTATTGTGTAACCGGCATTTGCCCTGCGATCCGGCACTCTGCCTTTCACAGTTCGACGTAGGAAACCCCAGAGAGAGTGCAGCGAAAACAGGTGAGTAAGGAATGATTCGCTAAGGTACGGGGTCAAAGCCACCGGGATTCCATGGATGGCATCGACAGATGCGCCGCAGACCCATCCACGTCCCTTGTGCCGCTCCGTAACGCTCCACCGCCTCGTATGTGTACTGTGAACACGTAGGATGGAATCGGCAGTTGCTCCCCATGAGCGGTGAAACGCCCCTCTGATAGAGCCTGATGAGGATCAGCAAGACACGCCGCACAACTCACCTCTCCCAGGCCCTGTCCTCGTTGCGGCCCATGGCAGAGACATGGAGTTTCGCTCGACCAAAGAGACGGGAAAAACCCTCGTCAATCTGACCGTAGCTGGCATTTCGAATCGGAGTTCGGGCAATCACGACGCAGTCCCAACCAGGCCGAATCTGATCCATGCGCAGCCGCACAGACTCACGCATCCGCCGCTTTACGCGATTTCGCAGGACCGCCTTGCCAATACGGCGGCTCACTGAGAAGCCAAAGCGGCTATAGGAGAGGCGATTTTCCAAGATGCACAAGACGGCAATGCGGCTGCTAAACGATCTGCCTTTGCGGCGAATCTCCTGAAACCGGCTGTTGTCCCGTACTCGGAAGCGTCGTTTCACGCCGTTGAAAGTCCGAATTGTCAAATAGACCTTCAAGTGCTGACTGAAAGCATTTGCACGAAGGCTAGAGCGCTTCGCGCCTCGTTGAAAATGTCCCACACTTACCCGTTCACCCACTCTCCTACACCGACGTTGCACTGCCGGCCATCCAGCTCTTTTGGGTTCGCGCTTCTAGAACGTTCTCTTACGAGTTGAAAGCTGGACCGTGATTTCTGTCCTCTTCTTAAGGCGGCGGCGCTTCAACACATTGCGTCCGCCGGGCTTACTCATTCGCTTGCGAAAGCCGTGTGTGCGCAGCCGCTTGCGAACCTTCGGTTGCCAGGTTCGTTTCGGCATTTCTTCACTCCTTCAAAGAACTATTCAGAATAACTACCAATAGTCAATTATACGTGGCATCAGCAATGGCTGTCAAATCTACCGCCAATTTCGTTACTCCGCGTTTTCTGCGACTCGTCCCCTTCTCAAGTTTTCCACCTTCCAGTTACGCTCGAGTCGGTTCGTGCAATACAGACAAGCCGTACTCTCGCCCTACGTGCCTCTCTTTGCTCTCTCCTTGTCATTCCTCTTCAGAGTCAGTCGCCGCAATCATGAGCCATTACCCACTTGTCGCTGCCAGACGCTTTGAATTATTCCCTTGACTTGCACAGTGGAGACGGCCATGTAGTTGCCGCGTATTGTCATGTCACTCCTGTAATTCGCGTCGCAATGGCTGCAGTCTGAACTGGGTTCTGGCCCACCTGATCCTGTTATAGAGGTGAAAAACGCCAGGTCACCTATGGAAGGGTTGCGCAGGCAGGGCGTTTCCGGGCCTTATCAGACAGGCCACCGGATTGCGAACTGAATGGAGTTGCCTTCTGGCAGTCGACCATGGGACAGATCATCCCGCTCCCGCCTCTCCCGTTCGTACTATCCCCCGGCACGAATGGGAACTTAAGAGCAGCCTTTTTCGCTCAAATATCGCGTATGATATAGTATTCATAGCCGTCTTTTCGCGTTGGGCGGCAGAGCCTCCGTCAAACCGGTGCCGCCTCCGGGCATTTGGCGTTGCAAATGAACTGTAGCTAATTTTGAATTCCGAATCTGAAAACGCCTCTCGATCTTCGGACGGCAGCACAGAGTCGGCTGAGGAAGTTAAGGCGGGTCCAGGTCCGAGAGACTTGGCGCGGGAAGAGTTATCCTCCCTGCAAATGCTCGAGGAATCGGCGGCACAATTGGCCGCGCTGCGTCAACGCGCGGAGTTTCTCCTAGAGCAGATGGCCGCCAGCGCCGAATCCGCCTCATCACGAGACGTCGTGGAAGGCGAGGCGCTTGAGCCCTCAGAAGCAGTTGAGAATCAGCAAGAACCAACCTCGCGATCCGACCTGATTCTTCCTCCTCAACAGGAAAACAATTCGCCATCAGACCAAGTTCGAAACGACGCCACAGTGGCAGTGGCGTCTGACACAGATTCAGGCACACCCGACCCCGCCGGGCCTGATGCCGAAACGCACCACTGGTCCCCTTTGTCGATCCGACAGGACACAGAGCCAACTTCCGATACGGCGTCCCATCCAGCCGGTCACGGCCAGTCTCCTCGCGAAGTCAATCAGTCGGGCGGGGAAGAATCGTCCTATTTGCGGTCAAGCCGGGATCGCGCGGGCCGGCAGGAGCCTCAGGAGCAGCAGTATCGGATTCAGAAGATACAACCGCAATCCGAGTCTCTACTGGACCATCCCGTAACAGTAGCGCCTCCACCCGACTGGCTCAAGTTCGAAGTTGCGCCAGAATCTCTCTCTTCCGATTCGCAATTGATTGAGGAAGAGATTGCCGGGCTCTACGAAGCAATTGAACGGTTTCGGGAAACGCGGCGTGAAAACACAGGACATGTCCTGTCCCTGCTTCGGGAGGCCAAGGAAATCATCGCGGGCCAGCCCCACCGCATGGAACGGGCCCAGTACAATATTCAGCAGGCCAGACAGATAATTGAACGCGCCAAATCAAGCCGTAGTCGCTCACGCGGCATCGCGCTGCGCACGTTCGCGCTCCTCTTCCTCTGGCTGGCCGCGTTGGGGGGTCTTGGCACTGTACTGTTCGTCTACCCGCTCGAAGTCAATGAAATTATCCTGCTTATTTCTTCCAGTACGGGGTGGAACACATCGCACTACTATACCCTTCTTTGGACGGTAGCAGCGGGCGGGACTGGCGGATGGGTGGGCACTATATCTTTTATCTTTGAGAGAATGCGAGTGCATGAGGAGTTCGACCGCCACTACATTCTGCGCTCAATGATTCAGCCGCTAATGGGGGTAATCCTTGGGCTTATCTGCTACGTGATACTGGTCGTCCTTTTCAGCATTTTAAGTGCATCGGTAATCGGACATCCTGTAACCGCCTACCTGCCCGCCGCCCTTGCCCTGCCTGTTGGTTTCTGGCAGGTGTACGTCTACGCCGCCATCTTCCGCATTACCCGAATCCTCACATTTCAGCGCCGCCGCCGCTGGTAATGTCCGCGGGTAGGACCGTCACGTCCTCGCCCTCCAGACAGACTGGTTGCGATATAGGCAAAGCTGGTATCCGAATTGCTCCCGGGGCGAAAGGCAGATCCCTTGGTGGGCGGGCCGCACCTGGGTTAGAATCGGCGCAGGAATAATCGAACATATGAACCATAATGTCTTTAGGATCACACTGTGTCAGGCGAGAAGTCCCTCGTTGAAGTAATCATACTTCTTCCCATTCGCCGTTCATTCAGGCAGGAGGATGTCCCGCCGCCCGACAGTGACTTTGGGGGTGGGGTTGGAGATGGCGTTCTGAGCCTCTCCCCCGATCTCCCGGGGCCGGAATCTGTTCACCAGCGCACAGGCGGGGCTGCCCGCTTTCAGACTTTCCATTATCACCTGCCTCCCAATCTAGTGGGCCTAGTGGAGCCGGGACACCTGATATGGGCCCCATTCGGCCCGCAGGAAGTACAGGGAATTATCGTAGGTCCTGCGAGTTCATCGCCAGTCGAAACCAAAGCCATCAGTCAACTCTCCCGGCCCCTCCCCGTTCTGACCCCGGCCCAGTTGGACATGGCCTTCTGGATCGCAGACTATTACGTGGCGCCAGTTTCCGAATCGGTGAAGCTCTTCCTGACCCCTGGCCTGCTCAGCAAGAGCGGCGAGCCCCCCAGAGTCCGTGTGAAGCGGGAAGAACAGGTTGAACTTCTGATCGAACCAGAGACTATTCGTAAGCACCTGATCGGACTTGGACGGACGAGGAGACAGGATCAGATTCTGACAGTGCTTCTCGCCGCACCGTCATTCACTCTTAAGTTAGATGAACTGAGGAAGGCCTGTAATTTTCAGCCAGAAGACTTTGTTCGGTCTCTACAAAAGAAGGAGCTAGTCCGAGTTTCGGGCGACCGTCTATCACTAGCTCAGTCGGATTCGGCCACAGTTGATGCCATCTTGAGGATGCGGGGCACGTCAAAATACGAGCCAGTCCTTAACTCTCTCGCTTTGGCCGCAGCGCCTGTCTGGAAGAGTGATCTTTACAAGCTGGTAGACACCGATCTTGCCATGTTGCGCAGATTGCGGGACGCAGGACTAATCCGGATCGAACAGAAAGTGCGGTATCGCGACCCGCTCGGCGGCCGTATCTACCGGAGAACGCATCCCCTCAAACTGACCGACCAGCAGCAGCACGTCTGGGATGAGATCAGCAGGATCTGCTTCCCGGACAGTACTCCCAAACCTTTGAACCAAGGCTCCAAGGCTGAAGTGCCTGTAAGACCGACTCTGCGGTCCGGGAGCTTTCTCCTCCACGGCGCAACTGGCAGCGGCAAGACCGAAATCTACTTGCGCGCGATCGCCGAAACACTTTCACGCAATCGACAGGCCATAGTCCTTGTACCTGAGATCGCTCTCACACCCCAGACCGTCGCCCGCTTTGCCGGCCGCTTTCCCGACCGCGTCTCGGTAATCCACTCAGGGTTGAGCGCCAGCCAGCGCTACGACGTCTGGCGCAGGGCACGCGACGGCCAGATCGACGTAATCGTCGGCGCCCGCAGCGCCCTCTTCTCACCATTGCCCCGTCTAGGCCTCATCGTTGTCGATGAAGAACACGAGTCCACGTACAAACAGGACACCGACGAGTGGGGCAGCTTCACCGTCTTCTACGATGCACGCAGCGTCGCAATTCGGCTGGCAGAAGTGACAGGAAGCGCCCTGATCTTCGGAACGGCGACCCCATCACTGGACTCATACCATGCCGCGCAACGGGACAGGCTGAAGTTACTTGAAATGCCCGAAAGGGTTCTGGGCCATGGCGAATCCGATGACAGCCGTCCGCACGAAGGCGCTGCACCACCAGCATACGCCTCTCTTCCCCCAGTCGAAATCGTCGACATGCGCCAAGAGTTGCGCGCAGGCAACCGCAGCATCTTCAGCCGCAGTCTCCAATCCGAGCTCCACACAGTTCTCGATGCCGGCGAACAGGCAATCCTGTTCCTGAACCGCCGGGGTACGCACTCATTTGTAATGTGCAGGGACTGCGGTTTCGTCGCTGAATGTGCCCGCTGTGAAACGCCGCTCACCTTCCACGAACGCGCCGCCCAGCTTATCTGCCACCGTTGCAACCGTCGCGAACCGATCCCCGATCACTGTCCGGCCTGCCGTAGTCATCGTATACGCTATTTCGGGACAGGAACGCAGCGTATCGAGGAGCTCGTCAGTCAGATCGCCCCACGCGCCCGTCTCCTGCGCTGGGACCGCGACACAACCGGCCGGCATGGCAGCCATGAACAGATCCTCGATCGGTTCGCCTCCCACGAGGCCGACGTTCTCATCGGCACCCAGATGATCGCCAAGGGCTTGGATCTGCCTCTCGTCACTCTGGTTGGCGTCGTCGCCGCAGACGTAGGCCTCTATCTGCCCGATTTCCGCGGCCCGGAACGAACTTTCCAACTCCTGACACAAGTGGCCGGCCGCGCCGGTCGCAGCCGCAAAGGAGGGCGCGTTATCTTTCAGAGCTACACGCCCCAACACTACGCGCTCCAGGCCGCCGCCGGTCACGACTACCACGCCTTCTATCAGCGGGAGATGGAATTCAGGCGGGAGCAACACTACCCACCTGTCAGCAGGCTGGCCCGTCTGATTTTCTGGCACAAGAAAATGGAGACCGTCGAGGGGCAGACTAACCGAATGATGAGGAACTTACAGTTACGCGCCGAGGAGATGGGCATCTGGGGTGAAGGTGTCGACCTGCTGGGCCCTGCCCCGGCACCTTACGCGCGCTTTCGAGGCTACTACCGGTGGCATGTCATTGTCAGGGCGGCCGATCCTTCCGCATTCCTGCAAGGGATCGACATTCCTTTTGGCTGGCGCATTGACATCGACCCGGTCTCAATGATGTAGTCAGCTCTGCACACGTCGGCGAAGAGAGTGCATCTACAGCTTCCTCAACAGGCACAGGAAATTCCGGCCCGGCGCAATCTTGCCCAATATGCGCTCTCCGCTGGCGCCCGTACATGCGGGCACATTTCCTGATATGCCTTGCATGGCCAGCCACGCGAGCAGGGCAAAGCCCAGGGCCTCCTTGGACTCCTCGTCGCCAGGGATCCCTGTTATTTCGCCATATCGCACAACGGAAACCCGCCGTCCGCACCTCTGGGCCAGCTGGGCCTGCAACCTTTTCAACAACACCGGGTTGCGGGCCCCACCGCCGCAGACAACTACCTCAGCCACCGGGACAGGCGCGAACAGACGGTAACTCTCAGCAATCGAAGCCGCTGTCAGTTCCGTCACTGTGGCGGCAAAATCCTCTGCAGAGAGCCCTGCCCGAGCAGCCTCCATACTGTACCGTGCGGCCAGAGCATGGCTGAAAAGCTCACGACCTGTGGACTTTGGCGGATGACGCCGATAGTAAGGATGTTCGAGCCAGGCTTCAATCAGGCCATTATTGCACCTGCCACGCGCTGCCAACTCCCCATCCTCATCGAAATGCAGCGCGCCGTCGGTTGCCTGGGCCGCCGCCCAGTCGATCAGCACATTGCCCGGTCCCGTATCGAAGGCCAGGATTCCCTCGGAACGTTCTTGCGTCGGCAGAAAGGTCACATTGCCGATACCGCCGATATTCTGAACCGCCCTGCACCCCTCCGTACCAGCCTCCGGGCGCAGAAAGAACTGGTCAAAGATCGGTATGAGTGGCGCCCCCTGCCCTCCCGCGGCAACGTCGGCAACGCGAAAATCGGCTACCGTCGTGAGCCCGGTCTTCTCCGCGATCACTGCCGCCTCCCCAATCTGCAGAGTAGACTGAACATTTCCACCTTCCCCGACCTCGTGCCAGACCGTCTGCCCATGGGAACCGACCAGATCGATCTCTTCTAACGATAGCCCGCCTTTTTCGACTACTTGGAAAGCAGCCTCAGCGAACTGCTTTCCAAGAATGAACCCCGCCCGGCTTACAGTTCGTGCGTCGCCGTGCCCGGCAATCAGCAGTTCAATAACCTCTCGTTCCTCGCGGCCCCACTGCATACTTTCAAATGCGATTTGACGCATCCGCGGACTGTCAGCCGTCCCTGAAATCTCAGCCAAGACCGCGTCGATTCCATCGGCTGAGGTGCCGCTCATCAGTCCAATGACTTTCATCGCCTGCATGGTACCGTTTTTGCCCCTTAGGGAAGCCTCCCGCTCCTGACTGTCGCGCTACTCAAGGCCGCCCAAAGTCCGCCAAAGCTTGGCCCACTTCCGGTACGGACGGAACCCACACTTGCCGTAGAAGTCGAGTAACGTAGTCCAGTCGATCACGCATCCGTTGACCCCACTGTTGTGCAGCCGCCTCAACCCTGCGTCCAGCAGATAGATGCCCAAGCCCTGTCCCCGCATGTGCGCGCTGACTCCGATCCACCCAAGCTGTCCCCAGGGACGCGGCAGTTCGTACGGAAAGTAACGGTCAATCGGACTGGCAGAATCTTCGAAGGTGAGGCGGCAAGATCCCTGCACACCCTCTTCCGTCCAGAGCAGCATAAAATCCGAAATTCGTCCGCTCTCCTCAAGAAACCTTTCTGCCTGCCAGTGCCACCGTCCCGGAAACTCGGTGGCAAGAAATCTCAACAGATCCTTCTCCTGACCCGGCTGTCCCGGCCTTGCCGCCGCCGGCACATCGTCCAAAAGAGGAGGAATGTAGTCGCTGAGAGATCTGGCCACGTCCCAGGTGAAAGGCTCCTCCTCGAAATCGAAGCCGCATGCTAGGAAGAACGCTTCGGCCGAGGAACCGGCTTGTACGCCGGGCACGAAGTGACGCAGACCACCGCCCACCTTTACACGGGTAGGGGAAGAGTGGAGTTCCCTGGAGGCGAGCCAATCTTCAGCCCAACGCAGCAGGGCCCTCCCGATCCCTTGCCGCTGGTAGACGGTCGCCACGGCGATCGCCTCTATCCAGCCTGCAACCTCATTCCTTATCGCGGGGGGCGCGCCGGGATGGGCACTGCACAACACGATTCCGGCAGGGCGGCCCTGTACCAGCGCAATTCGGCCCGCACGGACGACGCCTGCATCCTCTGTGAAACCGTATGTGAGAAGTCTCTCTGTGAGGGGAATACTACTGCCGGCGGCCTCGTTCCAGACCGCCATTGCCCACCGTAGGTGGTCGGCGTTTTCCACATTGAAGGCAATCTGCTCGGATTCTGCCGCTGCAGACGATTCAGCCATCTGTCCCGTTACCCGTCCAGCTCTATGCCTGCGCCTTCCTTCAGCGCTTTGCCATATACCACACGGGCAACTGCTACGTCCTGCGCCGCCAGCCCAACCGACTTGAAGAAAGTGATCTCGTCGTCGGCTTCGCGACCGGGTATGTCCCCGGCAATGATCGCACCGATTTCGGCATGAATCTGGCTGGCATTGTAGGCCCCGTCCTCGATGGGCCGGATCAGATCACCGGCCTCTGCCAGGCACGCGCTCATCTGATCGACCACAACCTTGGCCCGTTGAACAGTCCCAGCGTCGACTTCGCTCGCGTACGGCAGATGCGAGCCAATCCCGGAAATGTGCACACCGGGTCGGAGCAGTGCGTCCTCGAAGAGCGGTTCATACGCGCTTGTGGCCGTGACAAGAATGTCGGCCGCCTCGACTGCCATCTTGACATCGACCGTCGCTTGAGCTGACACGCCGAACGTTTCATTCAACTTTACGGCCAGTGCGTCCGCGTTCGCCGGCGTCCGGGATACGACAAAAACACGATCGATTTCCCGCTCGCACAGAGCGGCCTCCACCTGGTAGGGGGCCTGTACGCCACTGCCGAATATGGTCAGCGTCCGCGCATCCTCCCTTGCCAGATAGCGTGCCGCAACTCCACCGGACGCACCTGTACGCATAGCTGTCAGATAGCCGGCATCCATCAGCGCCAGCAGGGCACCGTTACTGCCATCGAAAAGCACCACGTTGCCCTGAATCGCCGGCAGCCCCCGTCGCGTCGGGTTCGTCCCATAAAAGGAGATCAGCTTTGCTCCCAATGCATCCATCTCGCCGCCCAGATAGGCCGGCATAGACATTAGGCTGCCGTCGTGCCGGGCAACCGGTACATTTGCACGCACCGGCAACTCCGCCTCCCCCTCGTATATCAGGCGGTAGGCTTCTCCCACCGCCTCGATCGCGGACGGCATGTCCAGGAGAATCTTTACGTCGTCTCGAGTCAACCAGAGTGGCATGGTACTCGCAAAAGGTGGAGGTATGGTTAGTCAGAAGCGGTGATAGAATAGCACAGAGAATTCCGCATTCACAATTGTCCACGGAAAAGGAAGGATGTACAATCAGCAACTTGAGAATCGATGCCGGCTGTTCCCAATCGAGAAACTGCTTATAGGAGGATTCCCATGCCCACTGAGTTCATCGCCCCAGCGCGCGAGGAAGTCGCTTTCCGCGAATATGTAAGCCCTGCCCTAAAGCCTGAACAGATTCGGGTCCGCAGTCGCTTCGGCGCAGCCAAGCACGGCTCCGAGATGGCAATGTTTCAGGGTTACGCGGGCCATCGAGGCAACTATGACGGCGACCTACACATTTTTACACAGGAAAGCCAGATGGTCCGGTACCCGAACGGCCTGGGCAACATGTGCGTAGGCGAAGTCATTGAGATTGGCGAAGACGTGCAGGACATCAGGCTCGGGGAGACGGTCTTCGCCCACGGATCCTTCCGCCAGGAGCACGTGTGGCCCGCGGAACACGCCCGAAAACTGCCTGTAGGCGTCCCCTGGCAGGCCGCCGTTTGCCTCGATCCGGCCGACTTCGCTCTCGGCGCAGTCCGCGACGGCCACATCCGCCTAGGGGATGCAGTCGCCGTCTTTGGGATGGGCGCCATCGGGCTCTTCGTCGTTCAGCTTGCCAAACTGGCCGGCGCGTATCCCGTCATAGCGGTCGATCCCATCCCCCTGCGCCGCGACGTGGCAGAGGAGTGCGGCGCCGATATCGTCATGGACCCGACGGCGTGCGACGCCGGACTTGAAATCAAGCTGGCGACCGACAAGCGCGGCGCCGATGTATGCGTGGACTATAGCGGCCACTACAGCGCTTTGCAGGCCGCCCTTCGAGGCGTAGCCTACCTCGGCACCGTCGTTGCCGGCGCCTGGCCTGGCAGCTACCCGGCCGGCCTCGACCTGGGCGCCGAAGCCCACTTCAACCGCCCTACCATTGTCTTCTCGCGGGCATGCAGCGAGCCCAACCCTGAATACCCCAACTGGGACGAGACGCGCCTCTTCTCGGTTGTCTGGCGCCTTCTCTGCGACGGGAGTCTCAAGTCGGAACCTGTCGTCCACCCAGTCGTCCCATTTGACGACCTGCTCGAAGAATATCCCAAGATCGCAAGCGCGCCGGAGGAAAACGTAAAGTTGGGGGTAGCATTCTGACACCGCGGCAGGATCGACATCGGCGGGATCTGATTCCCCGCCGAGCGATTCCTACCCTTTTGCCACTGGATTGCCCTATCCGCGGCCTTTGCCGGTCAGACCAGATTGTCTTCGATATAGTCCCAATTGATTTGGTAACCCATGCCCGGTTCCGGCGGCAAGTGGACATATCCCTCGCTGTCCATCCTGTCGCCGATGTCTTTCAGATAGGGCGGCGGCGTATTGCAGTCGATCCCCGGCGCCAGCAGCCCGCGTTCGTAGTATTCACAGGTGTCCTCGCTCGTAGAACCCAAGATCTGCAGGTTCGCGAAACCGCTCATGTGAATTTCGCACTTGACGCCGAAAGCCTCCGCGACCGCAACCATCTTGCGCACTCCGGTGATTCCACCGCGCAGCACGTCGATCCTCGTCATGTCCGAAGCGCCCCGCAGTATCCAGTCGGCGCGCGTGTACAGGCTCCCAGCTGCGATCTCAGGCGATAGAATCGGAATATCCAGCTCGCGGCACAGCTTGATGTAGGGCTGCACCCTGTACTCGTTCATCGGGTGCTCGTACCAGTAGTAGCCCAGCTCCTCCAGCACGCGCCCGACTTTGTACGCCTCCTCATAGGTGCGGTACGTACCCCATGGGTCGTAGCTCAGCACCATGTCGTCGCCGACCGCGGCCCGTACTGCCCGGCACACCTCTATGTCCTTCTCAATATGCGACGGCCGCCCCGGTACCGCTTCGTGCGTCACCGGATTCCAGAAATAGTAGGGGTGGATTTTGTAGTGCGTATACCCTTCCTCCTTGCAAGCCACAGCATGTGCAGCATAGTCTTCTACACTCCCAACATTTGGAAAGGTGCTCGCGTACGCTTTCACTTTGTCACGGCAGCCGCCCAGCA
Source organism: Caldilineaceae bacterium (assembly GCA_011523365.1). Lineage (GTDB taxonomy): Bacteria > Chloroflexota > Anaerolineae > Caldilineales > Caldilineaceae > Bin5. The sequence continues at coordinate 32,980 of WTGY01000094.1, forward strand.
GCTTGTAGAGCGGCAGGTCCATAGCCCTCGCCTGGAGATCCCACAGGGCGCAGTCCAGCGCACTCAGCAGATGCTCAGGGACGTTCGCCACCCACATCCAGTGCCAGAACCGCTCCCTGTCATAGGGGTCCTCCCCCACAACCATATTCTTGAGCCGCCCTTCCATCTGCGCCCGGTCTTCCGGCGTCAACCCGTCGGCGTCGCCATGTCCATGCCCGCCAAAATAGTAGCCTTCTGCCCCCTCATCAGTAATCACCTTCATCAGCGTCTGCGTTACCTCACGCGGAAAGCTATACCTGCCCTGATGAAACTGCTCACGCACGACCCGAAACGGAACCACCTGTATGTCTACTATCTTCATCGTCGCTCAACCTTCCTCTCATATATGTTCGGACCATCAATTTGACCAGCAGTGCGGCCATATTCTCGCATTCGCTTTCACTTGTTGCTCGCCGTTCGGATACAGTTCCTCCAATAGCGTACCCAACTCCTCTCTCGTCAGCGGGTTTATCGATGCAGCAGGCGCCCTGACAACCGCCGTCCGAATCACGCCGCGATGGACGAGAATCTCCTTATGGACGCCGTGAAAGAGGCCTGCGCCCTGGGCACTGAGGCGGGCTATCGGCACGAGTAGCCTGTTAAACGTCTCCCACGCGCCTGCCTCATCCCCTGCCTGCACCCGGTTCCATATGTCTACAAATGCCTCGGGCTGGGTACAGAACGGCATAGTCCCAACCGAGCCGCGGCGCATCTCTTCGATAAAGTAACCGCCCCCGGCGCCGCCGAAAACCGTCAGCACATCACCCGCTTCGGCCGACATTGCCGCCACCTTCTCTACCACGGGGAAACTCTCTACCTTGATATACTGGACCCATTCACACTCCTCGGCCAGCCTCCTTGCCAAGCCAGCAGAAATCGGCGACGCGGCCACGTCCTGGATGAAGATGGGCAAGGGAACAGCATCCGAGATGGCACGGTAGTAGGCTGTAATCTCGTCCGGCCCTGCCGGAAAGAAGGACGGCGGCAGCACCATCAGCGCGTCGGCCCCATTTTCACGGGCCATCCGGCTGTAATGGACCGCCAGGTCTGTTCCATTCGCTCCCGTGTTGATAACTACTGGAACGCGACCTGCGACCTGGTCAACGACGACGCGGGTCATCCAGGCCCGTTCGGCCTCCGTCAGCTTATAGACCTCGCTTCCCAGCGCGACCCCCAATCCGTGAACACCGGCATCCAGGTTGAAGTCGATCAACCGTCGCAGGCTTTCTTCGTCGATCTGCGACTGTTCGTTAAAGGGTGTAACCAGGATCGGATAGACTCCCTGCATTGTGCTGGTCGACATAGGTTTTCCTCTCGCATCTTCTGGTGTCGCAGGCTTTTAGCAGAATATTGCCGTCACTCTGCCAGAAAAGCAAGCGGGGACTATATTCAGAAGGCTTATTGCCAAGCCATGTTCTGTGTGCAGTCTGTCTGGGCGGAATCGACCGCAAGTATTTCTGTCGTGGGCTCGCGATGGTCATAGCAGTGGATTTTGGGCATATATTGGAGTTGCCTCGCCTGTCTTGCCTGCGCCGGCACATACTCGGAATCTGCCAAGACGCGGGGTGGGGGGGAAGCCCGGCCGCCGCGGGTCGCCAAGGTCATA
>WTGY01000072.1 GCA_011523365.1 Caldilineaceae bacterium
AACGCCCCCTCTCCTACAACCCCCGCCGCATCGAGTGTGTGGCAATATGACCTTGACGACCCGCTGCGACCGGGCTTCCCCCCACCCCGCGTCTTGGTAGATTCCGAGTATGTGCCACCGCAGGCAAGTCAGGCGAGGCAATTCCCACATATACCCAACGTCCACCGCTATGACCATCGCGAGCCCGCTACAGAATTCCTGACGGTCCATTCCGCCCAGACAGACCGCACACAGTACACACACAGTACATGGCTTAGTAGTTACAATTCCGCTTGTGAATAGTCGCGATCGAACTGCCACATGGTCAGGTGTTCCATCTCCTTTGCCGGCGTCCACCCGTTGCGTGCAGCCGAACGCAGCGGGTGGCGGTATACATCGTCCGGCAGATCGATTGGCACAATCCTCTTCACTTTCATGCCTCACCTATCGCCTCGCACCCACCACGAAAAACATCGACATGACGAAAGTCGAGGAGGGGGGATTCCGTGCGAAAGTACCAAGCGCACATCGTCCTTCATTGGGCGGATCCCCCCGCCCGCCCAATCATATTCCACTCATCTGTCAAGTTCGTGTCAATTCAACCCTCACCCGTCTCTTTTGCGTGATAAAACCGTCCCAATTTCACCGGAAACGGTATACCCGGGCCGCACGGCCCGGGTACGCCATACGAAATTGATAGAAAGCCTGAACCGGGCGCGCGTTTCGACATCGCCACATAACGCAAAAGGGCAGGCTGGAATCAAGACTACCTTCTAAAGGTGCTACAAACTCAAGATGCGATTGCCCTGACGTTTTGACCGCCTGATCTTTTGCGTGCGCACAGCGCTGTGCTATACTGTCCAACCGCGACGAGGGACAGCTTGTCTGCTCCCTCGTTCTTTCTGTTCACAGCACAATGCTGTGGACCTTTGTCTAACTGCAGTTTTTAGTTTTCAGTTTTTGGTTTTTGGTGCTGTCTCTCACCTGAGTTCGGGGCGGATACTGGAGGCTGAAGACCTGAAACTAAGAGCTAACCCAGGACATTGCTCATGGAAAGGAGTAAAAGGGTAGATGAACACGTACGAATTGGTGTACATCATCCAGCCCAATCTGGATGATGAGGGTGTCAAAGCCGTGGATGACCGGATCAATCAGGCCATCGGCGGCGAGGATGGGACAATCGAGAGCACCGATTATTGGGGCAAGCGCCGATTGGCCTATCCCATCAAAGGCCACTTTGAGGGACACTACATTCTGCACAACCTCTCGATGCCTCCCACCGCGGTGCAGAACGTCGAACGACAGTTGAGGCTATCTGAAGATGTATTGCGTTTCCTCGTTGTCCGCGTTGGGGACTGAGCCACAAAGGAGCATCGAATGTCTGACGAAAACAGAGTGAACGAAGCCGAAGCGAACAGCGAAGAACAACCGGTTGCCGAGACGCCCACGGGCGAGGATGCCCCCGTGCTCAAAGAAAGCCCGGAAGAGAGCGTTGCGCAGGCCGTTGCCGATACGGATGGAGATTCCGGGGCCGAGGCGGTCGCAGAACCTGAGGTCGAAGTGGTTGCTGAGCCGGAGACTGAAGCAGTTGCAGTGCCGGAGGCTGAGGCGGCTACTGAGACTGCAGCGGCCGCTGAGCCAGCGGCTGTGGCAAGCGCCGGGCTGGACGCTGACAGCGGCCGCGGAGAGCAGGAGACATCCACCTTCAACCGTGTCGATGGGCCGGCCATATTCAACCGCGCCAGGCAGGGCAATCAGCGCAGAAACCCCCGTCACGTCGGTAACGACGTGCGTATCGACGAGATCGACTACAAGAACATACAGGTTCTCAGCCGGTTTGTCGATAACTACGGGCGCATTCACAACCGCCGCAAGACCCGCGTCACCGCCAAGATGCAGCGCAAAGTGACCAGGGCGATCAAGCGGGCCAGGCACCTGGCCCTGATGCCCTACACAGGCGAACATATCCGCATCACAGGCAGACGCGGTTGATCGATTCATGGCCAAGAAGCGCAGAAGAAGAAGGCAGGAAGAACAGCCGCAGGTCGAGAACCGGCGTGAGGTGCGCCTGCGTGCCCGCGATAGGGAGCGCAACCTGCGGCTCACCGCGATCGTCGGTGGGATCGTGGGTGTGGCGCTGCTGCTGGTCCTGTATGGCGTGGTCAATGAGCTGATCATCAAGCCCAACAGCGTTCTGGCGCAGGTCGAAGACCAGACGATCGTCACGCGCGACTTCTGGCAACAGACGCGCCTGCGCGAGAGCGATTTGCAAAACCAGCGTTTGCGGCTGCAGATATTCGCCCAGCAGTTTGGGGATTCCAGCCTGTTCGCCTCCCAGATCGCTTCAATCAATGCGACGCTTGCCAGCCCGTTAACGCTGGGGACACAGGTCCTCAACGATATGATTGAAGGGGCTGTCCTGCAGATCAAGGCGCCGGAAGCGGGCGTGTCGGTGACCGATGAAGAGGTGGAAGAGACTCTGCGGGAAGAGGTGGCGCGCGGGCAGGGCGCGTTGACGATTCCGGAGGCCACGGCAACCGCGGACGCCAGCATTGAAGCGACCGCGACCGCGGAAACTTTTACGCCGACACCGGTCCCCTCACCGACGCCGACGCCGGAAGAGAGCGCGGACAGTGAGGCGGCTGCAACGGTGGCCGTTGCCACTCCCGGAGGCGATCCCGAGGGCCCTGAAGGTGATCCGACCACCCCGGAACCGCCTACGGTTCTGACCGACGACCTGTACCAGGAAGGGCTGCGCACGCTGGAAGAGAACCTGCGCGAGAACGCCGGCATGAATCTGGCCAATTATCGCGAGGTGATCAGGGCACGTCTGTTGCGGACGAAAATGTCTGAGACGATCAGCCAGGACCTGGTGTCCACCACAGAAGAGCAGGTGCGGGTGCGCCATATTCTGATATCGGTCGACCCCGAGCCGGAGCCGACCGCCGAAGCCGAAGCACCGGCTGGTGAGACGGAGGAGGAGACAACCGCAGCCGAGACGCCTCCACCGACGCCCGAAAGTACTGAGGAAAACGTCGGGAGTACAGATGCGCCGGCAGCCGAAATGACTACAGAGGGCGCAGTGGAGGTCGAAGAGGATGACAGCCCGCCCGCTCCCGAAGTATGGCATCCGGACAGCAACGGCGATGGCCGTGTGGACGACGCGGAGGCGCTGGCCTTTGCGCAGATACTGCATCAGCGCATTCTCGACGGCGAGGATTTCGCTGACCTGGCGCTCCGGTTCAGCAACGACCCGGGCAGTGGCTCCCAAGGCGGCGATCTGGGCTGGGCCGGCCGCGGGCGTTACGTGCCGGAATTCGAGGAAACGGCGTTTTCACTTGGGGTCGGCGAGATGAGCGCGCCGGTCAGGTCGACCTTTGGCTACCATATCATTGAGGTGCTGGAGCGGGACGATGAGCGGCCGAAGGAAGAAGCCAGTTTGCAGCAGGAGTATGCCGAGGCTTTCCAGACGTGGCTGCAGGAGCAGGTACTGTCGCTGAACATCGACCGCCCGGACAACCTGGCCGCCATGCTGCCGCGCAATTTGGGGGATACGAATGACCAGTAGGACCGGTCTGCCGCGCTAGGTCGTTTTGCAGTCAGGCTGTGCGACAATCAGAGATTTCAAGACGCCGGGCATTGCACTGGACAGTGGGCCCGGCGTTTTCTATTGGGGCAGGGGTTCCTGTGCACCGGTCGCCAGGCAGGCGCGGATTTCGCTGATCAGCGCGCCGGCCTGCGGCCAGGTCAGCATCTCCAGCGTGCGCGGGCGGGGCAGGTCAACGGAGATGGCGCCCTGCAATCTTCCGGGCTGCCCGCTCAGAACGAGCACACGGTCGGCGAGGAAGACGGCCTCCTGGATGCTGTGTGTGATCATCAGGGCGGTCTGCTTGCGGTCCCGGCATATCCGCAGGAGCTCCTGGTTGAGGCGCTCGCGTGTCAGCGCGTCCAGCGCGCCGAAGGGCTCGTCCAGCAGAAGAAGCGCTGGACTCTGCAACAGCGCGCGCGTGAGCGTGACGCGCTGGGCCATGCCACCGGAAAGTTGAGAGGGATAGGCGTCGGTGAAGGCTTCCAGACCCATCAGGGCGAGCGCCGCACAGGCCCTTTCCCGGTCGTCCTTGTCGAGCGGCTTATGTAGCTCCAGCGGGAGGAGGACGTTTTCGAGGGCCGTGCGCCATGGCATCAGATTCGTATTCTGAAAGACGAACCCGATCTGCGGCTGTGGGGCCCGCACGAGGACGCCTCTGAACTGTACCTCGCCTGCAGTTGGTGTCAACAGACCGCCGAGAATGCGTAGAAGCGTCGACTTACCGCTGCCGCTGTTGCCGACCACACAGACAAACTCATGTGCCTGCAGGGAGAAGGAGACCTCTGCCAGCGCCGGCGTGACGCGGTTGCGGCGGGGGTAGTTGTGGCTGACGTTGAGCGCCTGCAGCAAAGGATCAGTCATCGGTGATCAGGAACAGAGTTTGCCAGCGGCCGGTTGTAGAATGCCGGCCGCTGGTATATCACTGAATAAACTCATTGGTGTACATCTCTTCGGGCTGGACGAGCCGGTCCACAAAGCCGATACGCAGCAGGAGCTCAGCCACCGTCTGCCATTCGGCATCGGTCGTGGCGCCGGGCTGGCCCTGCGGCCGCGGCTGCCAGAAAGGCAACGAGGCGTCGAAGACCAGGCGGTTGGCGGCCTCGTTCTCTCCACCCGCCTCCGGCACGAAGGTCAACGAGATTGCGAAGGACTCGTCCGGATTGGCGAGGGTATAGGCGACCGACTCCTGCAGGGCGCGCACCATGGCCTCGACCAGCTGCGGTTCCTCCTGCAGTGTGCGTTCGTTGGTGACGAGCCCGTTGGCGGGGATCTGCAGGTATTGATCGAGAGGGATCTGGGCGGTTTCGATGCCGGCGTTGCCGAGCACGACGGGCCCGTTGACGGCGTAGTCCACGGCCGCGTCGACCAGATCCTCGCTCACGGCGGAGGCCTGGGTGAAGCCGATGCTTTCCATCTGAATGTCGGCTTCGGTCAGCCCTGCCACGTCGAGGAGGGCCCGCAGCGCGATGTAGGTGGCGCCGAAGGGCCCCGGCACGCCGACCGTGCGGCCGGCCAGGTCGGCCGGTTCGTGGATGCCGGCGCCGGCCTTGGCAAAGACGGTTACCGGATAGCTGGTATACCAGTTGTGCACGTATTTGACCGGCAACTCCTGGGCGCGGCCGAGCACGAGCTGGTCGCCGCTGGCGATCATGAACTGCAGCTCGTCGGTCGCGACCAGCTTCAGGTAGTCGTTTTCGAAGCCGTAGTCCAGCGAAAGTTCGATGCCTCTCTCGGCGAAGAACCCCTTCTCGATTCCGACGTAGAAGGGCGCGAACTGGACGTTGGGGATGAAGCCGACGCCTAACGTGATCGGGCGCAGGCTTTGGGGTTCGGCAGGCGCGGCCGGCGTAATGGGGGCGCACGCAGCCATGGCGGCAATCAGGAGCGGCAACAGAATCAGTTTGAGAACGCGAGGCAGGCCCGCGGGGGCCGCCGCTGCCGGGCAGGGCAAGACGGCGTTCGTCCGTGCGGCTGGGTGACGGTCAGTGCAGTGTTTCATTCGTTCCTCTGAATATCTGAAATTGAAGATTAATCATAAAGGGAGCGCCTCTCATTCGCCGCCCGCCAAGCCGATCTGCTTCCAGCGCAGGAGATAGCTTTCGAGCAGTGTAACGGTCCAGTACATCGACTGGGCGAGGAGCACGATCATGAGCACGGCGACGAAGATCATCGGCGTGTCGAGTACGCCCCGCCCCAGGTTGATCAGGAATCCCAGCCCTACGTCGGCACCGACGAACTCGCCCACCACCGCGCCGACGACGGCCAGAATGACGCTCAGCTTGAGGCCGCCGAAGATGACGGGCAGCGCGGCGGGCAACTCCAGCTTCAGGAAGAGCTGACGGCGGCTGGCACGCAGCGAGCGCATCAGCTCGCGTAGGTCCGCGTCTACGTTGCGGATGCCGACAACGGTGCTGACCAGGGTCGGAAAGAAGACCATGATGGTTGTGACCAGCACTTTGCTCAGCAGGCCGCTGCCGAACCAGATGACGAGGAGCGGGGCGATGGCCACGACCGGGATGGTCTGGCTGGCGACGAGATAGGGGGAGAGGATGCGGTCGAGGGTGCGGCTGCGTCCGAGCCAGTAGCCGAGGATGAAGGCCAGGGTGAGGCCGATCAGCAGACCGGCGCCGATTTCGGTGGCGGTGGCCCGGGTATGGCGCAGCAGCGAGCCGTCGGCGGTCATCGCCAGCGCTTTCTGCAGTACGTGACCTGGGCGAGGCAGGATAAAGACGGGATAGTCCTGCCAGCGGACGAGCGCCTCCCACAGCAGCAGCGCCCCGCCGAGCACGAACGGAAAGGCGGCGAGGGCAGGATGACGCGCGACCCAATCGCCGACGCGGCCGGCTTTGCGCCGGTGCTGCGGCGCCGGTTGTCCGACTGCGGGCGGCGTTCCCTGGTCTGTGCCGTCGTCGACCGGCGCGCCGGGGAAGAGAATTGAACTGTCCTTCATGGTACTGCTTTGCCTCGAAAAAACAAAGGACCCGAAGCTATCTGTCGCTTCGGGGCCTGTATACGGTGCGATCACCGAACTCCCGGCGTGTGCCGCGAGCAGCTATAGGCAGCGGCCGGCGTGCGCGTACTTCGCGCGCAACGCGCGCTTTCAAAACAGAACGGCCCGAGATACAGAACTCGTACCCCGGGCGTTGCGCGCAGTTGCCACTGCAAATAGCCAAAGAGAACGGGAACAGTACACGAAACGGCACTGCCCTCGCTCTTTGCACCTTCTCCCATCCGGACTATACCGTCGGCGTCGGAATCTCACCGAACTCTGCCTTGCGGCTCACGGGCTTACCAGGAAGTTTCGCCGCCCCTTACGATGGGGATGCAACGCATTTACCTGGCTCACCGCCGGTCGGGAATTGGGCCTTTGCGGCCCTCACCCTGCCCCGAAGGTAGGTTATGCGGTTGTTGAGGTCATTATGACAGAGCTTTGCCGTGCGCGTCAAGTCGAGAGCGGTCGGTGGGTGCATCCCAGAATAGGGGTGGGAACAGCCTGGCGGGGAATCAGTGCCAGCGGTGGCTGGAACTGTTTACCGTCTTTGTGCGAGACGCAGTGCAGGCGCCAGGCCTGACCGTACGGTGGAATCCGTCAGTTGGGGAGGGTGCGAGGGCAGGCACAAGGCCGGCACCTACGGGGATCTGATGGGACTGGCAGGACGTGGTCTGGCTAAACACCTTCGATTAGGCACCCGTCACCAATATCGACACCCAGTCGATGAGGCATGTTGTAGGAGAGGGGGCGTTGCGGGGGCGGAGCCCCCGCACA
>WTGY01000176.1 GCA_011523365.1 Caldilineaceae bacterium
CCCCGCACAAGGGAGGGCCGAATAGGCCCGACCGCCCAAAAGAGCGAGGAGAGAGTGAAGAGAAGTGAGGAGTGAGCAGTACCGTTTGATCTGCCTGAGCTGGGAACGGGAGTTGAAGGTAGCTTGTCAGGTTCAGGAGGTACTGGTATGTTCGACCCAATATTGAGACACACGGGTTTCGGCAAGGTATTGACAACCCAAATGCAGAGGGTACAATTCGGGCAGCGCGAAATGGGCTCCAACGGCAGATAGATTCGGCGGGCGTTGGAGCCCGGACATTTTTCCTGGGAGCCGAGGTAGTCGGAGGTTGGCAATTGGGTCAACCATTCATGCGAATATGCGAATTGTTCTGATACGCAGGTTGCAGCGTGTTTTTCTCATTATCAGCGTCATCCTCTTTGGAGGCATTGTTTATCTGGCTGCGACTAGCATTAACCACCTGCTGCCGAGTCCGATTGAGCAGCTCACACTGATCACACCAACACTCTCTTTGGCCACCCCAACGCCAGAATTGGAAACGGTCGCTCTGATCAGCGGTCACGCCGGATTCGATTCCGGCGCGATCTGCGGTGATAGCAACGCGCCCACATTGGTGGAGGCCGAGGTTGTGGCGCATATTGCGGGACTGGTGCAGGCGGAGTTGGAGGCTGCGGGACTGGATGTCATGTTGCTGGAGGAATATGATACCCGGTTGGACAGGCTGGACGCCGACGTTCTGCTGAGCCTGCACGCGGACAGTTGTATCGCTGCCAGCGGCTTCAAGGCAGCCTATCCGTTGAACAGCGCGATTCCGGCAACTGACAAGAGGCTGGTCGACTGCATCAATAGTGAGTACGCTGCGGTAACGGGCCTGCCGCTGCACTTTCATTCGATCACGCACGACATGACCTACTACCATGCGTTTCGCAAAGTCCTGCCGACTACGCCTACAGCGATCCTGGAGCTGGGCTTTCTGGGCGGTGACGCCAGAATGCTGACAGAGGAGCCTGAGCTGGCGGCTGCGGGCATCAGGGAAAGTATTTTCTGTTTTTTGCAGGGACGGAGCGGGGAGGGCGAGGAGTAGAGCAAGAGGGCAGTCGAGGTCGGGGGCGACAACCGGACTGCGAAGGGGACAGAGGGGGGCTGCAGTCTACGGGCAGCCGGAAGCAGGTGACGGGAAATCGCCCAACGGACATTGTACTGCGGCGGGTCAGACTATGTGGATGGGAGGGAGGCAGCCTGGCTGCACTCTTCTCAAACGGGTCAGGCGGTTACTGCGACCGTCTGGCCTTGTTCGTCCAGGGCCTCGACCTGGTCGTAAAGGAAGCAGGCCACGCGGTGTCCGTCGCCCACGTCGGTGAAAGATGGTTCGTACTGGTGACAGATGTCCATAACCTGCGGGCAGCGTGTGTTGAAATTGCAACCTGTTGGCGGCTCGGCGGGGCTGGGAACGTCGCCTTCGAGAATGATGCGCTGCCTTTTCTTTTCGACCTGCGGGTCGGGAATCGGCACGGCGGAAAGGAGAGCCTGGGTATAGGGGTGGAGCGGGTTTTCGTACAGAACTTCTCGGTCTGCCAGCTCGACGATTTTGCCCAGATACATCACGGCGATGCGGTCGGAGATATGGCGCACGACGGAGAGATCGTGGGCGATGAAGAGGTAGGTCAGACCCATTTCGCTCTGCAGGTCTTCGAGAAGATTGATCACCTGCGCCTGAATCGAGACGTCGAGCGCTGAAATGGGCTCGTCGCAGACGATGAATGAGGGGTTGACCGCCAGGGCGCGGGCCACGCCGATTCGCTGGCGCTGGCCGCCGGAGAACTCGTGCGGGTAGCGGTTGATGAAGTAGGGATTGAGGCCGACGATTTCGAGAAGCTCCTGGACGCGCTGCTGCTGTTCGCGACGGGAGCCGCCGATCTTGTGGACTTCCAGCGGTTCGCCGACGATGCTGCCGACTGTCATGCGGGGATTGAGGGAGGCGTAGGGATCCTGAAAGATCATCTGCATGCGTCGCCGCATGCGGCGCAGTTCGCCGCTGTTGATGTTGGTCAGGTCCTGGCCTTCAAAGACGACCTCGCCATCGGTGGGTTCGTAGAGTTGGAGGATGGCGCGTCCGGTGGTGGATTTGCCGCAGCCGGACTCTCCAACGAGGCCGAGCGTTTCGCCGCGCATCAGATCGAAGGTGATGCCGTCTACGGCCTTGATGCTGCCCACCTGCCGCTGCAGGATGATGCCGCGGGTGATGGGGAAGTGCATTTTCAGGTTGGATACAGTCAGAAGTACATCGTTCTGGCTCGTTGCCTGAGCAGACGCTGCGCCTGCGGCATCAGAGTTCTGTGTGGTCATGCGACGGCCTCCACCTGTTCGTCGGCGCTTGTGTCATAGATTTCAACGTCGGACAGATCCACCCAGCAGGCTGAACTGCGGACAGCACTAATTGCCATCAACGGCGGATTCTCTTCAAGGCATTTGTCGATTACGAAGGGACAGCGGGGTGCGAAGGGGCAGCTTTGGGGCGGGTCAAGCAGGTCGGGCGGCAGGCCCTCGATAGGGATGAGCCTCTTCTGCCTTCCCAGGTCGAGCCTCGGGATTGAGCGCAGCAGGCCGAGGGTATAGGGGTGCCTGGGCTGGCCGTAGATCACGTCGACCGGTCCTTCTTCGACGATGAATCCGGCATACATAACAAGCACCCGATCGGCCAGACCGGCCACGACGCCGAGGTCGTGGGTGATCCAGATGATGGCCATGCCGAGCTCGCTCTGCAGGCGGGTGACGAGGTCGACGATCTGGGCCTGAATTGTGACGTCGAGGGCGGTCGTCGGCTCGTCGGCAATAAGCAATTGGGGGTTACAACTGAGGCCCATGGCGATCATGACACGCTGGCGCATGCCACCGGAGAACTGGTGCGGATAGTCATCGAGTCTGGCGCCTGCGTCGGGGATGCCGACCAACTCCAATAGCTCGATGGCGCGGGCGCGGCTTTCCTCCCGGTTCATGTTGAGATGGAGTTCCAAAGCTTCGGTGATCTGGCGCCCGATGGTCAGGACCGGGTTGAGGGAGGTCATTGGGTCCTGGAAGATCATGGCGATACGATTGCCGCGGATCTGCCGCAGTTCTTCTTCGTTGAGTTGCAGGAGATCCTGGCCGTCGAAATTCACCTCACCGTTGACAATCTTTCCCGGTGGTTCGGGAATCAGGCGGATGAGGGACATGACGCCGACGCTTTTGCCGCTACCGGATTCACCTACGATTGCGACCGTCTCTCCCTCAGCGACATCATAGGTAATGCCGTTCACCGCGTGGACGATTCCGTCCTGGGTGAAGAATTGCGTCTGGAGGTTGCGGACTTCAATCAGGTTGGCCATGTCTCGCTTTTTCCTATTGCATTTTCAGTGCGGCGGATTGGGCGGTATTGGATGAGCAATTCTAACAACAGACGCGCTCCTTGTCAACATCGGTATTTGGGCGGGGTTCAGACCGCATTTGGGGGCGGAAATGGTCTGGCGGGGAATGCATGCCAACGGTGGTTGAAGTTGATTGCCTGCTTGTTGAGAGGCAGAGGGCAAGCACAAGGTCTGCCCCTACCGCGGCTTCTGTTGATTGGGGGGTCAGGCAAGATCTTTGGGCAAAGACATTCGGTTTGAGGCATGAGCAAGGGGGGAATAGGGCGGACGGAAAGGAGATAGGGTGAGGGACGGTGGTTCTCATTTGTGCCGCACGAATGACAGTTTCGGGGACGTTACTGGCTTTTCTGGATTGCGTACAGAAAAATGTCCCGAAACCGGTGCTCCCGGTTTCCAATATTGGAGCCCAAACCCATTGAATTCCAATTTTAGGCTGCTAATATGTTACAGGAGGAATTCAGCTTGGGGTCGATGGATGGAACTGGCATGAGAGAACGGAGAAGTCAGTGGAACACGAGACGTTCGGAAAGATCGTAGCCGCCTTGCGAAGAGAGCAGATCGATTTTGCCACGGGTCGTCGTTGGAGCCAGCAGAAATTAGCCGAGGAGACGGGCTTGACAAAGAGAATTGTGAGCAAGATAGAGCGAGGCAGACAGGCGAGATTGGAGGGGGAGGTCCTGCAGAATCTGGCACGGGCTTTTGAGTTGACGTCGCTGGAGAGGAGGGAGTTTTTCGCCTTGGCCAGTCAATCCGCTGACAGAGCGGTTGTGCGCGCCGATCTAGACCACAGGGAGGTATTCGAAAAGACCTGGGCTTCGCTGAGCGCGATCGGTCTGCCGGCGTTTCTGATGGATACTTTTGGCAATATCATCGGCATCAATCGTGCGATGATTGCTTTTCACGGTTGCAGTATGGCACAGATAAGCGAGGCCAAGGCTACGGCGGAGGGCGTCAACCTGCTGGGGATGCTTTTTGCCCCCGATTCTACACTGCGGCGGGTGCTGGGAAACGGCTGGCATTCGAATGCAATGACGGTAATGCGGCAGTGGCGGGCCATGACGTTGCGCTACCGCCACACGGAACGGTTTCGACAGCTTTTCACTGTGCTCTCGGCGTTTCCCGACTTCCCGACCTTCTGGTCTGCGAGCCGCGAACGCCATCAGGACGTCAACAGCCGGCTGCGCAGCCACATATACACGCACCGGGTGCATGGACCGGTGGGTTACACAGTCTTTACGGACGTCAGCCTTAGCGCCCAGGGCGACCTCTATCTTTCCGCCTACGTTCCCCAAGACCGCAACACGATCGAGCTTTTCCAGCGGCTGGCTGGCGGAAGCCAGCAGGCGCTGCCCATGGCCAACTGGCCTTAACGCCCCTTTTCTACTTCAAGGTTCAAAGAAAGACATAGAGGACGGCGGCCGCGAAAGCAGCCTACGGGCTACTCGGGGTCTGAGCGGCCGAGCCAGAGGTGCAGTTCGTCGATCTGCTCCTGCACGGCGCGGCGGCTGCTACCGCCGAATCCGTCACGCTGCTCCACGCTGCGTTCGTAGCTCCAGACGCTGGCCACGTCTTCTTCGAAGGCAGGGTGCAGAGATCGAAGCTCTGTCAGCGACAGGTTGGTGAGGGAGGTGTCCTGGGATTCGGCGAGGGCCACGGCAGCGCCGGCGACGTGATGCGTTTCGCGAAAGGGGACGCCTTTGCGCACGAGGTATTCGGCCAGGTCGGTGGCGAGCATTTCGGGCACGAGGGCACGGGCCATGTTTTCGTGGTTGACGGTGAGGGTGGCGAGTGCGCCGGCGGCGATTGGCAGGGCGCGGTTCAGGGTATCGATGGCGTCGAAGAGGGGCTCCTTGTCCTCCTGGAGGTCCTTGTTGTAGGTGCTGGGGAGACCCTTCAGGGTCATCAGAAGCCCGCTCATATTGCCGAAGACGCGGCCGGCCTTGCCGCGCAGGAGCTCGAGGGAGTCGGGGTTCTTCTTTTGGGGCATGAGGCTGCTGCCGGTGCTGTAGGCGTCGGCGAGGGCGACGAAACCGAACTCGCGGCTGGAGTAGATGATGAGGTCCTCGGCCCAGCGGCTGATGTGAAGCATGGTGAGCGCCGCCCAGAACAGCGCCTCGGCGACGAAGTCGCGATCGCTTACGCCGTCGAGGCTATTGGGGGTAGGCGCGTCGAATCCGAGGTCGTGCGCGAGGTGGTGGCGGTCGATGGTGAAGGGGTTGCCAGCGAGGGCGCCGTTGCCGAGCGGCATCAGGTTGACACGTTGCTGGAGATCCTGGAGGCGCAGGGCGTCGCGCTGCCATGCCCAGGCGTAGCTGAGGAGCCAGTGGCTCCAGCAGGTGGGCTGGGCGGGCTGAAGGTGGGTATAGCCCGGCATGAGGAGATCGATTTCGGTTGCGGCGCGCTCTACTGCGACGCCGATCAGGGTACGCAGATGCTGCTGTGAGGTCTTGAGCTCTTCCCGCAGCCAAAAGCGCAGGTCTGTCGCGACCTGGTCGTTGCGGCTGCGGCCAGTGTGCAGTTTGCCGGCTACGGGGCCGATCAGCTCGGTGAGGCGGCGTTCGTTGGCGGTATGGATGTCCTCGTCGCCGGCCTGGATTTCAAACTGTCCAGCGGCCCATTCACCGGCAACGCGTTCGAGGCCGGAGACGATCCGTTCGGCTTCCTCTTCAGTCAATAGCCCGGCTCTGGCCAGTGCGCGCGCATAGGCCTGGCTGCCGCGGATGTCGGCCAGCCACAGACGCCGGTCGAAGTCGATCGACGCGTTGAACTCTTCCATCAGCGGGTCGAGTGCGCCGCTGAAACGACCTCCCCATAGCTTCGTGCTCACTGTTTGTTGCTCCGCTCTGCGGTGACCGGTACCACTTGGACCGAACTGACAATCATTATTCCACAGGAGGCTGTTCGGCGACACTTTCGCTACTGGCGGGTGACTGATATTCGGCCACGGTCAGGGCGAATCCGACCGCCCCCCGCGTGCGTTTCACCCACCATACGATCAGTAGAGAACCGACGATTATCGCGGCGAGGCCGAGCAGGCCGGCCTCGGGCCCGAAGGCGCCGCCGGTCCACAGGTCGGGGCCGCTCTGCTGCACGGCAATGAAGGTGGTCTCGTTGTTGGATGTGCCGCTAACGGGAAAGCCGAAGACGTTGCCCTGGAAAAAGTTCCAGGTGATGTGAATGCCTATCGGCATTGCCAGCTGGTCGGTCAAGAGGAAGGGCAGCCCCAGGAAGAGGCCGGCCAGGAAGAGGTCCAGCGTGCTGACAACAGTTGCATTGGGGTTGCCGGCGTGGAGGAGCCCAAAAACTGCTGAGGAGATAAGCCAGGCAAGCAGAATAGCTCTTTTGCGGCCAATGGGACTGAAGCTGAGACCCTCGGCTATGTTCTTGAAGTGATACCCGCGCGATACCAGCTCCTCGTATATGCCCACGGCAAGGAACTGGGTCAGAGGCCAGAGAATTGCGAGGCCGAAGGGAACAGACCTGTTCGTAGAGAGGATTTCTGCGACCGTAACCCAGCCCAGGGCCAGTTCAACAAGGAAGATAAGCAGCATAAGGAATGCGCCCAGGAACAGCCCGTAGGCAAGATCTCGCCACCAGTGGAAAGAGAATTGCAGGCCGACATCAGTAACGGGCCTGCGGTCAAGAAGCCGGGCTGCGAACAGTGTGCCGGCCACGATCGCCAGTCCGTTCAGGGCCATTTCAACGATGCCAAGGGCGAAAGTTTCTTCCAGATCCTCAAATGCAAGGGATAGGAGCACCTCGAGTGCCACAATTGCGAAGACGACCAGGATAAGATGGAGGACTAGCCGCCACCCGGCACGTAGGCGCCTGTCGTTGGGGCTCCAGAACAAGGAGGAGATTCGGTTCATCTTCAAGTGCCTTTCTTTGGGGTTGCCGAACAGCGACAGAGTGCGAATCTGACTTTGTTCGAAAATTTCATGGCACAGGATTTTCTTGAAGACCGTTCTCAGACCAACGGGAAAGGCAATTGCGGAGTCGGTTCAGGAAACCCGGGACATCAGTTAGTCGGAGACCGCCGATACTCGGCGAGAGATAGTGATAGCTCAAGTGTACCGCGAGAGCGTTTCACCCACCAGATCATGGCCAGAGAGCCGGCAATTATGCCTATGAAGCCAAGCAGCCCTGCCTCCGGGCCAAAGCCACCGCCGGTCCAGAGATCGGGGCCGCCCTGAACGGTATTGAAGATCGAGGTGCGGAAAAAGGTCAAGCCGCTGACCGGAAAGCCGAAGACGTTGCCCTGGAAGAAGTTCCAAGCGATATGGACGCCGATGGAGAGGGCCAATTCGCCGGTCAGGAGGAAGGGCAGGGCGAGAAAGATCCCTGCCAAAGTGATCTTGAGGGTCGTGCCCACGGTTGCGCCGGGGTTGGCGGCGTGGATCAGTCCAAAGAGGATGGAAGTGACGATCCACGCCAGGAAGAGGGACGTTCTGGTACTGAGCGGACCGAAGTTGAGACCCTCGGCGATGTTTTTCATCTGATAGCCGCGAAAGACGAGCTCCTCATAGGTGCCCACCAGCGTCATTTGGACCAGGAAGATGAGGAAGGCCACGAAGAATGGGAAGGGCATAAGTGTAACGAACATGCCATCGATCGTGATCCATCCCATGGCCAGCTCAAAGACAAAGATTCCTCCCATCAGGAGACCGCCAAGAAGCAGGCCGAAGAGCAGGTCCCGGCGCCACTGCGTGTTCCAGACCAGACCGTAGTCGCTAAAGCTGCGGCGATCCAGGAACCTGGCCGCGACGATTGTTACGACGACATATATCAAGCCGGTCAATAGCAGGGCGACCATATTTGCAGTGGGGTCCGGGCCGCTATCGCTGCTGCTCCCGGCTCCTGAAAAGAGGGGGCGCAGCACAGCCGTAGTGATCTGCAGTCCGGCAAAAATCAGTAGGAAGTGTAGTATCACGCGCCAGAGCGCGCGGAGCCTGGTGTCGTTGGGATTCCAAAACAGCTGAAGGATGTAGTTCATTTTAGCTATGGCACCTTTTTATGGGGCGATCCCAGTTTGAGATTCGCCTACTCTTTGTGATAGGATTCACATACGGGTGGCGGACGGAGGGAGTATATGAGCGAGCAAGACAGGCCGCGTGCAACAGAGAAGGTGTCTTCGCCGAAGGTCGGGAATGTCCCTCGCCGGCGCACGCGGCCGCGGGGGCTGAACGAATGGCAGGATCTGATCACGGAGCAGCTTGATGAGGCGGCTGCAAACGGCGCCTTTGAAAACCTCCCGGGCAAAGGACAGCCGCTGCAGCTAGACCGATTCCCCAACGAGTCAGACGATATGCGGATGGCCAACAAGCTGCTCAAGGACAACAATCTGACGCCGAGCTGGATCGGTGATCGCAAGGAGCTGTTGGCGCAGATCGAAGCGCTGCGTGCGGAGATGAAGCGGCGATGGGAGCAGACGTGCGCAGGTGTGCAGGCAGCTGGGAGTGAGCGAGAGGCTTTTGCACGGTCCTGGCATCGCAGTGTTCGCGACTGGGAAGCGCGCGTAGACCAGCTGAACAGGCGAATCGTCAGCTTGAACATCAGCCTGCCCATTTGGCGGATGGAGCTGCACAAGTTGAGGCTGGATGAAGAGTTGAAGCGAATTGGCGCTGCGAATGGGGACGGCGAGTCCTTCTTGTAATTCCTCGTTGTTCTGGTACCCTCCTTTTCCCGACTGTCGTTCCTGAAGGTCGAAACCCCAGAAACGGTTAATCTCTTCTGACGAACCGGCCCGGAACGGCGCCGGTGTGTTCTCCTTTGCGCAGTACGCGCTGGCCGTTGACCCATACGTCTTGCACGCCGAAAGAAAGTTGATGGGAGTCGGCGAAGGTTGCGCGGTCGCTGATGGTGTGGGGATCGAAGAGGACGACATCGGCGTAGTAGCCTGTGCGCAGGTGGCCGCGCTGGCGCAGGCCAAGTCGATCTGCTACGGCGCCGGTCATTTTGCGTACGGCGTCTTCGAGGGTGAGGAGGCGCTGCTCGCGCACGTAGGTGCCCAGGACGCGTGGATAGGTGCCGTAGGCGCGTGGATGGGTGGGGCCAAGATCGACAGCCCAGGCCGGATCGACTCCGGCGGCGTCGGTGGCGAACTTGATCCAGAGTAGCGGCAGCTGAGTGCGCAGGTTGTCTTCGTTGATGGAGAGAGAGATGGTGCCGATGCGCTGGCCTTCGGAGCGCAGGAGGTCGATGGCGCAGTCGAGCCAGTCCAGGCCTCTATCGGCGGCGATCTGGGCAAGGTTCATGCCGACGTAGGGCTGGTTTTCCTCTTTGTAAAAACCGACGGGCAGGACGCCGGCGGCGCCTCCGCGCGTCGAGGGTTGGCCAATGCTGTCCGTATCGTCCAGTATCTCCTTCCTGATACGCGCCCGCACATTCGGATTTTCCAGATTCTCGAAAAATTGCCCTTCGGCGGCGGTCCAGGTCGGCAGTAGCGAGGAGAGACCGGTGCCGGAGGCGGCGTAGGGATACATATCGGCGGTGACGTCGAGGCCGTGGGCGCGGGCCTCTTCGATGCGGGCGATTGTGGAAGGCATCTTGTGCCAGTTGGCGGCGCCGGAGGCCTTGAGGTGGTAGATTTCTACGGGCAGGTCGGCGCGGCGGCCGACGGTCAGGGCCTCTTCCAGCCCTTCGAATAGCTGCGCGCCTTCCGAACGCATGTGGGTAATGTAGAGGCCGTTGAAACGGCTGACGACTTTGCAGATTTCGATCAGCTCGTCTGTGTCGGTGTAGGAGTCCGGGGGGTAGATCAGGGCATAGGAGACGCCGAAGGCGCCGTCTTCCATGGCCTCCGCCATGGTGCGGCGCATGAGCTCGAGTTCGTCGACGGAGGGCCGGCCCATTTCCATACCTTTGCCGACGTGGCGCAGTGTGCCACCGCCGAGGAAGGAGCCGACGTTGGGAGAGACGCCGGCATCCGCGACTGCCTGCAGCCAATCGCCGAAGCGGGTCCAGCCGCGGATCTGCTGGCGCCATTCGTCGCTGATCGGCATGAGCAGGATGGCGTTTGCCATGGGGTCGGTGTGGCGGCCGGCGACGGGGGCCGGCGTCCAAGCTTCGCCCATGATTTCGGTGGTGACGCCCTGGCTAATCTTGGAGAGGCTGCGGCCGTCGATCATGAGCGAGAGGATCGAGTGGCTCTGGATGTCGATGAAACCTGGGCAGGCGACGAGGCCGGAGGCATCGATGAGTTCGGCCGCGCTGGCCCTTGGAATGGCGCCGGGCGGGGCGATGGCTTCGATGCGGTCGCCGGTGAGGAGCAGGTCGCCGTACTGCCAGGGGTTTCCGGTGCCGTCGACAATACGGGCGTTGCTGATGAGGGTTGAGGATTCAGACATGGATGGGGTCAGGATTCAGAGTATGTGTCGTACAGGAGCCGGCCGATGCGGCCAAAGGCGGCATCGATGGCTATGGGTTGCTCTTTGCTGGCGATGGGGTCGTCGGAGACGGCTTCGTCATCCCAGCGGGAGAAGACGGTGACGGCGACGTGTGCGTTGTCGCCGGCGTAGATGATACCGCTGTCGTTGCGGATGCCGGGGAGGGTGCCGGTCTTGTGGGCGCAGGGCGTGCCGGGCGGGAGGTAGCGGGGCAGGCGGTCGTTGAGCTGCTGCTTGAGGAGGATGTCGAGCATGGCGTCGCAGGCGGCACGGCTGACGGTCTCGCCGCGCCAGATGCGGGCCAGGAGCTCGGTGAGGGCGGCGGGTGTGCCCGTGTCGTTGTCGGGACCGAGGCTGTAGGAGATGCCGGTGCGGTTGCGGGGCCCTTTGGCGAGGGCGAGGATGTCCTGGGTGGGGTCGGAAGAGGGGAGGAGGTCGTCGAACAGCTCGCGAATGGTCAGGGGCACGTGGATGTCGGTGAGGCCCAGATTGTGCATGGTGCGAGTGACGGCGTCTTCTCCCAGGCGGTGCATGACCATGTCGGTGGCGGTGTTGTCGCTGATGATGATCATGAGCGTCAGCAGGTCCTTCACGGTGGGGGCGAGGCCGTCGTCGAAGAAGACGAGGATGCCGCTGGGCAGGTTTTTTTCGGCGGTGGTGAGCTGCCAGCGGTCGTCAAGGGTGAAGAGGCCCTCTTCGATCTGGCGGAAGGCTTCGACGAGGACGGGGATTTTGAGGACGCTGCAGAGTGGGTAGACGCGCCCTGCGTCGACGTCGATTCGCTGGCCGGTCTCAAGGTGGAGGGCGGAGACGGCCATTTCGGCGCCGCTGTTTGCGGTGATATTGCGGATGTCGGATTGGAGAGACATGGACGGTTTCCGAGTGTTCGGCTGGTTGGCGTGATCAGGGCATGAAGTTCTTGAGATAGCGGCCGCTCTGGACGAGGGAGGCTTTGCGGCTTTCGAGTGAGTCTTCGTAGGCGCGGTCCTCGACTTCGATGCAGACGGGGCCGTCGTAGCCGACGTCGCTGAGGACGGAGAAGAACTGGCCCCAGTCGATGTCGCCGAGCCCGGGCAGTTTGGGCACGTGGAACTCGAGGGGGGTGGCCATGATGCCGACTTCGTCGAGACGGTGCTTGTCGAGGCGCACGTCCTTGGCATGGACGTGGAAGAGCTTGCCGGTGAAGTCCCGGATCGGCTTGATGTAGTCCATGTGCTGCCAGATCATGTGCGAGGGGTCGTAGTTGAGGCCGAAGTTGTCACTGGGGATATCGGCGAACATGCGGCGCCAGATGGCGGGCGTGTGGGCCAGGTTTTTACCGCCGGGCCACTCATCGTTGGTGAAGGCCATGGGGCAGTTTTCGATGCCGATTTTGACGTTGTGGTCTTCGGCGAAGCGGATGAGGGGCGTCCAGACTTCGAGAAAGCGGGGCCAGTTGTCGTCGACGGATTTGGTCCAGTCGCGGCCGACGAAGGTGTTCATGATACCGATGCCGAGGAGTGCGGAGGCCTCGATGACGCGTTTGATGTGGTCGATGGCGACCTGGGCTTCGGCCTGGTCCGGGGTGAGGGGGTTGGGGTAGTAGCCAAGCCCGCTGATGGTGATGCCGGCGGAGGCGGCGAGGTCGTTGACGCGGGCGGCGTCTGCTGCGGTGAAGCCGACGACGTCGATGTGGGTGACGCCGGCGTAGCGGCGCTCGGCTTTGCCGGCGGGCCAGCACATGAGCTCGACGGTGGAGAAGCCGTTGGCGGCGGTGAATTGGACGACTTCTTCGAGGGAGAGGTCGGGGAGGATGGCGCTGGCGTAGCCTAGTTGGATCATTGGGGTGGTTGCTCCTTTGTCGATATTGTTCGCCAGTGGTCAGTGGTCAGTGGTCAGTGGTCAGTGGTCAGTGGTCAGTGGTCAGTGGTCAGTGAGATTATATCACTTGTTTGGTGGGGGACCACCCGGAATTGGGCAGGGCGTAGGCATCTTGTTGGGAGAGCACTTTCAGGAGATAGACAGTTTTCCAACCGGCTCGTTTACGGTTGGCAGCACTACCGACTTTAGCGCCCTTCTCTCTGCACAGGAGGGTGAGAGCCAAGTGGCGCAAGACGGCCGAGTTGTGCTGTGCAGGCTTTCTCAAATAAGCGTTGGTAGAGAGTTTACGAGTGTTTATGAGCGTTTACGTGTCGTCTGAACAATAGTTCATGGGATTTGCCTGATGGGCTGAGACGGGAGCCTTGCCGGTGCAGGTTGTCTCGTATGAGCGTTGTACGAGAGATTGCGAGCGTTTACGAGAGTTTGCGTGCTGTCTGAACTGCAGTTCATGCAGTTTGTGTGGTGGGCTGTGACCAGAGCCTCGCCGACACTGGAGAGGCCGGACGAATGTTTGCGTGTGTTGTACGAGAGTTGTACGAAATCTGACATGGTGGGACGTGTTTGAACGTAATAGCGCGTGATAAGTCGGATTAAGTCGGTTTATGTCGGTCGATATTTTATTTGGCTCTTGTTGTTGTTACGCTTTTGCAACAGTTTTTCCGTCTCTGGAGTCTGTTCCCGGTTCCGGCAACCTCTCCACGACTTTCGCAGCGGCCAGACTCACGCCGCTTCCCTGGCGGTTGGGGGGCAGGGTGTCGCGTCTGTTTGCATGCGCATTCCTTTCTATCTCTCAGCCAGCCGAAACCTGCCACCCTGTTCCCCCTGTAAGTGGCTTTCCCACTCTCCGTAGCCGGTCGTTGCTCCGGCGAGTACTCGATGGCTCCGCAACCATATGCGTCTCCGCACTCAGGCCGATTCCGACTTCCGGTCACAGTATCCGTGTCCTGCTACCCTTAGACTTCCCGTTCGTCTCCTTTGTTTGGCTCTTTGCCAACGAAAGTCATCTCTGGCGGGTACTACAGGGCCTGTGCCTATCCCTGTAGCTTCGATGATTCAGGTATCGACTACCTTTCCTGATGGTCCTAGGTTAGTCCCGATGGAGACCAGGATTCAAGCAGTATAGCTCTCGTCTTAGGTAGCAGGTCTTGCGGGAGCGGTTTCAGTGTTGTTCATTCGCCCTCTCACTTTACTTCGCTACTTTATGACCTTTCTTTCTTGCCAGGCCATTGAATTTGACCTACGTGATTTCCCGCTTCAAGTGCCAACTTTGTGAGCATAAGATTGTGCCGTTAGATGGCGCACGCACAGGGATATTATATCACTGTTTTTGATGCAATTGCCCTGCGGTTTTGGGTCAATTCTACTCGTCGATCTCCACCCACCGCTCCTGCTCGTGACTTTGGAGGATGGCTTCGCAGAGGAGGATTTCTTTGTGGCCGTCGGCGAAAGTGGGGAAGGGTTGGGGGGCGTTGAGGTCGCCGGCGGCGATATAGTCGTAGAAGGACTTGAAGGAGTGCTTGAAGGAGTCGTCGTAGCCTTCGTTGTGGCCGCCGGGATAACCGATGTGGGCGAGGGCGGCTTCGGAGACGAGGCCGGGGTCGCGGAGCAGGAGTTGGTTGGGCTGGTTGCGGTGGCCGATCCAGAGCTCGTTGGGCTGTTCGCTGTTCCAGGCGACTGAGGCTTCGGAGCCGGCGATCTCGTAGCGGAGACAGTTTTTGCGACCGGCGGTTATCTGGGAGACCCAGAGCGAGCCGTGGGCGCCGTTGGAGAAGCGGAGGAGCGCGGCGCCGCTGTCCTCGGTCTCGATGTCGATGGACTCGGTTGCGTCGGGGGCCTGGACCTTGGCGGAAAAGGTCTCGACTTCGCCGGTGGGGCGCTGGCGGGTAGTATAGACGGTCTTGAGGTCGGCCTGCACGGCGGTGACGGAAAGGCCGGTGATGAACTGGACGAGGTCGAGCCAGTGGGTGCCGATGTCGGCGACGGCGCGCAGTTTGCCGCCTTCGCTGCTGAGAACGCGCCAGTTGTAGTCGGTGGGGTAGAGGAGCCAGTCCTGCACGTAACTGCCGGTGATGGAGTGAATCTGGCCGAGGGTGCCGCTCTGAATCATGGAGCGGACTTCCCAGTTGAGAGGATAGAAGCGCATGTTGTAGTTGACGCCGGCGGCGAGTCCGCTTTCGCTAGCCAGCTGCACAAGCGCGCCGGATTCGGCTGAGGTCATGGCGAGCGGCTTTTCGCAGTGGACGTGTTTGCCGGCCTGGAGGGTCTGGCTTGTTTGCTCGAAGTGATGGCGATTGGGGGAGGTGATGTGGACGGACTCGATCTCGCCGTCGGCCAGGAGGTCGGCAAAGTCGCTGTATGCTCTGGGGATGCCGAGGTCGGCGGCGGCGCGCTGGGATTTCTCGGCGGAGGAGCCGAGGATGCCGGCCACGTTGATGCCCAGGCGGCGCAGGCCTTCGGTATGGGCAGGGCCCATGAAGCCGGTTCCGACTATAGCAACGTTAGAGACGCTCATTGTTTCACCTCTATGAGATTTTTCTGCCTATAGACTACACGATTCTAGTTCGGTCGATTGCCGTTCTGACAACGCCAAAGAAATAGAAAGGGTAGGCCAGGCCGAACGTAATGATAGACAGTAGTATCCACAGGATTATGTGCCCAATCTGCTGACCGACGCTGAGTTGGCACTCAAGCCTGCCGACCGAAGACCTAGTCCGATCTTCCAGCTCGATGGCATTGATGATCAGTTTGGCTGACGCGTAGGGCCAGAAGAACAGGCCGATTCCAAACGTGACTAACGAGATCAGAAGCCAGATGATCAGGTGGCCTAGTACGTCCATCATGGTGAGATTCAGTTTTGTGTGTCCGTGATGGAGACTTGTAGTTGCGATGGTCACTGTACGTTTCTCCCGGAGGTGCGTCCTGCCGCTGCTTCTGATACCCAGCTATCCCCCTCAAAACTGGGTTAATCCATCTGAATGGTTCCCGAATAACCCCGTTCAGGTTCCTGTCCCAAACCAGGCAAGTCACTCTCAATCCGTAGCGTGCCCGCAGATCTTTCTCTTTCACGCCCTGCGCGTGAGACCAGCGTAGCCCCACGCCAAGGCCAGGACGATCGTTCCGTAGACGACCTGCTGGATGGCCTGGCCGACGTTGAGGAAGGTGAGCATCGAGTTCAGGACGCTGAGAATGAGCGCGCCGAGGATGGTGCCTGTGTAGCCGCCGACGCCGCCGAAGATGGAGGTGCCGCCGATTACAGCTGCAGCCACGGACGGCAGGAGAAAGGCGTTAGCAAGCTGGAGGTCGACGGCGCCGGTGCGGCCGCCGAGAAGGATTCCGCTGATGGAGCCCAGGACACCTGCCACGATGTAGGCGGTGATGCGCACCTGCCAGACGCGTACGCCGGCGAGGCGCACGGCTACCTCGTTATCGCCGATGGCATAGAGGAGCCGCCCCCAGCCTGTGCGCCTGAGGAGCCAGATCAGTCCCCCGGCGATGAGGGCCCAGACGACGACACTGTAAGGGATGCGATTGCCCAGGAAAGAGCCGCCACCGATCAGTTTGAGGAAGGGACCCATCTGCGTTGAGCCCTGCAGGATGGTCTGTGCCCAAGCGGTGAAGAGGCCGAGCAGGATGCCGGACATGGCCAGGGTCATGATGAGGGGATTGACGCGAAAGACAGCGACGCCGACACCGTTTGCGCTGCCGACCACGAGGCCGACCAGGACGCCCAAAAGGATGGCGACAGCGGCGCCCTCGGGAGACTGATTGGCGGCGACGTAGGCGGAGCCGGTTGCAATCATGGTCACGGACAGATCGATGCCGCCGGTGAGCATGAGGATTGTCTGGGCCCCGGCAAGGATGCCGAGCGGGGCGGCCTGCAACAGAGTGTTACGCGCTCCGCTGACGGAGAGGTAGTTCGGTTCGACGAAGCCCGTCACGAGGACGAGGATGGCAAGGATACCTGTCAGCGCAAGTGTCGGGTGGTCGGAGGCGAGTGCGGCGACGCGGGCTACAGCACCCGCGGCAGGACGGCCGGGCGCGGCGGAGGCAGAGTCGGTCTGCGGGGGCCGGTTGGAGTGGCTCATGCAGACCGCTCCCGCAGGAGGGTGACAAGGCCGCCGACCATCATCACGCCGGCGATCAAGAGGCCCTGGATGATCTGGGCGTTGTTGGGGTCGATGCCCATTGCGCTGAGAATGGGGTTGAGCATGATCAAGATCACGCCGGCGGCGACGGCGCCGAGAACGAGGCCGGTGCCGCCGACGAGGGCGACGCCTCCGAGAACGACGGCGGCCACGCTGTTGAGGGTGGCGTTGGCGCCGACGCTGAAACGGGGGTCACCGGTGCCGGTGAGGGCGACGGTGGCGAGGCCGGCGAACGCGGCCATTGCGCCGCCAATGGCGTAGGAGGAAACTTTAGCGCGGCGGACGTCAAGGCCGGCGAGGCGGGCGGCGACGCTGTCGCTGCCAATTGCGTAGATCGACAGCCCTATGCGGGTATGCCTGGAAAGAAGGAAGACAAGAATTGCTGGAACCATCATCATCAGGATGGGCATAACGTAGGTGCCGCCGATCCCGGACTGGGCGCCGGTGAAGAGCCAGCGGAATTCGGGGGCGGTGCCACCGCCGGGGGATGGCAGGATCCAGAGGGCGAAACCGGACCAGATGTAGCCTGTGGCCAGCGTGACGACGATGTCGGGCACGCCGGAGACGCTGATGATGTAGCCCACGAACGCGTTGAGAATTCCGAGCCCGGCGATGAGAACGATGGCGATGAAGAGCACCATTGCAAAGGGCTGATCGTCCATGAAGCGGGCTGCGAGGGCGTTGGTAAGCAGAAGCAACGCGCCGAGGGACAGGTCGATGCCGCCGGCGATGACGATGATGGCTTGGCCGATAGCCAGGTAGACGAGTGGCAGGCTGTTCTTGCTGATTGAGGTGACCTGGAACTGGCCGAAAACAGGTATCAGGGTGGCGTACCATATGAGCAGTGCGCTGAGCAGGAGCCAGACGCCCAGTGTCCAAGTGTTGCGCGCCAACCCCGCGCGCCAGACGGCAGAGCTCGCGGACCGAACCGCGGTGATCATGCGGGGACCTCCAATCCGTGTGCGGCGGTGAGCAGGGAAGCCTCGGTTGCGTACGCTGCGTTCTGTTCGTCGACGATACGGCCATCGTGCATGATGAGAACGCGGTCACAGACGAGGGGGATTTCGGCGAGTTCACTGGTATAGAGGAGGATGGCGGCGCCGCTGGCGGCCAGCTCTCGCAGTAGGGCGTAGATCTCGCGCTTGGTCTGGACATCGATGCCGCGGGTTGGGTCGAAGCAGAGCAGGGTTCGGAAGCCGGCCACAAGCCAGCGGCCGATTGCAACTTTCTGCTGGTTTCCGCCAGAAAGGCGGCGCACCTGCGATGCGGCGCGGGTATCGATCGAAAGCCGGTCGATTGCGTTCATGACGCGCTGGCGCTCGTCGGCCGGTATGCGCAGCCACTGGCGGATGCGGCTGAAGAGGGGGACGACGAGGTTCTGGCGCACGGACAAATTGGGCAGCAGGGTCAGCAGGCGGTCACCTGGGATGAGGACGACGCCGTCGCCGACGGCATCGTATGGTGCGCGCCAGCGGCGCTGACCGCCGTCGACAAGGATTTCGCCGTCGGAAGGTTGCCGGTCGCCTGAGAGAAGGGAAAAAAGACGCTCCTGGCCCTGGCCTTCAAGGGCGACGAGGCCGAGAATCTCGCCGCGGCGCAGTTCGAAGGAGATTTCGCGCACTACTTCGCCGGAGTTGAGACCCTGGACGGCGAAAGCGATCTCCGGCGACGAGGTACGGGAGTCTGACTGACGTTGTGACGTTTGTTCGGGTTCGTCACTCTTTTCCAGCTCGCTGACATCGGCGCCGAGCATGGCTTCGACCAGTTCATGCTCGCCAACGTCCTGCATGGTACCGGTCAATGAACCGTTGGCAACGGTTGCGGCTGTGTTCGGCTCGAAGAGGGCGACGTTGCGGCCGTCGCGCAGGATGGTGGCGCGGTCACAGATGCGCCTTACCTCGGCGAGCCGGTGGGTGATGAGGACAGCGGCGCGGCCCTGTTTCCGCCAGTCGGTGAGGAGGGCGAAGACGCGTTCGGCCTGATCGGCGGTGAGGGCGGCGGTTATCTCGTCGAGCAGGAGGACCTGCGGGTCACGGGCAAGGGCGCGGGCGAGGTCGACCACTCGCAGGGTTTCAAGCGGCAGATCACGCACGAGGATGTCAAGGTCAAGATCTTGCAGATCGAACCAATTGAGCCAGTTTGTGAAGGCAGACTCTTTGATCTGGCTAAGCTGGAGATTCTGGATGACGGTGAGATCGGAAATGAGCGCGGGATCCTGGAAGACGGTTGCGATGCCTGCCGCCATGGCATCGACGGGGTCATGGAATTGCGCGGCGCGACCATCGACGTGGACGGCGCCTGTGTCTGCGGGATGGACGCCGGCCAGGATCTTGACGAGGGTGCTCTTGCCGGCTCCGTTTGCGCCAAGAAGCGCGTGAACCTCGCCGCGGCGGACTGCGAAGTCAACTTCTCGCAGCGCCACGACGGGTCCATACGATTTTGCTACTCTGAAGGTCGCAAGCAGTGGTTGCGACTCACTCATATCGAGTTCGATCCAACAGCGGGCGGGAGCCTATTCGCCCGGCGCCGTGCAAGCGGAGACGTCGGCGCTGCCGTTGTAACTGGTGTAGGGTTCAATGTCGACGTAAGTGCTCCAACCGACCTGCTCGTCGGGCGCGTAGATTGCATTGAGCGCGTCGAGATCGGCGGTGGTGAAGACCTGCGGTGTGAGAATGGTCTCGTGAGGCGGGTTGTTGCCTGTCAACGCATCGAGCGCGATGGCCATGCCGACGGCGCCGATGGCGGGCGGGTTGGTGACGGCTGCGCCGATCAGACCTGCATCGGCGAGCTGGATCAGCTGCTCCACGAAGCCGTTGTTGTCGGCGCCGACGATGGGTACGAAGTCAACGTCGGCGACCTGGAACTGTTCGACGACCGGATAGTCGATCCCGGAAGTCCAGATGCCGTCGATCTCCTGGGTGGTAATGAGGTCGAGGGCCTGCTGGGCGCCGGTTGAGGGGTCCCAGCCTGTGAAGGTCGAGGCCACGACTTCGATGTCAGGATAGTTGGCGAGGGCTTCCATGAAGCCGTTGTGGCGGTCGGTGTCGGCGGGAACGCCGTCGATGCCGCGCATTTCGACGACCTTGCCTGAACCGCCGAGCTGCTCGAAGAGCCATTCGGCGCCGAGGCGGGCATAGGCGGTCTGGTCATTGGTTGCGACGTAGGCGCCCTCGGCGGTCACAGCCTGGTCGACAGCAACGACGACGATGCCCTGGGCGATGGCCGATTCGATGACGGCGTTGAGGCCCTCACGATCGGTAGGGTTGAGAATGATGGCGTCGACACCTTGGGAGATGAGGCCCTCAAGGTCGGCGATCTGCTCGGTGGGGCCGCCGTTGCGGTTGACTACGACGACGCTGTCGACGAGGCCGCTGGCGGTGGCTTCGGCCTTGATGGCGCAGATCATCTGCTCGCGCCAGCCGTTGCCGACGAGGGTATTGCTGACGCCGACGACGAAGCCGCCTTCCTCCTCCATCATGTCGTCGCCGCCCGCTTCCGGTGCGACGGCGACACAGGCGGTGAGTGCCAGTGCGAGTGTCAGCAGCAGGGTAAGAATTGTGAAATGTTTTGACTGGATCTTCATGACGAACTCCTCTTTGAGACTGAAATGTCGAAAAAACTTATCAATCCCGTTCCCTCGGATCGAGTGCATCGCGCAGGCCGTCGCCCAGGAAGTTGAAGGCCAGCACTGTGATCACGATCATGAGACCGGGAAAGAAGGCAATATGAGGGAATCGCAGGATAAAGGCTCGTCCATCGGCCAAAGTACCGCCCCAGGAAGGGTTGGGCGGGCGGATGCCCAGGCCGAGGAAGGAGAGCGCGGATTCGAGAATTATAATGCCCCCTATGCCAAGGGTCGCCAAAACGATGATCGGGCCCATGACGTTGGGGAGAAGGTGACGCCAGATGATGCGCCAGTCGCGCACGCCGACGGCGCGGGCGGCGGTGACGAAGTCGGTCGCCTTCAAGGACATGATGTCTGCGCGTACGACGCGGGCGAAGCGGGCCCAACCGGTGACGCCGATCACCACGACGGTGGTAACGAGGCTCGGGCCCAGAACTGCGGCGAGCACGACCAGAAGGGCGATGATGGGGAAGGCCATGAGCGTGTCGATAACCCTGGAGATCAGTGTGTCCTCCCAACTGCCGAGGTAACCGGCCACTGCGCCGATAACTACGCCCAAAGTAACTGCGATGCCGGTTGCCAGCAGGCCGACGAGCAAGGCGACGCGGGTACCGAAGATTACGCGGCTGAGGAGGTCCCTTCCCAGATGGTCGTAGCCGAAGGGATGGGCTGGGGTAGGACTGCCGCCGCGCATGCCGCGAAAGATTTCGTCGATGGGGTCGTAAGGCGAAATGAAGGGTGCAAAGATCGCCATCAGCGCCAAGAGGATGATCACAACCAAGCCACCGAGGGCAATACGATTGGCGCAGAAGCGCCGCCAGGCCTGACTCCATTCGGAGCGGTGGGCCGTTTCAGAGATGAGTTGAGTGTTTGCCGCCGAGGTAGTCGAATTCGACACAGTTTAACCCAAAGATATTGCGGTGCGATAGACGTGTAGTTCTAACTCTGTAATGGCATGTTCAGGAAGCACTCCGGTAGCGCACGAGTTAAGAGCCATCCATTTGCAACACCTGATCGACCTCTCGGTGACTAAAGTCTCCCGCTTGCCAATCGGCGCGTTCTACTTCCGTCAGTTCGTAGTGCTCCTTCATTCGTTCAGCCTGTAGAGCCAGAAGCTGGCGGAGTTCGTCAAGAGAACTGCCTCCAAGCGCCATGCGGGCAAGGCGCGAAAGTTCTTTTGGGGAAACGACCTTTGCGTCTTTCATAGCAAGGTCCTGCAAGACGTGAAAGGCGAGCGACTATTCTGTCTCAGAAAGGCTGTTGACTAACTCCTGGACTTGGGCGTGCGTAACGTTTCCCATATGAACTCCTCCGTTCCGGCAAGTACTCGTCTTCAACTCTCTTGACCAGCATCGACTTCGAGCTTCAGGCCAACGCAAGCATATTGTGATGCCATGACTATAGGCCTTGCCGGTCGAATTCGCAATAGCTCCCTGAACAGGATCAAAAAACAGGTCAATCAGGTGCATAGGCGGTGCTACAGTAGATGCACTGCCTCCTTAGCAGGGGGGCGCGACAGTTTCCGCAATTCTGTTGTGTCAACGTTACTGGCTGCGAAGTATCCTCCGCCTTAACAGCGGTAGCGACACCTGATGGGTTAACCGCTCCCAGGGTTTCCGCCAAGAGATGGTAGTTCAAAAGTTCAGTTTCGCTTTCTGTCAGTTTGTCGATTCAGGGTATGAGGTTTGCGCTAACCGGACGACATTGCCTGTGCTAAGAAAGAGCTGAATCACGCTAATTGATGCGAATCCGCGGATCGATGATGGCGTATGTGAGGTCGGTGATCAGGTTGACGACGACGACGAGCACGGCCAGCACGACGACCAGGGACTGGACGACCTGGTAGTCGAGGCGAAAGATCGAATCGGTGAAAAGGCGGCCGATGCCTGGGATAGCGAAGACGGTTTCGACGACGATGGTGCCACTGAGAATGAAGGCGATACGGAAACCGATGACCGTTACGACCGGGAGCAGCGCGTTGCGGACTGCGTGGCGGACGAGCACGATCATGTTCGGCAGCCCTTTGGCGTAGGCTGTGCGCACGTAGTCCTGGGTAAGGACTTCCAGGGTCGAGGCGCGCATGACGCGCGTCAGGACGGCCATTTGTTCGGTGGTCAGCACCAGGACAGGAAGGATGTAGCCCTGCCACGACTTCAGCCCGAAGGGTGGAATGCGGCCGATCAGGGGCAGGTCGCCGAACCAACGCGGCACATAGAGGGCGAAGAGTACGATGAGCATGAGGGCTAGCCAGAAGTTGGGCAGGGCAACGCCCAGAGTCGAGCCGACGGCTGTGCTGTAGTCGAAGGAGGAGTTGCGGCGGACGCCGGCGATGATGCCGGCCGGAATGGCAACCAACAGCGCGAGCGCCAGAGACGTGACATTCAGGATCGCGGTTACCGGGATAGCCTCGAAGATCATCTGCCGCACGGGTATTCCCTTGCGGATCAGAGAGTCGCCGAAATCTCCGCGCAAGAGGTTCCACGCCCAGACAAAGAACTGTTCATGATGGGGGCGATCCAACCCCCAGCGGGCGCGGATTGCCTCCATTTGTTCCTGGCTAATGCGAATTTCGCCCTCACCCAGCAGCAGGTAGGTGGGGTCGCCTGGCATCAAGCGTATAACGACAAAGGTGCCGACGCTGATCAGAACAATCACGACGGCGCCTTGCAGGATGCGGCGGGCGATGTAGGTAAGCATGGAGGGCGAATTTCAGTGGTTAGAGGTCAATAATCAGTGGCCGGTGACTCGCTAGACGTCGAGTCACCGGCCAAGGGTTTCTATTCCTCGATCCACCATTTGTAGGCTTGCTGGTACATCGAGCTGTTCTTGGGGCCTTCGGGCAGGCCCTTGATGCGGGCGTTAAAGACGTTCATCCACTCGTCGAACTGCAGGTTGAGAACAGGCTGCTCTTCGACGAAGATCTCCTGGATCTCGTGATAGTAGGGCTCACGCTCTTCGTAGGCGACGACCTGCAGGCCCTCTTCGATGAGCTGGTCGACGCGGGCGTTGTTGAACTGGGCAAAGTTGTTGCCGCCAGTGGAGTGCAGGGTACTGAACGGGTCGGGCTCGACGGCGCTGCCGTAGGTCCAGTTGTAGAGGGATGCGTCCATAGTACCTTCGCGCATGCCTTGCAGGATGGTCGCTACCGGCGCCTCTTCCAGCTGCACTTCGACACCGACATCGGCGAACATGAGCTGCGCGAGTTCGGCGATGGGGCGGCGGGCCTGGTCGCCGGTAATAGTGGTGATGGTAAAGGAAAGGCTCTGGTCACCCTTGGCGCGGATGCCATCGCCGCCGGCAGCCCAGCCGGCGCCGTCGAGGAGTGCCATGGCCTCCTGCGGGTCGAAGCCGTACTGCTTGAGGCCGGTGTGGTGATAGGGGCTGGCGGGCGTGAGGTTGGAGTGGGAGACCTGTGCGGCGCCGTTCCAGAGCTCGTCGATGATGCGCTGGCGGTCGAGGGCGTACATCAGGGCCTGGCGCACTTCTTTTTCGGCCAGCTGCGGAATGCTGTTATTGAGCGGGAAGTGCTTTATCGAGTTGGCGAGGGTGCGGAAGTTGACGTAGCCCGGATCGGCCTCGAGGAATATGCTGTCTTCGACGAGGAGCGGCCAGACGGCGGAGTCGGCCTCGCCGGTCTGGAGGGCGATCATGCGCACGGAGGGTTCGGGCACGATGTCTTCGCGCAGCACGTCGATATTGGGCCTGCCGCGGAAGTGATCGTCGAAGGCCTCCAGTTCGGTGAACTCTGCCGGTCGCCATTCACGCAGCTTGTACGGGCCGGTTCCGATCGGCGAGGTGCTGTAGGTCTCCTCGCCCACTTCGGCGTGATAGGCCGAATGGACGATGGGGACGGTGGCCCAAGAGGTCAGTGAGGCGGCGTTGACGGCGTCCATATTGACCTGGACGGTGTATTTGTCTGGCGCTTCGACAGAGCCGATGCCGGTGAAGCGGCCGACGATGGGGGCGCCGTTGTCAGGGTTGCGGTAGTAATTGTAAGTGTAGGCGACATCTTCTGCGGTCAGTTCAGAGCCGTCGTGGAAGAGTACGCCTTCGTGCAGATGGAAGGTGTAGGTGAGGCCATCTGCTGCGACGTCGATGGACTTGGCCAGTACCAGTTCCTGTTCGTTGAACTCGTCAACTGTTACGAGCGGATTCTGGATGTTGATGATCATCACCCAGTGGACTGTGGGGCCCATGAAGGCCGGGCTGAGGCCGGCGACTTCCTGGTGGCCCACCCAGGTCATTGTGCCGCCCTGCTTGGGGCCGCTCATTTCGGCGGCAGAGGCTTCTTCAGCCGCTGCTGCGGGGGCGGCTTCGCCGGTGTCGGCGGCGGGGGCCGCGGGCGCGCAGGCTACCAGGAGGGCAGCAGAGCCGCTGAGGGCGGAATAGCGTAGAAAATCGCGCCTGGTCATGGAATTCTTCTGTTTCATCTGTGACTGTCTCCTTGACTTGATGCAAGTATGGTGTGATAGCGGTCGACCAGTGGCCGACCAAGTTGAATGGGATAGCGTTTGATGACCCCATTATAGGTGAAGCTATTGCAGGCGGGGCCAATTAAAAGGACGAGCGAACGACTCTACGGGAACTGCGGTTTGGCCGCCCAGCCTCCTCCTGTTCAGGAGGTGAAGGGCACGAGGGGGGAGACTGGTGGCACGAAGAACGAACTATGTGCGACTTTGGACGTGTTTTTTTTTGCAGACCCTTGCCTAGTCAGTCTGTGAGAGTATAAACAGAGAAAGGGGTGCTGTCAAAAAATGGGGCAATTCTGACAGGGGGAGGCATGTTGGGAGGGCAATCTGGCCTTGCGAATGGTTTTGATGCGTCTGATCATAGATATTGGCACAGAGGGGGAGGGACAGTTTTCGGGCAGGTACGAGGGCTGAGGTTGTGATAGAATGTGACAGAAACAGTAGTGACAGTCGTAGGCGCAGGGAGGAACGAAATGTTGAGTGACAAAAGGTTCATTAAGACACTGCAATTACAAAACCTTCTGTCTTTCGGCCCTGACACGTTGCCGATAGAACTTAGAGCATTGAATGTCCTAATAGGGCCAAACGGTTCGGGTAAGTCGAATTTGCTGGAGGCAATAGATCTATTGAGGGCTTCTGCAACCGACTTGACTGCTCCTATACGGGCGGGCGGTGGAGCGGCCGATCTGTTGTGGAAAGGGGCTGCGAGTAAGCCGGTCGCGGAGTTGAATGCGACATTTCACTACCCAAGTGGGTCTAAGCTAGCATACCAAATCGAACCGATGTCGTTGCGGCATAGACTCTACTTTTCAACAATTGGACAGAGCTTTGAGATGATCGATGAAGCAGTAGAGAATGAAAGAAAAGAGTATGAACAAGCTCCGGATGTACGATTTTTCTATCGCTATCAAAGGGGACGCCCGGTCCTCAGCGTAAAGGCTATTGATGATAACGGCGCGGCAGGCGGAAGCGAACGACGAGACAGACAATTGCGACGAGAAGATCTCGCACCTGATCAGTCCGTGCTTTCGCAGCGCAGGGACCCAGATCAGTATCCTGAAATCACTTATCTGGGGAACTGTTACAAACAGATTAAGTTATATAGGGAATGGGACCTTGGTCGCAATACGCCCCCTCGTCTTCCCCAGACAGTCGACCTGCCAAATGATTTTCTTGCAGAAGATGCTAGCAACCTTGCTCTCGTCCTAAACTACCTGACTCATCGAGGGGATACAAAAAATATTCTGCTTGCGCAACTCGAGCTATTTTACGATCAGGTAACAGACTTCTCCACGTTGCTACAGGGCGGTACGGTTCAAGTCTTTTTCCACGAGAAGAACTTACTTCAGCCAGTTCCGGCTACGCGGCTCTCTGACGGAACGTTGCGTTTTCTTTGTCTGGCTTCTATCCTCTGCCATCCTTCTCCCCCGCCCCTAATATGTATTGAGGAACCAGAAATTGGGCTACACCCCGATATCTTGCCAATCATCGCCGAGATGTTGGTCCAGGCATCCCAACGAACACAGGTTGTTGTGACAACCCATTCCGACACTCTAGTTGATGCGCTGTCTCAGGTACCCGAAGCGGTGCTGGTCTGCGAGAAAGAGAGTAACGCGACAACCGTACGTCGCTTGGATCAGGATGCATTAAGCAAATGGCTCAAGGAGTATTCGCTGGGTGAACTTTGGCGAAGCGGCGAATTGGGAGGTAATCGGTGGTAAAGGTGAAAGTATACGTGGAGGGCGGCAGTCGCGGCCAATTAGCAACGAAATGTCGTCAAGGATTCTCCAAGTTTTTCAAGAATGCCGGGCTGTCGGGTCATATGCCTAGTGTCGTCTCCTGCGGCAGCAGAAATGAGGCTTTCAATCGTTTTTGTACCGCATTGGAGGGATCAGGGTCTGAAACGATACCTATCTTATTGGTCGATAGCGAAGATAGCGCTGTGAATAACGGAGGCCCTTGGCTTCATCTGCTCTCCCGCGATGGTTGGGACCGTCCAGAAGGCGCAAGAGACGAGCAAGCGCATTTGATGGTTCAGTGTATGGAAACCTGGTTCCTGGCAGATGTCTCGGCACTGGAAGAGTTCTTTGGGTCCGGCTTCCGTTCCTCTGCGATTCCACCACGAAGTGACATCGAGAACATTTCTAAGAGTGACGTCTTGAGGCAATTAAAGGCTGCTAGCAGCGGTAGCAGGAAACGAGAATACCACAAGGGCAACCACTCCTTCGAAATTCTGGCCCGCATCGATCCAGCAAGTGTGATCCAACGCTCTCCGCGTGCGAAACTCCTGATTGAGACCTTGAAGAGCCACCTCATCCCCTCATAACTCAATAGGTGTTGCAGAATCCATCCGATACAACCGAAGGAAGAATCCATGAACAGCCCGCAAACCGTAACCGTCCCCTCCCGCTCGTGGTTTGGGGATGTAGATCGCACGCTTACTTTTCCGGCCGGCTGGGAACTTCATGTCTGCGGGAGCGTGGATGCTCCAGCGCTCAGTTCGGCGCAGATTGCGGGGGCGTTTGATAGTCCGATTGGAACGGCGCGTATTCGCGAGGCGGCCAGAGGCAGGGCGAGAGCCGCGATCATTGTCGATGATTTGAGCCGACCTACGCCGGCGGCGGAGATGCTGCCGTATGTGCTGGAGGAGCTGGCTGAGGCCGGCGTTCCTAAAGGCGAGACGGTAATTGTGGTCGGCGGTGGGACACACCGGCCGCTGACGGATGAGGAGATGGTGAAGAAGGTTGGCGCGGAGGTGGCGGCAACTTATGCGACGACTTCTCACGATTTCATGGCGGGGGACCTGGTTGCTTACGGCAGTCTGGAGGACGGGACGCCGATTTATATCAACCGCATTGTGGCCGAGGCCGAGTTCAAGATCTGTGTGGGGGGTATCTTTCCGCACGGCTCGGCCGGTTTTGGGGGCGGCGCCAAGCTGATCGTGCCGGGCGTGGCCGGCTTCGCCACTATTTTTCATTTCCACGGATTTTCGCCCACGCGGGGACAGGGCAATATCGAGCGCCGGAAGCCGTCGGAGGAGGATATGGGCAAGGTGACGCTCATTGACGGCGGTGTGCGGGATCTGCGGGACGTGGCTGAGGAGGTGGCGGGCAAGATTGGGCTGGATATGGTTGTAAACAGCGTCATCACCAGCCGGAGGCAGATTGCCGGTCTTTTTGTCGGCGACTTCGTTGAGGCGCATCGCGCGGGGGCACGTTTTGCGCAGAGAACTTACGGAACGACGATTCCGAACCGGCTGCGGCAGGAGGCGGATGTCGTGGTCTGTAACGGGTATCCACTGGATGCGGACCCGGTGCAGGGGTCGAAGGCGCTGTGGCCGCTGCCCTACTTTGAGCGGGAGCCGTTTAAGGTCGTTCTTAACGCGGCTTGCGACGGAATCTCCTATCATGGTCTGCATCAGCAGCTGCCCTGGGAGCAGTACCTGAAGCGCAGAGCTGCGGCCGATGCTACGCCGGACCCGAAGGCGGTGGTCAACGGGCGGGAAAGCCTGCACATTGTGTCTGAGCATTTTCAGGCGGCGGAGTTTGCGATTAAGCACGGCGGCGACCTCCTTTACCGGGACTGGCAGACGCTTATCGACCAGCTGGCGGCCAGGCTGCCGGCGGACGCCACGGTTGCCATCTTCCCCAACGCCTCGACGCAGGTTCTGGCGAGGGAAGAGCCCGTTGCTGTGGGGGCGTAATTTTGCAAGGCAACCGGACGCTGCGCGCTAGAGAGAGGAGAGAGACGCATGGCATCGATGGACGAACTGCGCCGGGGTGTGAGCGAGAGCCTGCCGGAGGTCAATGAGATCAAGGATGAGGAGCTGCGGGGGCAGGTGATTGAGGCATGGGCCTTTGCGCTGTCAGAGTCGGAGTTTACGCGCATCGACCAGATTCGGGGGTCGGGTGTACCGGACTCGCCGGCGCTGAAGGACGGTACGCAGGCGGAGCATTTGCGCGGGGTGGCCCGTATGGCCCATGGCCTTGCAGACGGTCTGGAAGCGGTGCATGGGGATATCGGGATCGACAGGGACCTGCTGTGGGCGTGTGCGTTGTGCCATGACGTGGGCAAGCCGTTTGAGTTCAGCCCGCGGAACCAGGCGCGCTGGAAGGACGACGTGGGCGCGGCGGGGTTTCCGTCGATCCGGCATTCGGTGTACGGGGTGCACGTGGCGCTGACGGTGGGGCTGCCTGAGGCGGTGGCGCATACGGCGGGCGCGCATTCGGCCGAGGGTGAGTTGATCAAGCGCAGCCTGGAAAACACGCTTGTGAACAGCGCGGACCACGCCTATTGGGCGGCGATGGAGAGGGCGGGACAGCTGGAGATGGAGGACGAGTAAGCTAGGAAGTCGGAACGGGTTCTCCGTGCTGAGCGACGATTTCGCGCATTCCGTCCCACTCGAGCCAGACATCGGTCAGGGCCTCGTAGAGTTGGTCCTGGAGGTTGACGTGTCG
The DNA here is from genome assembly GCA_011523365.1 of Caldilineaceae bacterium. GTDB lineage: Bacteria > Chloroflexota > Anaerolineae > Caldilineales > Caldilineaceae > Bin5. Next base: position 29,325 of record WTGY01000176.1, read on the forward strand.
CAGGCGAAAGTAGATGGCATAGCGCGGGTGGGGTGAGACATTAGGCGAGGCGCAGTGGGCAATCTGGTAATGCACGAAAAAGGCGTCGCCGGCGCGAGCGGTCAGCATTTGGGGGCGGGGCAAGTCTATAGGAGGCATGCCTTCTGCGCCCTGGTGCAGAAGGATGTCATGGCCGTTCTGGCAAAAGTATTGTGCGTAGAGATTATGGGTTCCGGGCCAGACGCCCAGATTTCCGGCGTAATCGGAGGGCACGTCGCTTAGTGCAATGCCGACCAGCATGGTGAATCTTTGCAGTTCGCCGGCGGGGACGCCGTTGTGGGGCGAGTAGAGCCCGTCGAGATGGGGACGCAGCGCGGGCGGCGGATCGTCGGTTAGGGGAAAACGAACTGCTATCTGGCCGTGTTCAATCGGACTTATCTTCCCGGCGCCGATCATTGACTCTGCCAACTGTTTTACGGGCGTTTTGTTGTAAAGATCGGTGATTTCTGAGGCGTTCTGCAACTCCGGGCAGAATGACTGTGATTGAAACGTGATCATCTGCGCCGGATCGATACCTTTGCCAAAAGAGTGGTTGATGGCTTTGACTGCGGCGTCGACCATCACGCGTGGGACAGCACCCGGAATCTGTACATATCCCTTTTCGTAGAGTTCGAGTTTCTGCGCGTGGGTTACTTTCATGGTGCCGCCTTCGTTGGTGGGCTATAAGTGTAGAAGAATTGTACTACCGTATTTCGTTACGCAACAAGCAGGGCCGCGGCGGGGAAGAGAGGCCTCCACCTATTGAACGACTCATAGAAATGAATTCTATATGCCTAGAGTGACAATCATCAGACTCATCACCGCCAACGTTCTGTTGACACTTTTGTGGCTGGCTCTAGCCTTTTGGATATCCGGGATATGAGTTCACCATTTACACGTTCGGCCTCGGCCTGGATGGGGGTGCGGCGCGTAACGACGCGTTCGACTTGCAGTTGAGCCTGGGCGCGGCGCTGGGCATTCCAAGCATGGCCTTTATCGACCACTTCAATATTCTCTTCGTGACGGCTGCGCCGCTGGCCTGGTGGCGGAACGCCAAGGTGCAGATGATTGTATTGGGGATGGCAATTCTGAACGGGCTCTACATGTTCCTGTTTGTGGCCGTGTTTCTGCCGCCCTGGATTATGGGACAGGGCGACCGGGTGGAGGACTGGATGCTGGGCCTTGTGGTGTCGGCGGTCTTTCTGCTGTGCGTGATCCTGAAGCTCCCCGTAGTCAGGTATCGGGGGATTCTGCGTAACTGGTCTATCGGTGTCGGCGTGGTGGCGGCTTACTTTGTCGTCACGGCGGCGACGCGGGCGTCGCAGCTGCAGAACGTGCGCGCACTGCGCCGCATGTGCGTGACCACGCCGGGCGAGGGGGAGCCGTGGCCGTCCGGATGGCAGTGGGAGCCGATGCCGTTCGGCAACAATGCAGGCTGGCCGCTGGGACCGTGGCCAGAAGGGGAGAAGCTGGCCGGCTGTGAACCGAGCGCCGATTTGATCGCGGCCGCGGCTGCGGAGCTGCAGGCGGTGGGCTACCTGCCGCTGGGGCTTGTGCTCGGCCTGATTGTTGTCGGGGTTGGGGCGTACTTTATTGCGGTGCTGCGCGCAGAGGAGCCGTCTGCAGCTTAATGGGACCGGAGTTTATGGGCGGCCCGATTTGAGCTTGATGAACGCCTCCCGGTTTCAGTTTCAGCGCCAGTATGTTACGGCAGGTTTCCAAAAGGAGATCTTTGTGAAAAAGACGAGAATTCGAACACTGTTTCTGGGCAGGCCAAAAGGCGACAGCTTTCCCGGTGATGAGAACGAAGAGTGGCCGATCTATCAGGGTTCGTTCAGCCATGAAAGCTTGGCCGCGCGCTACAGGGAGGAGTTGAAGGCGTACGGGAGAGATGTGGAATTCACGGGCCAGACGCTGGTGCGGACGCGTGGGGAGTTGGTAGACACGGCCGCGAAGGTACAGGACGAGGACGGTGTCCTTGTATTCATTCTGGGCCTGTTTCCGAATGTCATGCAGAAGGAGATTGCGAGCTGGGGCAAGCCGACGGTGATGTTCAACCCGACGGAGGCGCCGCTTTCGCCGCTGGCCTGGCTGCATAACTTCGTGCCTGTGAAGGGCAAAAGCAACGTGATTCCGGTGCTTTCGTCGGATTTCGCGGACGTGGGGAAGAAGATCGGCGTGTTGAAGGCTATTCACAAGATGCGGCAGTCGAAGGTACTGTACCAGCAGTCGCATACGCCGAAGCAGGTGGAGTCGAGCCGCAGGTGGTTAGAGGAAGGGTGGGGCGGGATCCATCTCTTTTCCGACCTGACGCCGTTGAGCGACGGCTTTATCAGGCAGGCGAAGGAGAGGCTGGGGCTTGAGATCAAGGATATCCCTCCTCAGCGGCTGATTGCGGCCTACCAAAACGCCGATGCCGGGGCTGCGGAGGCGCTGGCGCAGAGTAGGATTGCAGGGGCTACGGATGTGGTCGAGCCGACGAGGGAGGACGTGGTCGAATCATGCAAGCTGTACCTGGGGATCAAGCAGATTCTGGCCGAGGAGGGGGCTCAGGGTATCACCGAGCACGGCATCTGTATGGGGAGCGGGCCGTATCCGCTGCCGTGTTTGGCGTTTTCGATGCTGAACGACGAGGGGCTGGCCGGGATCTGCCAGCTGGACCTGTCGAGTACGATCACGCAACTGCTGATCGGGTATCTGGCGGACCGGCCGGGCTTTATCGGCCACATTCATATCGATACGGGGCGAAATCTGATCGGGATGTCGCACGACTTCAGCGCGACGAGGCTGGGGGGATGGGACAGCGAGGAATCGGAGGAATACGCTTTTCGCAATCACCAGGGGTTGTACCGGAGCACGTGTGTGAACGTGCAGATGGAGGTGGGGCAGACGGTGACTATCGCCCAGTATGTGCCGTTCGACCGCATGTATGTCTTTACCGGTGTGATTGACAGCAATGTGAATCCGCAGCGGGACTGCCGGACGTCGGTGGCGATCCGGGTGGCTGATGCGAAGAGGCTGCTGCGGAACTGTATGAAGGCGGAGCACCCGCTGACACCGGGGGGCCACAGGCTCCTGTTTTACGGGGACTGGGTGGATGAGATTGAGGATTTGGGGCAGTTGCTGGGATTTGAGGTTGTGAACGATATGGAGCAGTAGGGAGAGGCAAGCAAGAGAGTGATCAAGATCAAGGCTGTTGAAATCACCGGGCCGCGACAGGTAACAGTTGTCGAGGATGAGCTTGCGGAACAGGGTGCGGGGGAGGTGGCAATGCGCTCGCTGTACTCGGGCATCAGTCATGGGACAGAGATGAACGTGTATCGCGGCGACGCGCCGATGTGGCGACGGAAGCAGGACCGTCGCAGACGGCTGTTCGTGGCGTCTGACGAGCCTGAATGGCGGTACCCCCTGCGCTACGGGTATGCTTGCGTTGGCGTGATCACGGCGGTGGGGAGCGATGTGAAGGAGTTTACCGAAGGCGACGTCGTCTTCAGTTTTGCCCCGCACCAGTCGGCGCACGTGTTGCCGGCGAGTTCGGTGTCCAAGCTGCCGGAGGGGGTCGATCCGAGGGCAGGTGTGCTCACGGCCGTCCTGAACACTACTTTCAATGGCATATTGGATGCGGACCTGCATTTGGGGGAGTGCGTGGTGGTCTTCGGCCAGGGTGTCCTGGGGCAGCTGACGGTGCAGTGGGCGAAGCTGTCGGGCGCGTCGCCGGTGATCGCGGTTGACCTGATCGAGAAGCGGCTGGAGATTTCCAAGAGGGTGAGCGGCGCGGATCTCGTCTTCAATGCGGGCGATGAAAGGGACATCGCGATGGCGGTGCGGGAGTTGACGGACGATCGCGGCGCGGACGTGGTGTTCGAGTTTTCGGCGAGTGATCGCGCTCTGAACGAGGCGATCCGCACTGCTTGCTACAACGGCAAGGTGATCGTGATGTCGTGGTATGCGGGCGCGCTGGCCAACGTCTACCCGGGAGCAGAGTTCCACCACAACCGCATTCAGCTGATCTCATCGCAGATAGCCGGCATCAGCCCTGAGCTGTCGCATCGGTGGACGGCCGCGCGGCGCATGGAGGCGGTGCTGTCATTGATGCCCAAGCTGAATCTGGAGGGGTTGATTACCGACGTGATCGATCACGAGGATGCGGCCGCGGCGTACGAGCAGATCGATACGCGCCCGCAGGACATTTTGCAGGTGGTGCTCGACTACGGTGAGGACTGAGCCTTGACGCTTGCGGAAGGGAATCAATGTGAACCCTTCTTGATTATCGCACCTTCAAGTAGGGCTCGTTGACGTTTTCCTGAGCCGGGAGGTCATTCTATAGAAGCTTGGTGACTACTAAGCCATTTTCTGTGTGTGTACTGTGTGCGGTCTGTCCAGGCGGAATGGGCCGTCAGTATTTCTGTAGCGGGCTTGCGATGGTCATAGCGGTGATCGTTGGGTATATATGGGAGTTGCCTCGCCTGTCTTGCCTGCGCTGGCACATACTCGGAATCTGCCAAGACGCGGGGTGGGGGGGTGAAGCCTGGTCGCAGCGGGTCGTCAAGGTCATATTGCCACACACTCGCTGCGGCGGGGGGTTTTAGGAGAGGGGGCGTTGCGGGGGCGGAGCCCCCGCACAAGGGAGG
>WTGY01000126.1 GCA_011523365.1 Caldilineaceae bacterium
AACCATCGCGTCGCCCTCTACGACGTCAACGTGACCCCCTACGAGAGCCTCATGCTGGGCCTCTTCGCCATCTTCCGCGGCCCCGAAAACGACATCTGCGCCGCCGAAGGCGTTCCCAAAACCATGGACCTGGAACTGACCTACAGCCGCGACGGCTTCCACTTCAGCCGCCCGGACCGCACCCCCTTTCTCGCTTCAAGCCGCAGGATAGGCGACTGGAATCGCGCCTACCTCCATGCCTGCGGCGGCCTCTGCCTCGTCGTCCATGACCGCATCTACTTCTACTTTGCCGGTTTTTCTGGCCTGTCGCCAAAACTGGGATCCGCCGGCAGCGGGGATACCGGCGTTGGGGATACCGGCCTGTCGCGGCGCGTCATGTACGCCGGCGCCAGCACCGGGCTGGCAACGCTCCGCCGTGACGGCTTCGCCAGCATGGAAGCCGGCGCGGCAGGCGGTACGCTGACCACGCGGCCCGTTACCTTCAGCGGAGACCGCCTCTTCGTCAACGTCAATGCGCCGCAGGGTGAACTGAGGGTGTCCGTGTTGGACGGTAACGGGGAAACTGTGGAAGGGTTGGGCGCCGATGCGTGCGCTGCGCTCAGTGCGGACAGCACCTGCGCCGAAGTGAAATGGTCGTCCGGCGCCAATCTCGCCGCGCTGGCCGGTCAACCATGCAGACTACAGTTCCACCTGCAATCAGGGCAACTGTTCTCCTTCTGGGTGACCGATGATCCCGGCGGCGCCAGCTACGGTCACATGGCCGCCGGCGGCCCCGGCTTCACAAACGGCCGCGACCTGCCCCAATCCCAATAGCCAGCGGTCTGGCACAAAATTCAGATTGACCGCCGATACTGACCACTACCCACTGCAGTTTCAATCCTTCAATCGTTCAGCGGTCAGATAGTACGCCCCGGCCAGCGGGCTTCCCTGCTCGTCATGCCACCAGCTTTTCACTGTGGTTGGCCCGCCTTCCACCGCCATCTCAAAAGTCTGCGCCGTCGCGTCCGGCGGCACAGGCAGTGTCTGCTCGCTGCGGCCCACCTGCAGCCACGCCGAGGCAACCGGCAGCGCCTTGCCCGCCGGCCAGCTGCCGTCCACCCCCTGCATCACCGGCGCCGGGTCGGAGATGCCCAGGCCGGACTCCTCCGGCCAGCGGCGCAGCGTAAAGCTGTAGAGACCGGCGCGGGCCGCCTCGACGTGCCAGGTGCCGCTGTCCATTACCGGCCCGCGCATCCCCCTCTGGTTATCCGCATACACCCACGCCCAGTCGCAGCTGCACAGCCGCGCCGGGTTCTCCGCTTCGGCGCCGATCGTCAGGGGCTGGTAGCTCGTAAGGGTACTGCTTACGCCGTCCCACCAGGCCCCGTACTGCCCCCGCAGCTGCTTGACCAGCTCCGGATTCGCCCCGGCTACGTCCTGCTGCTGGCCCGGGTCCTCCCCGATGTTGTACAGCTCCCGCCCATCGACCAGCCGCCACCGCCCCCACATCACCGCCGCCCGTTCCCTGCCCGTGAAACCAAATCGAGTGCCTTCATTGGCGTGCCCATACTGCACCACCGACGTCCGGTCCGCCACCGCCTTGTCCGGCCGCCGCATGTGCGCAGCCAGTGACAGGCCGTCGCACGTCCAGCCGTCCGGCGCCTGCAGATCACACAGCTCGATCAGCGTTGGCAGGATATCCACCCCGCGCGTCACGCCGCCCACGTCGCGTCCGCCCTCGAGCCCCGCCGCCGGCCAGCGAATAAAACAGGGCACCCGGTGGCCGCCCTCGTATAGCGAAGTCTTCCTGCCCCGCATCCCCGCATTGTAGATCCCCTCACCCATCGCCGTGCCGTTGTCGGTCATGAATATCAGGATCGTGTTATCACGGATCTCGTTGTCCTGCAGAAACTTCTCCAGTCGCGCCATATTCTCGTCAATATTGGCGATCATGCCGAAAAAACTGGCCTCGTCCCGCCTGATGCCGTCCAGATACGGCCGCCTGTATTCGTCGGGAACCCAATACGGGCCATGCGGCGCATTCGTCGCAATATAGGCATAAAATGGCTCATTCCGGTCGTGGCAGCCCTGCATCCAACGCATCGCCTCCTCGAACCAGACGTCGGTGCAGTAGCCCATGTACTGCTTGATCTCATCCTTGTGGCGGTAGTGGTCATCGAAATAATCGTTCCCATAGTAGTCGGCCGCCGATGTGATGCCGAAGGCGGGATGATGGATCGTCTCATGAAAACCGCGGTCCTGCGGCCGGTAGGGATAGTTGTCGCCCAGATGCCACTTGCCAAAATGGCCGGTGTGATACCCGTTCTCCGCCAGGATGTCGGCCATCGTCGGCAGGTCCGCGCGCAGGAGGGAACGCCCCATACACACGAACGTCGCCCCGTTGCGCAAGGCATCCTGGCCCGTCATCAACTCGCCGCGCGTCGGCGTACACATAGGAGCCACGTGAAAGTCGGTCAGACGCACACTGTCGGCGTGCAGACGGTCCAGCACAGGTGTCTTCAATATTGGATTGCCCAGGCAGGACAGGTCCCCGTAACCCTGGTCGTCCGTCAGCACGAATATGATATTGGGACGCGACTGTGTGTTCGACATGGAGCGGCCTTTCAGTGGAGAAATATGTGGTCGGAGAGTCCTCGCCCAATCTTACATTGGACCCGCGCCGCGCTGCAATCGTCGCAGCCGATTCCAGCGATCTGCCAGATTTTCTTCGTGCTCTTCGTGGATCAATAAGGCACGCAAGTCTCCCCATTCACACCGGTTGACACACCAGCCCCTCCCGGCGAAAATGATCGCATCAAGAACGCGACCTGTACCCTGCCCCCTAACCGACAGGAGTCATCCCATGAGCCGCTTTGCCAACATCAGCCTGGTCAACTTCCCCACCCTGCCCCCAGACGAGCCCGACCGTTTACAAAAGACGCTGGACCGCATGTGCGCCTACGTCGCCGATGCCGCCCAGGAGCAGAGCGATATCGTCGCCTTCCCCGAAATCTGCAATTGCCTCGACACCGCCGACCCATTTGACGTGGCCGAGCCCCTGGATGGGCCGACCGTGACCGCGCTTTCCCAGGCCGCCCACCAGCATGAGCTGTACGTCGTCTGTCCGCTCATAGTCAGCGAAGACGGCCGCCGCTACAACTGCGCCGTTCTCATCGGTCGCAAAGGTGAGATCGTCGGAGTCTACCGCAAGAACTTCCCCACCCACGGCGAGCTGGCAGCCGGCGTCACCCCCGGCGTTGAAACACCCGTCTTCGAGACCGATTTCGGCCGCGTCGGGCTCTGCATCTGCTTCGATCTCAACTACTGGGAGGTCGGCTCCGGTCTTTGCCAGAACCGCGCCGAACTGGTGATCTGGCCCTCCATGTGGGCCGGCGGCCGCATGTTGAGCAAATGGGCGATGGAGTTCGGCTTTAATATGGCCGCCGTCTGGAAGGAACAGTCCACCTTCGTCGATGTCGCCGGCCGCGAGCTCCTCGCCGTCAAACGCGAGGCCAGGGACCGCACCGGCCGCTCGCCTGTGGTCACCGCCCGCATTGACCTCGACCGCCGCCTGCTCCATCCCGACTATAACCTGGAAAACCTGAAGGCCCTCTTCGAACGCTATGGGCCGACCGCAGCCTTCACCCAGTGGCTCAAACAGGACTGCCACCTGGTCTTCGGTTCACAGGTGCCGGGCGTCTCCAGCGACCAGCTGATCGAAGAGTTCGGCCTCGAAACGATGCGCGACTACCTGGCACGCGTGCGCCGTGACCGCAAAGCCGCGCTGGCGGCCGTTGCCGAACCGGTCTATACCAACGGACAAACCCTCGCGCAGGACGGAGAGAGAATCTGATGCTATTGACAGGGAAAACCGTCATCGTAACCGGCGCCGGCGGCGGCCTGGGCGCCGGTATCGCCGCCGTCTGCAGCCGTGAGGGAGCTAACGTGGTGGTGGCCGACATCCGCGGCGATGCCGCACGTGACGTCGCCGGCAGCCTGCCCGGCGATGCCCTGGCCGTCCACTGCGACGTCGGCGACGACAATGCCCAGGCCGAACTGGTGCAGAAAGCAATCGACGCCTTCGGCCGCGTCGACGGCCTCGTGAACAACGCCGGCATCAACTTCGCCAAACCGTTCCTGGAGACGACCGCCGAGGACTGGGAGCACATCATCCGCGTCGACCTGCGCGCCGTCTTCTTTCTGACCCAAAAGGTCTGCCGGCAGATGCTCACGCAGGCCCCAGGCGGCGGCAGCGTCGTCAACATCGCCAGTGTCCACGCCCACGCCGCTCTGCCCGGCGCCGGCCCCTACGACGCAGCCAAAGCCGGCGTCGTCATGATGGGCAAGAGCTTCGCCCTCGAAATGGCTGAATACAACATCCGCGTCAACGCGATCTCCCCCGGCCTGCTCGACACCCAGATCTGGCAGAACCTGCAAGACGCCGCGCCCAGCCCGGAAGAATGCCTGGACTTCTGGCGCACCAACATCCCCATCGGCCGCGTGATCGCCCCGGAGGAGATCGGCGAGCTCGCCGCCTTCCTCCTCAGCGACCGCAGCGCCTCCATCACCGGCGCCAATATCTACGCCGACGGCGGCATGACCTCCCAGCTCATCAGCCAGGAGCCCTACACCTCCAAGCCCATCGAAGCCTGAACCCAACCCGGGCCGTCTCCACTGCGTCGAACAATGCGCAATTTCGTAGACGGTTCGTACCCATATTGCCCAGGACACTACGCAAAGCAGACGCACGCGCGTCCGCCCGATAAGACTACTCGGATTACCAGTGTATCCGCCCCCAGATCGACCCCCAGGGCGCTCCATTCCAACACACAGTCCCCACCCATTTCGGGTTTTCCTTCAACCCGTTCCTGGTGTAAGATAACCGTCTGATCTAAACGCCTAAACCGATTCAGTTTTTCAGCCGAAACAGTGCTCCCATGACCAAAATTCTGTCTCTATGGACAGACCGCCCCCGCTTCCATCATGATGTCAATATGCTCCTGATTGTCGTCGGGCTTGTGGCGGTCAGCTTTTTCGGCATCCAGACCTTCCTCAAGACCTTCTACGTCCTGCGCCTGGGCTACAGCATGGTCTTTTTTGGCGTGTTTAACTCAGCCAGCGCATTGAGCTACATGGTGATGAGCCTGCCCGCCGGTGCTCTGGGAAGCCGGCTCGGTTTGAATGTCACCATGCGCCTCGGCATCATCGTGACCGTTCTGGGCATGGCGATGCTGCCGCTGACCGAATCGGTGCCGGCGCTCTTCCGCTACTATTGGCCCGTCTTCTCGATGATGGTCGTCTCCGGCGGCTACGCCCTCTTCAGCATCAACATGGTGCCTGCCCTCATGGGGTTGACATCCGATGAAAACCGTAACAGCGCCTACGCAATGACCGGCGTCCTGCGCGGCCTGGGCGCCTTCGTCGGCACCCCCTTTGCCGGCCTGCTACCCGGCCTCATCGCATCCATGATCGGCGTCGGACTTGACAGCCCTGCCCCGTATCGTCTGGCACTTTGGCTGAGTCCTGCTGTTCTGCTGCTGGCCATTTTACCCCTGCTGCGCATCGGCGATGCAGAGCGGAGCGGCAAACACGAAGAGACACCGACTCTGCCGGGCTCCTTTCCCGTCGCCCCCGTCAGCCTGTTGATCCTGTTCGTCTGGTTCAGCCAGGCGGCCGGCGCCACCTGCTACTCCTTCTGCAACGCCTTTATGGACACGGAGTTGCAAATGTCCACCTTTGCAATCGGGATCATCTCCAGTGCCGGGCAGTTCGCCTCCATCTTCGCTCCCATGCTGCTGCCGTTGCTCGCCCGCCGCCGCGGCAACGGCTGGACGCTCATGGCCACCACAGTCGGCGGCGCTGTCAGCATGATCCCGCTCATCCTCATCCCCCAGTGGTTTGCCGCCGCTCTCGGCCAGTTTGCCTCCATGGTCCTTTCGGCCGTGCGCATGCCCGCCCTTCAGGTCTATCAGATGGAGATGATCGAGAAGCGCTGGCGTTCGCTGGCCTACGGCGCGGTCAACACGGCGATGGGCCTCAGCTTTGGGCTGGTGAGCTTCGGCGGCGGCCAGATCATTGAGAGATGGGGCTACACCAGCCTTTACACGTTGGGTGTGTCCCTTTCCATTGTCGGCGCCACCATCATGTGGGGGATGTTGAAAAGGCCCACGCAGATGGTTGCAGCTCGGGGCGCTGTGCAGTAACAAATAGTGAAGAGAAGCAACTACCAAGCCTCATTCAGTGCTCGACGCCGGACGAGGCGAGCGCTGGTTTTTCTCACTCCTCTCTCCTCGCTTTTGGGCGGTCGGGCCTATTCGGCCCTCCCTTGTGCGGGGGCTCCGCCCCCGCAACGCCCCCCCCTTATGTCCGCGCCGTAGCAATGTGTGGCGAATTTGAAGTTGTTGTCTCGCGGCGACCAGGCTTCACCCCTCCCCCCCCACCCCGCGTCTTGGCACATTCCCACTATATGCCAGCGCAGGCAAGACAGGCGAGGCGACTCCCATATATGCCCAGCGTCCATCGCTATGACCATCGCGAGCCCGCTACAGAAACTCTGACGGTATAATCCCGCTAGACAGACCGCACACAGTACACACGGATCTTGGCTTAGTTGTTACGAAGAGAAAGCAAAAGGGGAGCGAACCGTGTGCCGCTCCGGTGGGCGCACAGCGCAAAATGTCGAATCCCTTTTCCTCTACATCGCCAGCTCCGCCATCATGCGCACAGTCTCGATGCTGTCGGTCATCACCGACAGAGTTGTGATCGGCGCCGTCCGCCAGAGCTGCAATCGGTCCGCGACGCGGGCGCGGCTGCCGCACAGGGAGACCGCGTCCACCAGCGCATCCGGTACAGCCTGCACCGCGCCGGCCCGGTCGCCGGCCTGATAGCTCGTCTGGATCCTGTCAGCCGCCTCTTCAAAGCCGTAGCGGCAGGCCAGATTGTAGTAGAAGTTCCTGCCCCTGCTCCCCATCCCGCCGATGTACAGGGCCAGCATCGGCTTGATCTGCATCCAGCAACCCGCCAGATCGTCCCCCACCACGACCGCCGCCGACGGTGCGATGTCGAACCCGTCCGGCCTGCCAGCCTCTCCGGCCTGTTTCCTTCCGGCAGCTACCGCCTCGGCGAACGTCGCCTCGTAATGCTCCGGCGCGAAGAAGATCGGCAGCCAGCCGTCAGCCAGCTCTGCCGCCAGCTCCACATTCTTCGGGCCAATCGCAGCCAGGTAGATCGGCAGGTCCGCCCGCCCGTGCAGGATGCTCTTTAGCGGCTTGCCCAGCCCCAACGAGCCGGGGCCGCGGTAGGGCAACTGGTAAAACTCGCCCTCAAAGGTCAGCTGCTCCTCACGCGCGAAAATGCGCCGCACAACTTCGATATACTCGCGTGTTCGGGTCAAGGGCCTGGCATACCCGACCCCGTGCCAGCCCTCCACCACCTGCGGGCCCGACACGCCCAGCCCCAGCAGCATGCGCCCGCCCGACAGCTGGTCCAGCGTCATCGCGGTCATCGCCGTCATCGCCGGCGAACGTGCCGCCATCTGCAGGATTGCCGTGCCCAAATGAATCCGCTCAGTCTGCGCGCCGATCCACGCCAGGGGCGACACCGCGTCAGAGCCGTACGCCTCAGCCGTCCACACCGCGTAGTAGCCCAGCCTGTCCGCCTCGCGTATCAACGCCATCGGCAGCGCAATCTTCCCGCCGGAATAACCTGTATTGAGTCCCAGTCGCATCATCGCCTCCGCAGGCCGGTTGAAGAACTCGGCCCACGCCTGTCCGAACAGCGTTCTTGCTAACTCTCTCTACATCCCTGTCCCCGTTGCCGGCTGCGTACGCTTTCCCACCAACTGTCGCAGGGTCTCCACCAGCAGCCGGTGCTCCACCGCATGAATGCGATCGGCCAGCGTTGCATGTGTATCGCCGGGACGGATCGGAACCGCCTCCTGCGCCAGCACTGGCCCCTCGTCCACGCGCGCATCCGGCACCAGATGGACCATTACGCCGGTATGGTCGATTTCGCCGCGCCCAAAGGCCGCCAGCGCGTCTTCGATGGCGTGCGCGCCCGGGAACTGCCCGGGCAGCGCCGGGTGCAGGTTCACAACCCGGTTGGGAAAGCGGCCCAGAAACTGCTCGCTGAGTATGTGCATCCACCCGGCCAGTACCACCCAGTCCGGCGCGTACGCGCTCACCTGCGTGGCCAGGTCGGCGTCGTACTCGGCGCGGCTGCGCTGCCCGTCGCGGTAGGGCTTCAGCGGAAAGTAGCGGTCGGGGATCTGCGCCCGCCGCGCCCGTTCCAGCCCGTATGCCCCCTTGCGGTTGGAGACAACGACCGCAATCTGCGCGTCCAGGCTGCCCGCCGCCACCGCGTCGATGATGGCTTGCAGATTCGATCCGTTCCCCGAGATGAGAACCGCCAGCTTGGCTTCCATAGCGCCCCGAAAACAGGTGACATGGCCCCGCGATACGGTCTACAGTATAATCGATCTCCATACCCGGCGACCTATTCTTGTCCCCGGAGAACAGCGCCCTTTTCGGTTTCACGAGACTCTCTGCCCCGTGCACCAGTCTATGGGCCGGGCATAGTTTCCCCTTCACATGAATCCCTGCCGAATTCTGATTCTGATGAGCGATACTGGGGGCGGCCACCGTGCCAGCGCCCAGGCTTTGCAAGCCGCCTTCGCCGCCCGCTATCCCGACCGGTTTCAGGTGGAGATCGTCGACCTGTGGACCGACTACACCCCCTGGCCCATAAATCAGATGCCCTACCTGTACAGCCCGATCATTGCCCGCGTCCTCTGGTTCTGGAAGCTGCTCTGGGCCGTTTTCGAAAACGAGCGCGCGTTCTCTGCCGCCCTGCGCCTGGTCTATCTGATCAGCCGCAACGAACTACGCAAGGTCCTGCAAGCCCCCCGCCCGCATCTGATCATATCCGTACACCCGTTCATGCAGCATATCTTCATGCGCTTGCTTGAGCATGAGGACGCCGCGATTCCATTCATGACGGTCGTCACAGATCTGGCATCCTTTCATCACGGCTGGTTTCATGCGCGGGCCGGGCGCTGTTTTGTCGCCAGCGAGCCAGCCGCCGCGACAGCTCGCCGCCATGGCCTTCACGCCGGTCAGGTCCGCCTGCTCGGTCTGCCCGTCCGGCCCCCCTTTGCCGGCGCCTTGCCGGAAAAAGAGACGGCACGCGCCCGGCTCGGGCTCATCGAAACCGCGTTTACCGTACTGCTGCTCGGCGGCGGCGAGGGCATGGGCCCGGTCGCGGCGACCGCGCACGCGGTAGCACGCCGTCTGGCCGCGACGGGGAAGGCCGCGCAACTGGTCGTCATCTGCGGACGCAACGAGCGCCTGCGCCAGTCTCTGCAGCAGTCTGACTGGCCTATTCCGGTTCAGGTATGCGGCTTTGTAGACAACATGCAGGAATGGATGGCCGCCAGCGACTGCGTCATCACCAAGGCTGGGCCGGGCACAATCGCCGAGGCGCTCATCTGCGGGCTCCCCATCCTCTTGAGCGGATTCATCCCCGGCCAGGAAGAGGGCAACGTGTCGTTTGTCGTGGACAACGGCGTCGGCGCCTACCGCGATTCACCCGAAGACATCGCCGCCACTGTCAGCAATTGGGTCGATGGCAGTCAACGGGCCCACATGTCCGCCCGCGCCCGCGAACTGGCCCGCCCCCGCGCCGCCTATGACATCGTCGATGAGATTGTGGAGCTTCTGGACGGGGAGGCCGTGGAGGAGTGAGAAACGCCGTAAGACGCGTTATCCTATTTCGCTGTCGCGACGCGAGCGTTCTTCTTCGAGCAGCGCGGCCGCATCTACGCCAAGATCGGTCTCGGGACGTTGAGCCAAACGCTTCTGCCACTCCCAGCGTGCCAACTCTCGTTCTATCGCGTTGAGCGCCACCGCGCGCATGGTGCTGTTGCTCTCCCGCGCGTATCGGCGTAGCCGGTCATGCAGTGTATCCGGCATGTTCCTGATCTGTAGATTAGCCATGACGAGATTCTAGCAAGATGCTGGCACGAAATCAAAGTATCGGACTGTAAGGTAGGGCTTCTATTTCCATCAGTTCTTGCCGCTTACATAGTTGAGCGCGACAATGGCACCATGATCTACGCCTATCCGTGTGAACTCACCCCCGACGAAGATGGAAGTCTCATAGCCCATTTCCCCGATGTTCCAGAGGCTATCACGGGCGGCAAAAGCCGAACCGAAGCGCTAACAATGGCCGAAGACGCTCTCGCCACAGCCTTGGCCGGATATGTCCACGCACAATGGGAGATCCCCACACCCAGCCAACCGGCCACCGGTCAGGAGCTTGTCGCGGTGAACCGTTCAACCTTGAAATCTTTAGTTCGTTCACGGACCGACTACAAATAATTTGCTGTCTGCAGTCCGGGCCAAGTCTCCGGTGTAGAGATAAACACCGTTCAACGAACCGCGGGTAAAGAACATCTTTAGCCATCGACTAATTGCAACCTTCTGTTACGGCTGATTGAAAGTTTGGGCGTCGGCTGATTGAAAGTATTCATTCCCCCCGCTGTTCTCTTGACGCATCTATATCTCTTTGGATATAGCTCTCAAATCTCTCTGCCTGACAGAGGCGTATTCCACTTTGCCCCCGTTCTCCGTGTCGCATAGTGCTTGGGAAATGACGGAATCTCCTGTTGACTTTCTCCATTTCTACCAATGCATCGACACTGCCTACTCTGAATACCAGCAACCCTCACCCACCCACACGCCCACAATAATCCAACTGATGCGCAACATAAACCATCTCCCCGCGCGCAACCTGCCCCCGCCGCAAGGCCAACCACGCCCCGAACTCGCCACCGTCCAATTCCGAATGCCCGCTTAGCGTCGATTCCACAAAGTGCAGGATACAACTCAAAAAATAGGCCTCATCAGCCGGATAACCCCCGCCCACCGCATGCACAACCCAATCAGAGCTGCCGGCCGCCAGCACCTCCACACCGCACGCCCGCAACGCGTGGAAAAGCCTGCGTCCGGTGCGGCTGTCGCCGGAGGGCTGACCGTCCGTGATGCGCGTGTCCATCGAGCGGTGA
Organism: Caldilineaceae bacterium; assembly: GCA_011523365.1. Taxonomy (GTDB): domain Bacteria; phylum Chloroflexota; class Anaerolineae; order Caldilineales; family Caldilineaceae; genus Bin5. The sequence goes on from WTGY01000126.1 coordinate 11,042, forward strand.
TAGAGCGCCTCGATCCGGCCATCCAGCGCCGTGTCCACTTCCGGCAGAAAGAGCGTTGCGCCGTCGAAATTGATGCTGAAATAGAACAGACCGTTGGGTCGCACCATCTGCAGCAATACGGGCAGCGCCGTCGGCAGGTGGAGCAGATCCAGCAGCGCGTGGGCAATGATCAGATCGAAGCGCTGCCGGTTTTCCCGCCGGGCCGCGAAATCATACAGATTTGCCGTTTCCAACCGGACCCGCAGCCCCGCTTCGCCGCCGGATGTCAGGTGTGCCAATCGCCGCCGCGCAACCCCGAAATTGCTCTCCTCGTTATCGATCGCAGTGTAACTGACGCCAGAGTCTGAGCGAGCAAACAGCCCCCACTCCACACACCGTTCCACCATCGTACCGATGCCCGCACCCACCTCCAGCACGCGCAACGGCCGGTCCCGCGGCAGTTCACCAGCCACTGCATCCGCCAGCGTCTGCCAGACATGCCGGTTGAGCGCGCGGTCGTCTACGCTGCGCTTGGAGGCCAGGTAGCGGGTGAAGTCGAAAGCGTCTGTCATTTCAGGTTCCGGTGGTCACTGAACACAAGTTGCCAGGTACGCCCGAATCGCCGCCGCCGAGTCCGCCCAGCGCGGATGGGAAGCATAGCGCCGCCGGGCCTTCCGGCCCAGGTCGGCCAATCGCGCTCTGTCTCCGGCCAGGGCAGACAGATGCGCGGCGATACCGTCCGCGTCCGCCGGCTCCACCAGAAAACCGTTGACGCCGGAATCGACGATTTCACCGGCGCCGCCGTGAACGCTGGCCAGCACCGGCAGCCCGAAGGCCATCGCCTCCAGGTATACGATGCCGAACCCCTCGTACGACAGCACCGCCAGCAGGTGCGCGGCGCGATACCGCCGCGCCAGCTCCCCGTCCGACACGCGCCCGTGCAAGCGGATATTGCCCTCCAACCCAGCCGCGCCGACCTGCCTGCGCACCGCAGCCGCGTACGCGCTGTCGACCGCCTCATCACCGACAACGTCCAGCACCCAGTCGACCCTTGGCAGACGGGAAAGCGCAGCGATCAGATGGTGCAACCCCTTGCGCGCGATCAGATTGCCGACAAAGAGGATGCGCAGCGGACCGACGTCGCGCTCTCTGGCGCTGATCAACTCTTCCACCGCGCCCTCGTCCGGCGCCGCCAGATGGTCGGCAGCCGGGTAAGCGATCACGCCGCCCAGCGGCGCCAGGTTTCCTCTCTCTCCTCTCTCCTCTTCCCTCTCTCCTCGCAGTCCAGCCACCGCCTGCCGGGTCGTCCGGCTGTTGAAAATGAAGCCGTCCACCGTGCGCAGATAGGACCGCTCCACCGCGCGGTACAGCGGCAGCAGCCGGCGCGGGTGCTGCTCACTACTGCGCAGATGGTGCACGATGCTGATCAATGGATAGCGGGATCCATGCCGTCGCATCCGCCGATTGACCAGCGCCAACGATGGATGGTTCAACTCGTCCTGCAACAGAATGTCCACGGGGAGGTCGCGCAGGCGCCGGTACAGGCGCAACGAGAGGTTGTCGGCCAGATGCGCCGGGTAGCTGCGCCAAAGAAGCGACACGATCTCGACCGAATCGCCGGCCTCGCGTAGGTACTCGACCAGCTTGCGGTCATAAAGATAACCGCCCGAGAGCGTGTCCAGGGAGCCGTAGATGAGCAGGCCGATACGCATGAACTGCGTTGGCCGGCGGTCAGTAGCCGCCGTTGCGCTCCACCCGGTAAGAGGCCCAGGCGATTTCGTTTTCCCAAATGCGGGCGGTGACCGCACTGATATTGTCCGCGTTCAGCTCTTCGGAAAAGCTGATGGCGACGATGCGGCAGAAATGCTCGATACTCGGATTGAGGCCGTCGAATTCCGGCAGGTCATTTAGCGTCTTATCGCGGTAGCGGGCCGCCAACTCCTCCAGCAGCTCTTCCACGTGCACGATATCCACAAGGTAGCCGTGTTCATTCAGTTCCGCGCCCTCCAACTGGAACTCCAGCCGGTAATGATGGGAATGCCACTCGTTTTCCGGCCCCCAATCACCGCCGATGAGGAAGTGCTGGCCGACAAAATCCCGCTGTACTGCCAATCTATACATCGAATCCATCCCTCCGTATGAGGTCTTGGGTGATTGCGTTCAGCCACCAGGACCGCGGCCGCCACCGCAACTAAAAACTGGAAACTGAAAACTAAAAACTGTAGTTCAAAATGACCTGCAACGTCTGCTCCGGACAGCTGTCAATGAGCCTGTAAGCCTCAGCCGCCTCCTCCAGCGGGAACCGGTGCGAAATCAGTTCCTCTGCCGGCAGCTTCTCCAGCAGCTGCCACGCGCTCCCCATGCGGCGGGCCTTCGTCCAGCGGCCCCGCAACCGGGGTGCAACTGTGCTTACCTGGCTGCTTATCAGCCGGACGCGGTTGCGGTGAAAGGAGCCCCCCAGCTGCAGCGCGGCCGCCTTGGTCCCGTACCAGGAACCGACCACGATGCGGCTGTCGAATCCTGCCGCCGAGACCGCCGCGTCCAGAGCGCGCGGCTGCCCCGAGAGTTCATAGATCAGGTCGGCGCCGTGCCCTCCTCCTGCACCCGCCAGCGCCTCCCGCAGCCCTTCAGCGCCGTCCACGCCGCCGGGATCGATCGCTTGGCTCGCGCCCAGCCGTTGGGCAATCCGCCGCCGCTGCGGCAGCGGGTCCACCGCGATCAGCGCAGCCAGGGGGAACTGCGCCAGCAGCGCGGTTGTCAGCAGCCCCACGATGCCCAGCCCCATCACCAGCACCCGCTCGCCCACAAGCGGCGCGCCGTCCATCACCAGATTGACGGCCGTCTCGGCATTGGGCAACAGCGCAGCCTGCGCCGGCGCCATCCCTGCGGGCACCGGCAGGAGCGCCTGCGGTCTGGCGCAGAAGTGGCTTTCGTGGGGATGGAAGGCGAAGTAGTAGCGGCTGTCCTCTTTACCTGCTGCGTCGATCTGCCCTTCCACTCCCGCTGTTTCCCCTTGTGGGGTCGGCGGGCAGGCAGCTTCACAAATGCGCCCGACGCAGGCATACCCGTACTTCAACGGATAGCTGACCTCGTCAGTCAGACCTTCTATCGAACTGTCGGCGGACATGCCCGCGGGAACCTGCCCGCGGTAAAAGAGCATCTCCGTACCGGCGCTGATGGCGGAGACCACCGTTTCGACCAGCAACTCGTCCCCTTGCGGCGGAGCCATCGCCTCCGTGCGTACCTCGACCGCGCCCGGCGCCGTGAACAGCACCGCGCGCCGCTTCACACGGTTGGCAGCGAAACTCACGCCGCCGACCTGCCGTTACGCGCGACTCCCTTCTCAAACTCCCCCCACAGCACCGTATCGGTCGCCAGCTGCACCTGCTCGATATTCTGCAGACACGGCATCACGGAGCGGAACTCGTCCCCCGCGCCCGCCGGTTGGATCACCTGATAACCGCCCAGAAAGACCGGCGCGATCGTGATTACGGCATAGTCCGCCAGGCCCCCTTCCAGGAAACTGGTCAGAATGCGAGCGCCCCCCTCGACCATCAGCGCCCCGATGCCCTCAGCGCCGAGACAGACGAGAAGAGCGGCCAGATCCACTCGGCCATCTCCACCGGCGGGCAAAGTCAGGATGCGTGCCCCCGCCTCTTCCAGCCGCTGCCGGCGTGAAGACCGCGCACCCTGGGCCGTGGTCGCGATCCACGCGCTGCCGCTTGCCTGCAGAAGACGTGCGTCCGCCGGCGTGCGCAGCTGGGAGTCGACGACCACCGGCTGCGGGCTATCACCGGCAACCAGCCGTACCGTCAGTGCGGGGTCGTCGGCCAGCACCGTTTCGATGCCAACCAGAATCGCGCTGTGTGCCGCTCGTAGCGCGTGGGTCATCGTCAGGGAGGCAGGAGCGCTGATCGGCGTAGCCGTTCCCTGTTGGGCGGTCAGGCAGCCGTCGAGGCTCTGGGCATAGGAGAGCGTGACGAAAGGCCGAGGAGTGAGAAGTAATGCATCTGTGTTTCTCTTCTCTTTTGCCCCACCGCAATTGTGGCTCTGTATACGGGCGCGCAATCCATCGAGCTGCAGCCGGTACGCCTCCGCCTGACCATGCGTGAGGTGTTCTCTCTCTCCTCTCTCCTCTTCACTCTCTCTTCTCTTCTCCGTCCCGCCCTGCCCGTTAAGCCTGATAATGTGCCGCATCCGGGCGACCTTCGCCTCCAGGTAAGCATGGCTTTCCGGGTTCGAGGGCATCTGCAAGGGGATCCGTTCCCGCACCGCGATGCCCAGCCCTGCCAGCCCTTCGATTTTGGCCGGGTTGTTCGTCAGCATGCGCACCGACCGCACGCCCAACTCCTGCAGGATCAGAGCGGCCGCCGTGTAGTCCCGCTCGTCGGCCTGGTGGCCCAACAGCAGGTTGGCGTCAACCGTGTCGTAACCCTCGTCCTGCAGATTGTAGGCGCGCAGCTTCTCTTCCAGGCCGATACCGCGTCCCTCCTGCCGCAGATAGATGAGCGCGCCCCGTCCCTCCGCCGCGATAGCCTGCATCGCCCGCGTCAGCTGTTCACCGCAGTCACACCTCTGCGAGCCGAGCACGTCGCCGGTGAAACACTCCGAGTGGATGCGTACGAGCAGATCGTCGCCCTCTGCCTCGCCGAGTACCAGGGCCAGGTGGTTCTTTCCGTCCCCTGCGCTGCGGAAATGATGCAGGTAGAAGGCGCCGTCCGCAGTGGGGATGCGGGCCGTAACCGTGCGCTCCACTGCCGGAGGCAAGTGAACCGGCGGACCATTCTTCGATTCAGCGGGGCCCAAGGTGCGCCCCGCAACGGTTAAATCCGACATCTGTTTGGGCTTACTGAAGGCTAGCTGAACCGCTCCTCCAGCCAGGGGTCCCCCTCCATGTGGTAACCGTAGCGTTCCCAGAAGCCGGGCCGGTCTCCGCGCATGAACTCCAATCCGCGCAGCCATTTGGCGCTCTTCCAGAAATATTTCTTTGGCACCAGCAAACGCAGGGGATAGCCGTGGTCCGGTTCGATCGGCTTGCCCTGGTAGAGGTAGGCGAGCATTGTGTCGTCGTCGTCGAGCACATCCAGGGCGATGTTTGTCGTATAGTCGCCGTCGCAATGGGCCATCACGTGCGTGGCAGACGGGTCGACCTCAATGTGACGCAGAAATTCACGCCAGGGCACACCCGTCCACGTCGTGTCCAGTTTGCTCCAGCGGGTGACGCAGTGAATGTCAACCGTCTGGGTCTTGGACGGCAGCGCCGTCAACGCCTCCCACGTGAAGCTCTTTTCCTGTGCAAGTCCGAAAACGCCCAGATCCCAACCATCCAGCGAAGCGTAATGATACGTCGGGCCATAGGTCAACACCGGAAATCGTTCGGTCACAAACTGGCCCGGCGGCACCCGCTCTTCGCGGGGATTGGTGGGCAGGTTCTTGACCCGCTTAAGCCGTTCGACCTTGCGAAAAGGATTTTCAATACGCATTATTTCATCTCCATATAGCGGACAGTGAAAGGAAACGCCGTCCCACTCCCCCGTAGTTGCAGTTGCTGACCACGAGCCCCTAATCACTATCCACTGCAGTAAAACGCTTGAGAACCAAGGAGGCGTTCTGCCCGCCGAGACCGAATCCGTTGCAAAGGCCGGCATTGACCCGGCAGGCGCGGCTGACGTTGGGCACGTAGTCCAGGTCGCAGTCCGGATCCCGCTCATTGTAGTTGATCGTCGGTGCAATGCGCTGCGTCTGCATCGCCTGCACCAGCGCGGCCGCGCTCTGCGCGCCGGCTGCGCCCATCGCGTGGCCGATACTGCTCTTGAGGCTGGTGACCGGAATGTTGTAGGCGTCCTCGCCGAAGATCCGTTTGATGGCCGCTGTCTCCGATCTGTCGTTCAGAATTGTGCCGGTGCCGTGAGCGACGATCCAGTCGATCTCGTCGGTGCCGAGGCCGCTCTCCTGCAGCGCGATGCGCATACATTCGGTTGCGCCATGCCCGCCCGGTTCCGGGGCCACCATGTCGAAGGCGTCTTCACTCAGCCCGTAGCCTGCGAACTCGGCCAGGATCTGCGCGCCGCGCGCCTGCGCATGTTCCAGCGTTTCCAGCACAAACGCAGCCGAACCCTCGCCCACGACCATGCCGTCCCTGTCGCCGCTGAAGGGCCGGCAGGCGCTTTCCGGCTCGTCGTTGCGTGTGCTGGCCGCGCCCAGGCGGCTGAACGTGGAGATCGCCATCTTGGTCAGGTAGCCCTCCGCCCCGCCGGTCAGCATCACATCCGCCTCCCCGCGCTGGAGTCGCCGCGCGGCTTCCCCGATGCTGGTGATGCCGGTCGCGCACGCCGTCACCTGGCTGTTAGTGGGGCCGGTGATGCCGTGCTTGATGGCGATGAATGTCGGCGCGCTGCTGATCAATGCGGCGGTGGCGCTGGCCGGATTGAAGCGTTTGGGGCCGTTTTCCTCCAGCTTGCGGCCCTCCTCCTCAACAATGTCCCAGCCGCCGAAGGCCAGCCCCATCTCCACGCCGACGCGCGAGCGGTCCTCCTGCGAAAGGTCCAGACCGGAGCGGTCCAGCGCCTCCTGCGTCGCCTTCCACGCCAGCTGCGTGCCGCGGCTGGTGCGCCGCACGTCTTTACGGTCCATGTAGTCGCGCGGCTCCCAATCGTTGACTCTGGCGGTGATCTGCGTGGGGAAATCGGTCGCGTCCCAGTGAAGAATAGGGCCGGTGCCCGACTTACCCGCCATCAACCCGGCCCAGGAGCTTTCCAGATCGTGCCCCAGTGGCGTCACCATCCCAATCCCGGTGACAACCACGCGCCGGGTCGGGCCTCTCTCATTTCCGTTCATCTCAAAGTTTCTCGTATGTTCCCCACACTTCCCAATATCTGGCCGTCCCTGGTGTTTCTGACCACTAACCACTAGCCACTGACCACTGCAGTTAACGCATCGTCAGCGCCATAACCGCCTTTTGGGCGTGCATCCTGTTCTCCGCCTCATCGTAAACGATCGACTGGGGCCCGTCGATGACCTCGTCGGTGACTTCGATGTTGCGGTCCGCCGGCAGACAGTGCATGTACAGGGCATTCTCGTTGGCCAGGGCCATGCGGCGGGCGTCGGTGATCCAGTCGGTGTACTGGCGACCGATGCGCGCGCTCTCCTCGTCGTCATCGGTCGTCAGCAGCGCGCCCCAGCTCTTCGGGTAGAGGATGTCGGCACCCTTGAAGCCGGCGTCGAAATCGTCGAGAATCTCGAAGCTGCCGCCGTGCTGCGCGACATTGTCCTGGGCCTGCTGGACGATGTCCGGCATCAGCTTGTATTCCGGCGGATGGGTCAGCCGCACGTTCATGCCGAAGCGGGTCATCTGCAGGACCAGGCTCTGCGGCACCGAGATTGGCTTCTGGTAGCTGCTCGCATAGGCCCAGCTGACGTTGATCGTCTTGCCCCGGGGATCGCCGACCTTCTCGACGATCGTCATCAGATCGGCCAGGATCTGGAACGGATGGTAGATGTCGCACTGCATGTTCAACACCGGCGCGCGGCTGGCGTCCGCCACGCTGTTGATGTAGTCGTTGCCGATCTCCCAGTCGCACTGGCGGATGGCGATGCCGTCATAGTAGCGTCCAAAGATTTCACCGATCTCCTTGCCGGTATCGCCATGGCTGATCTGTGTCGTCTCGTGGTCGATGAACGCCGCATGCCCTCCCAGCTGGGCCATACCGGCCTCGAAGCTGGAGCGAGTGCGCGTGCTGGTGAAGAAGAAGAGCATGGCCAGCGCTTTGTCGCGTAAAAGCGGATGACCAATCCCCAGCGCACGCTCCCGTTTGAGCGTAAGCGCAACGTCCAGGACCGTCTCGATCTCCTCCTTCGAGAAGTCCATATCACTGATAAAATCGCGACCGCGCAAATCGGTTTGCATACAAGCCTACTCCTGATTCTATGTTAAAGATTTCCTATTCAGCTTTCAGTAACTGCAACTCCACTCGTTCACACAGCGCTCACTCCATCGTCCACACGCGGCGCCACTGAAAACGAAAAACTAACAGCTAACAACGAAAAACTACAAACTAATCCTCGTCCCCGTCTCCCCTGCCAGCGCTCGTCCCAGATTCTGCGGATTCGTGATCAGGCAGTGGGCGTGAGGACTGCTGCTGCTTTCCAGAAATTCGATACAGGCGTCGATCTTGGGCTGCATACTGCCGGCGGCAAAATGCCCCTCCCCCCGGTACCGTTTGGCCTCGGCCACGGTGATTTGGTCCAGATCGACCTGTTCGGGCGTGCCAAAGTTCAGGGCCACCTTCTCCACGCCGGTGCTGATTAGAAACAGGTCGGCCCCCAAATCCACCGCCAGCAAACTGCTCGCTATGTCCTTGTCGATCACCGCGGAGACGCCCCGCAGCGTGCCGTCGGCGTCGCGCACCACCGGTATGCCGCCTCCCCCGCAGGCCACCACCACCCAGCCCATTTCCACCGCCTGGCGGACCGCCTCGATCTCGACGATCTCAACCGGCCTCGGGCTGGAAACAACCCGCCGCCAGCCGCGCCCGGCATCCTCGACAACGTGCCAGCCCCTGCTCTCAAAAGAGCGCGCCGTCTCTTCATCCAGAAAACTGCCGATCGGCTTGGATGGACTGTCGAACGCCGGGTCGCTCTCGTCCACGCGCGTCTGCGTGATAATGGTTGTGGTCTCACGCCCGATCTGCCGCTCGCGAAAGTCGTTGTTGAGCGCCTGCTGCAGCATGAAGCCGATGCTGCCCTGCGTGTCCGCGACGACCAGGGTGAGGGGAATCGTGTGGACTTCGCCGAGGGCAAGTTCGTTGCGCCGCAGGATAAACCCCACCTGCGGCCCGTTACCGTGCGTGACGACAACGCCCTGCCAGCCGCTCTCCAGCATCCCCGCAATCTGCCCGGTCGTCTCATGCACCGCGTCCCACTGGTGGACGATCTCCGGCCGGCTGCTGTCGGCAATCAGGGAGTTGCCGCCAATCGCGACGACAGCCAAATTGGTTGCGCAGGAAGAACCGTTGTCATCGGCGCCGGTATGGGAGCTGTGCTCTGTCATTGCCGGTTTCCGTCCGCGAAAACAAATCCGCTGTCGATCAGCGGATGCGGTCCCATGATTATAAGAATCGACACCAGAAAAGTCAATGCAGCTTCCTGCGTGGGGTGCATCCCAAAACGGGGGTGAGCAGTCGCATACCTCTGGAGGCACCCAAGCCATGGTCAGTTCCCGCTCCAGTTTCCGCCAGAATAAGTGCCGCCACTGACTACTAACTACTAGCTACTGCAGTTCTGGGCGGTCGGGCCTATTCGGCCCTCCCTTGTGCGGGGGCTCCGCCCCCGCAACGCCCCCCCAACAACATGCCTCGCCGACCGGGTGTCGATATTGGTGACAGGTGCCTAATCGAAGGTGTCTAGCCAGACCACGTCCCGCCAGTCCCATCAGATCCCCTTATGTGCCGGCCCTCGCACCCTTCCCAACTGACGGACTCCACCATACGGCCAGGCCTGGCGCCTGGACTGCGTCTCGCCCAAAGACGGTAAGCAACGCCAGCCACCGCTGGCACTGACGCCCCGCCAGACTGTTCCCACCCCAAAATTGGACTGCACCCTCCTGCGCGGCGCGTTACCCAGAGACGTCTGCCGTCGTCAGGACAAGAGAGTATACTACGTACATGAGGACTTTCTTCAGGGGTGTCTGGGGCAGGCGGGCTGGGGGAGCGGCTATATCATATACCTTGGCTCGTTGTCCGGCCTTCGGGGTCTGCTTCACTGTGTGCAGGTGCAAGATTCTGAAGACCCTCTCCCCGCACCAGCGGCAACCGGATCGTAAATGTGCTACCCTGCCCCACGCCTGCGCTGGCTACGTCAATCTCACCGTCGTGGGCCTCGACGAGCGCCTGCGCGATCGCCAGCCCCAGCCCAACGCCGCCGGTGTCCCGGGTCCGATTTCTGTCCACCCGGTAAAAGCGGTCAAAGACGTGTGGAATGTCCTCTGCAGCAATGCCTTCACCGCTGTCGGCAACTGTAATCGCGGCCGTCTCTTCTTCCGTCTGTAACGAAATTGAGATGACCCCGCCGGATGGCGTGTGCTGCAATGCGTTTGCAAGGAGATTCTGCAGAGCCTGGGCGATTCGGAACCGGTCAACGGCAGCAAAAACCGGTGACGGCGGGAGACCGGTTTGCAGCGCGATACGCTTCTCTCCCGCCAGTGGCAAAAAGAGTTCTGCCATCTCCTCCAGCAAAACGCTCAAACCAATGAGGCTGCGCTGCAGCGGCAACTGGCGCGCCTCCGCCTGCGCCAACAGTCGCAGATCGTCGACCAGCCGGTGCAGATGCCGGGTCTGGTCATACAGGCGTGTGATCTCCGCCTTTTCAAGAGGGTAGACATCGTCCAGAATTGCCCGCAGGTTGCCTTCCAGAACCGTAAGCGGCGTGCGCAGCTCATGGGCAATGTCGTTCAGCATGTTACGGCGCAGCGTCTCCGCGTCTTCCAGGGCAGCAGCCATCCTGTTGAAGGAATGTGACACCTCCCGCACTTCGGCGCTGCCCTGTTCTGCCACGCGAAAACTGAGATCGCCCTTGGCGATGGCCTGCGTCCCACTCACAAGATGAATGAGGGGCGCAGACAGCCAGCGGCTGACCAACATGCCGAAGACGATCGCCAGTATGGCGCCAAGCAGAAGAAGCTGCAACAAGAACGCGCTGGTCCGCTCCGCAAGGCCTGCCGGGATGTCATCCGGTGCTGAAAAAGAAAAGACACGCCCAGGCGGCCGCTGCTGGTGGACCAGGTCGAGGAAGCCGACGATCTGCCCTTCGACACGGATGGGTAGAGACTGCTGCAACTGGTGAGTCTCCAGGTGGTCTGGCCTCTCCGTGCCCGCGGTTGCGTAGAGAACCTGCCCTTCCGGGTCGGTAAGTATCAGGATTCTTCTGCGGGCTGCAGTGAAAAATAGAGCGGAATCGGCTCCCTCCAGCAATGTTGAGACGTCCTGCCAGCTGCCATGGCTGGCATAATGCTCTTCCAATTGATTCGTTAGGCCAGCCGGCCTCTCAAAATAGAAGAGAGCCAGCGAGCGCAGATTACTGTCGTTGAAGAACCGTCGCGCCGTGACCGAAATGGTGCCAAAGGTGATAACGATGATCGCCGCAAATGCCAGGCTTAACCGCACCCATAGCCGGTTCATTCCCGCTCTCCAGCCAGCCGGTAGCCAACGCCGTAGACCGTCTGGACAAGCTGCGGCTTACGCGGGTCTGCCTCGATCTTGCGGCGCAGGTTCTTGATGTGGCTGTCCAGCATCCGGTCGGCGCCGCTGTAATCGTACCCCAATGCCCTGTCCATCAGTTCCGTGCGTGTGAAGACATAGCCGGGGCTTTTCATCAGCGTCTGCAGAAGACTGAACTCCGTCGGCGTCAGTTCCACGGCCGTGCCCCGCACCTGCACGTCGCGGCGCTCCACGTCCATCTGTAGAGCCCCAACAATCAACTTCGTCGCTCGCCCCGTGCTCCGCTGGCTGCGCCGCAGCAGCGCCCGCACTCGCGCCACCACTTCACGCGGATTGAACGGCTTCGTAACATAATCGTCCGCACCCAGCTCCAGGCCGATGATCTTGTCCGTATCCTCGACCCGCGCCGTCAGCATGATGATCAGCGTGTTCGCCAGCTTCTCGTCGCCGCGGACCGTACGGGTGACCTCCCAACCATCCCTGTCCGGCAGCATCAGGTCCAGCAACATCAAGTCAGGCGACTCCCGCCGTAACGCATTAAGAGCGGTTTCGCCGTCATAGGCGACAGATACGGCGTACCGCTCCCGCTCCAAATAGCTCCTCAGCAGGCGCACGATTTCGCGATCGTCGTCAACGATCAGAATGCGTTCTTCCGGCATAGGCCCGTTATAACTGGTTCCTCCTGCGAGGGCAAGCTGCTCGACTGGCATGGCGTCAGGGTCTCTCGCGTCTGTGCGGCTCAGACTGTCAGCATATGAGCTCTGGTGGATTCAGCGCAATCTGCTCCTGCAGCATGCGCCGCTCCCAGCCCACTTCTCTCTCGCCTCTTAGGGAGACCTGCCGCCGGCGCCAGGAGCGCCCGGAGGCGGCCCCGAAAAGGGTACCCATTCATCCTCCTGCTTGACGAAGGTGGTGGCGCCGAGCACTTCATCGCCGCTCTGCAACTGTGTTGAACGAACAACAGTCCATTCACCCTGAACGCCTTCCACCACCACGGCGACCGGCAGCGCATCTTCGTCTCTCGACTTCATCACCACCGTCTCGCCGTCGTTTTCCTGAACTGCGGTCGTGGGAACCAGCCAGCGGGTCGCCGCCGGTTCGCTGCGCAGGGTGGCAACAGCCGTCATGCCCGGCCGCACCCCCGTCAGGGCCTCATCGATCAGCCGCACCGTTACCGGGTAGTCGATCACCCCCTCCTGGGCGCTGCTCGATGGTTCAATGCCGCTGATCATCCCCGCAAACACCCTTTCGGGAAAGGCATCGATCGTGACGTCCGCCAGTTGACCAACGCTGATCTTGGGAATATCGACTTCGGCGACATCGATCGTCAGCTGCAGCTGGCTCAGGTCGGCTACTGTGATCGCGACGGTGCCCGCTGAAATCCGGTCGCTTTCATCCACGTTGACCCGCAGGACAGTACCCGCAGCCGGGGCGACCAGCTCCGCTTTGATCAGGTCGAGCCTTGCCTCCAGCAAGGTCAACTGCGCTTGGTCGATCGACAGCTGCGCCAGTTCGATATCCGTTTCATCCGCGCCGCGCAACAGCGTGTCCAGTCTGGACTGGGCCGCCGCGACCTGCGATTCCGCTGCCGCAATGTTCACGGCCGTCGGTCCGGCCAACAGATCATCCAACTGCTGCTGTGCCGTCTGGGCCTGGCTCAGCGCCGACTGCAAATCCGCCTGTGAGGCCGGCGCAACCGCCTCCTCATAGGCCGCCAGCGCCGACCCGTAGGAGATTGTCGCCTGCTGCAGCTGGGCCGCCTGCCGCGTCATTCCGACATCCTCGCGCCAAGCGACCTTGTCATACTCAGTCTGGGCTTCCTGCATGGCTACGTGTGCATTTTCCACCGCCGCCGCCAGCTGGATCCGTTCATTCTCGCTGGCCCCATTCCGAAGGTCATCGTATCTCGCCCATGCGGAGGCGGCGTTGCTGCGCGCTGCAGCCAGCTCCCCATTGCTGGCGCCGTTCTGCACTTCGGCCAGGTTTTCCTCTGCCGACTTCAACTCCGCTACCGCCGCGGCAAGCTCAGCCGCGCTGGCTTCCGCCAGCAGATTTTCAAGCTGCAGTTCAGCCGACGTCAGATTGATGCGGGCCTGGTCCACTGCCCTGCGCAGGTCGTCCCGGTCCAGCGCCACCAGCAGATCACCGCTGCTGACCGCGTCGCCGACTTCCACCAGCACCTCATCTACGTAGCCGTCGACCCGCGCAACCACCTGCTGTGTGTCTGCAAGCTCGATATTGCCCGCCGCGGTGACGCGATCCACCGCCGAGTCCGCAGGGCGGATGAGCGTGGTCCCGATGCTGACTGCCGGAACCGTTTCAGATATCGGCTCCGCTATGGCTGCCAATTCCCTTGCGGCCGCCGTCTGTTCCGGCCCAATCCGGCCGGAGAAACCTGCAAAGCCGACGCCGAACGCGACACCAGCCACCACGGCGCACAGAATAAGTAGAACATGTTTCCAGTTCATATGAATGCTCCTTCCAAATGACGCAGGTATCTGCCGTCCGTTCCGAAATCCGCTGTATAAGATCTGTAACCGCAGGAGATCCTGTCCTGTTGTCTCCCGGCACCTACAACAGCCGTTCCTTTTCCTACCTTCTCAACAACATCATCACTCATATCGCAGCGCCTCGATCGGGTCCAACCGGGTCGCACGCATCGCCGGGTACAGACCGAATATCAACCCGCAACCGGCGCTGACACCCACAGCTAGGATCAGCGCGTCGACCCCAATCAGAAGGTCGATTGGAAAGTTGGGGATTCTCTGCACCAGCAGAGCTAAACCGTAGCTGATGGCGATTCCAATCAGGCCCCCAAGTAGTGTCAGTACCAGCGACTCAATCAGAAACTGCAGCAACACGTCGCTGGTGTGCGCACCCAGTGCTTTGCGCAGGCCGATCTCTTTTGTGCGTTCCGTCACCGATACAAGCATGATGTTCATGATGCCGATTCCACCCACCACAAGGCTGATGGCAGCGATGCTGCTCAGAAGCAGCGTAAGCGTGCTTGTGACGGTGCCGATCGTGTCCAGCAGGCTGGCCTGCGTGCTGATGGTAAAGTCATTGTCGTCGTCCGCGCCGAGTCCGTGCCGCAATCGCAAGGTCTGTTCGATCTGGAGCTCGGCTGCCTCCACCCGCTCTTCACTTACCGCATTCGCCGATACAGACGTAACAATGTACTCGCCCCGATAGCGGGGAACATTGAAGATGCGTCCGTGGGCCGCGCCAATTGGGATGAACCCACTGTCGTCATTGCTGCCGAAACCCGCGTTGCCGCTTTCTTCCAGCACCCCGACGACCGTGAACGGTTCGCCGTCGATGCGCACGCTTTCGCCAACCACCTGCGTGCGCTCAAAGAGATCGGTCGCAACCACCGTCCCGATGACGATTACATTGCTCATCTGGGCGATCTCGTCCTCCGTCAGAAAGCGTCCCTCGGCCATCTCCAGCCTGTGAACTTCGGCATAGTCAGCAGTCGTCCCTGTCACCCGGGTCTGCTTGTTGTTGCTGCCGGCGACCAGCTGGATGCTTCCTCCATATTGGGGCACGACCTCAACAACATCCGGATGGAAGGCGGCGTCGGAAAGCGCTCTTACATCGCCCATAGTCAACGTCTGAACAGGGGCGCCGGCGCCCTCTCCTTCGCTCTCAGTGCTCGGGCTGATCGTCAGGCGTGTTGTGCCCTGGCTCGCAACTTCGTCCAGGATATTTGCCGACGCGCCGCGCCCGACACCCAGTATCGTCAGGACCGCGGCAACGCCGATGATTATGCCCAGCATCGTCAAGCTGGCCCGCATCTTGTTGGCGGCGATGCTGTCCACAGCGACCGGGAAATATCTAAACAGCTTCATACATCTTTTCCTTATCCTGCTCTATCGCGACGGGCCGCGGCAGCGGCGCAGGCGCGGTCCCGCTCAGCCCGTTGCGAAAACCGCTCGCAGTAGCAGTCGCCGCGTCTGAATCGGAAACGATAACCCCGTCTCGCATCGTAATCACGCGATGGGCCCGTTCGGCGATCTCCTGGTCGTGCGTAATGATGACAAGAGTCAGTCCTTCCTCGTGCAGCTTCTCAAAAAGTGCCATCACCTCTTCACCGGTCCGCGTGTCGAGCGCGCCGGTCGGTTCGTCAGCCAGCAGCAGGCTGGGCCGGTTCACGAGCGCACGCGCGATCGCGACCCGCTGTTGCTGTCCACCGGAGAGCTCCTCTGGCTTGTGGTCCGCGCGTTCGGCCAGGCCCACCTGCGCCAGTGCCTCCAGCGCCCGCTCGCGTGCAGTACCGCGAGCAACGTTGGCGTAGAAGAGCGGCAACTCCACCTGGCGCCAGGCAGCCGCACGTGCCAGCAGGTTGAACTGCTGAAAAACGAACCCGATCTCCCTGTTGCGCAGATCCGCCAACTGTCTCCCGGTCAGGCCGTTTGCCCTATGGCCGCGAATCTGAAAGACGCCCTCCGTAGGGCTGTCCAACAGACCGATGATGTTCATCAAGGTACTCTTGCCCGAACCGCTTGTACCGACGATCGCTACGTACTCCCCCGCTTCGATTGAGAGCGAAACGCCGTTCAGGGCAAGGACCTTCGTCTCCCCCATCTGATAGACTTTCGATATGTTCTGCATGTCGATCAGCGCTGAAGAATCGGCCATATCTCCTCTCCTGAACGGGTAACAAAATAAGCTGAAGATCCGGCAGTACGACTGGCTGATGCGCAGCCATCGTCCTGACTCTCTACAGTGTACTCTTGAAATCTGGAGAAATTCTGGAGATGAAGCAGAGGAAATGGGGAGGATGCTTCCGCGGCGCAACCGCGGTCACACGACGCCGCATAACGGCTCTGATTTCAGCGGGTAGCGGAGGGAAGACGCAGGTGCTGATGCACCGCGTTACGCAGACCCGGGAACTGGGGCCAGGCAGCCGTCTGCGGCGTGGATTTCCCCCTGGCTCAGAGGGCGGCCCGCAGTCAGCGGCGGCCGGGGCAGCAGCCAGAATGAGCTGTTTCAAGCCCCGCGCTGCTTTCAGATGTGATGAGGCGTATCAGGTCGCTGCGCGCCGCACGCAGCGTAGCCAGCAATACGTAGAAGGATCGTACGTAAACTGCCCAGAACAGACGCCACGCTGATGTCTACGATACTTCACACCGAAAAGTGACCTTTCTCCAGTGTAAATTGCCGTCAATCCATCAAGCACACACACTCATTCCAAGACGAATTCTGCGCAGGAAACCCATTGACCAACCGGAATTCTCTGGGTTAAGATCTCACTGTAAAGGATGCCCTGACACGTTGTACCCCCCCGCCGCTGAATCAGCCGTCCTGCACGCTCGTGATCGTCTCCCGCAGCAGGGCGACCGACTGCGTCAGGGCCGCTTGCGGATCGCCGGCGACGCGGCACTCGTATGTCAGGTAGCCCTTGAAACCGACGTCGGCCAGAGCCTGAATGCCGGCCTGCCAGTCGATGTCGCCGATGCCCGGCTGGACACGCGTGTTGTCAGCCACGTGGACATGGCCGATGTACCGGCCGATCTTGCGGATCGTCGCCGGCGTGTCGACTTCCTCGATATGCATGTGGAAGAAATCGGTCAGCAGAGCCACGCCGGGAGGGTCCCCTGCCTTCTGGATGATTTCCACCCCGTCCTCCTGCCGCCGCAGCAGGTGCTGCTCATAGCGGTTGAGAGGCTCTAACAGCAGAAGCGTGCCATGACTGTGCGCAAACGCGGCCAGATCGCGCGTGATCTCGACCAGCAGCTCCTTTTCCAGCGCGATCGCATCCTTGAGCGGCGAAAGGTCCGGCAGCCGCGGCGGACCGAAGATCGGCGGCACAATCTGCCCGGCTGCACCGAAATGGCCGCAGGCTTCCAGATTGCGCCGGGATTCGTCGATGCTGGCCTCGCGTTTGGCCGGGTCCGGGTCCAGCCAGTCAAAGGTGGACTGGCCGCAAATGGACGAGATGCGCACCGAACGGTTGCTGAAAGCGGCCTCGTATTCACTGATGCGGTCATAGAGTCGCGACCGGCCCTGGATCTCGACACCGTCGATCTGCAGCGCTTCGGCGCAGTCGAGCTTTGCGTTCAGCGTTTCGCCCGGCAACAGGTTTTCCTGTATTGAAATTAGCATGGGGTCTCCTTTGAGACGTACGACCTCGCCGTCACAGTGATGTTGAGTAACCTAATGTGTCAGAATGACATAAGCGGCGCCGGCGGGTTGCGCAACGGGAGATCCTGTTCCCAGCTTTGGTATAGCGAAGCGGTTGCGCATGTGATACACTCAAATATCGGGTCACACCGCCCGCCCTTGCCCGTTGCCGTCAACAGCCACCGTCGATATGCGACTTAAGTTTATCTGATCTTCGTTGCAAAAGTGATTAACCACAACGCACCGCGCGCCTCCCAAGAAGGAGAAAAATCGACAAACCCCGCTGACGACGGCGATTGGGGCCACGGAGCGTCCCCCGCCGCCGGACCGCATTCTGCTGACACGGGCAGTACACACGCAGGCGCTGATAGCGGAGCCGAAGTGCATCAATCCCACGCGCTTGTGCCTCACCGGCGCCAGATACCGGTACTGAGACCGGAAGTCATCATCGAAATCCCCGCGCCAGTCAACAGGACCCGGCGATTCGTCTGGCTGGGCGCCGCGGCCCTCCCCCTCATCGTCACCTTGATTGCACTCTCCGCGCTGGCGATTCGCTCCGAGAGTGGGCCCGCGACCGCGCAGGAGGGAACCGTGGAGGCGCGGGTCTCCATGCGCCTGACCGAAGAATGGTCCAAGAATCAACCCCAATACGCCGCCACCGCCGCGCTTGAAGCAACCGTGGAAGCGCGCGTCGCGCTGCGCCTGGAGGAAGAACGGGCCATCCGGGCCCAGCAGCAACTGGCGACGGCTGCTGCTGCCGGGGAACCTACGGTGGGCCTCGCCACCGCCACCGTCGCGGCGACCCCCGCTGCCGCAGAAGGCGCCCCCCTCTACGCCCGTTCCTCCGCTGTGTTGAATCTTCGCCGCGGGCCCGGCCAGACCTACGATTCGCTGGGCCTTATCCCGCCCGGCGAACGGCTGCGCCTGCTCGGCCGCACGGGAGATAGCGGCTGGTTCTACGTAGCCAAGACCGACGCTTTTTCGACCGAAGAAGTACTGGGATGGGTGGCCGGCTGGCTGGTGGATGTCCCCGGAGATCCAATGCTTCTCGAGGTCGTATCCCCGAATCCTCTGGCAACGCAGCGCGAGTAGCCGCCGTGAACCGGCGAAAGCCCCCCGCACTCACATAGCACGGGGGCAGCGCCTGATTACGTAGCTCTCCGGACCTGCCCCGCCGCCCCGCTTACACTACAGCCCCAGCGCGTCGTCGATCTCCTCCTGGTAGGTCCGCACCGCGCCCGACAGCAACTCCTCAAGTTCGACCGCGCGCCCCACAGCCGCCGATTCGTACGCGCCCAGAATGGCAGCCACCGCGATCATGCCGTCGCGCCCGTCGACCTCCGGCGCCCGTCCCTGCAGAATCGCCTCAGCGAAGTCGTGATACTCGATCGCCAGCAGCCTGGCATCCAGCGCCATCTCGGCATGGGCGACGTCGGGCAGATCATAGACAACGCCGTCCGCGCCGAACAACCGCGCCGTAATCTCGTTCAGAGTGAAGTTGGGCAGCAGGTCCAGGATCTCTTTGCCCTCCAACGTCCGCTCCGCCAGCCGCAGCCGCACCGCACCGCCCGTCCGGTCCCGGGGGACGTCCAGCGCGCCCCGCCGGCCGTGAACACTGCGTTCAAAACGGCTGCTCCCCCTGCCCCCGCCCAGGTGCGAGAACTGCACCGTCGCGCCCGACCGCATCACATACTGGGCGAGGATCGAGTCCTCGCCCGTGGCCTCAATCGTCTCCGGGTAGGTGGGCGTCTGCTCCCGGTAGGAGATCAGCGGGTGATTCTCGGCGACGGGGCGCCGGCGGACCGGCTCCACAATCAATCCCCGCCCGAAGATGCGCGCGTATTCACCGAGATAGTAACGGATGATATCGGCGTAATGAACGCCCATGTCCAGGCCGATCGCCCCCTTCTCCTTCAGATGGCGCCAAGGCGTGGCCGCCATCACATCGTTGCCGCCGAGCGACGTCTGGATCATCAGCAAAGGGTCGTCCAGCAGCCCGGCGTCGATCACCGCACGCACCATCCGGTTGACCGGATCGCGGCGGTAGTTTTCCGCGGTCGCCAGCACAGTGCCGCTCTCCGCGGCCGCGTCGATGATGCGCCGGCAGGCCCGTATCGTAATGCCCAGCGGCTTCTCCACCAGGGCGTGTTTGCCCGCCGCCAGCGCCGCCGTCGCGATCTCGTGGTGGCTCGAGCCGTCGGTGACCACGTCGACCGCCGCGATATCGGAGTTGGCCAGCATGCTGTCCAGATCGGTGAAGATCAGCGGCTTGCGGCCAAACAGGCGCTCCACCTCCCCTGCGATCCGCTCGGCATTGTCGCGGTTGATGTCGCACACCGCCATCAACTCCACATTCGACATGCCGGTCTCTTCCAGCGTGTGATACGCGATCGTGTGGCGGTGGCCCATGCCCCCGCACCCGACCACACAGATGGGAACTCGTTCACTGCCCTGGCTCATTAGTCTGTCCTCAAAATGCACTGGCAGGTAACCGGTACCCCCAACGAACACCGGCCACCTGCCAATCTCCCTTATTTGCTATCCTCTATTCACTGACTACTGCCGTTACATATTCTGCGGGATCTCCGTCTCCTTCGCGGTGATGAATTCCAGCAGCGCCGGCACGCCCTCCTCCGTCTTCTGGATGCCGCGCTCAATCGCGGGGATGATCTGGTCCGGCGTCTCGATTCTCTCGCCGTAGCCGCCGAACGCCTCCGCCATCTTGGCGTAGTTGCCCGAGATATCGGTGGAACCGTACTTCTCCTGCGAAACCGGCATGATCGGAATCTCGATCGCCATCGAGAAGTTGTTGAACAGGACCGACAGAATCGGGATGCGCTCTCGCACCGCGGTCTCGAAGTCCATGCCGGTGAAGCCGATCGCGGCGTCGCCCCACACGTTGATGCACAGCTTGTCCGGGCAGGCCAGCTTGGCGCCCATCGCCAGCCCCAGGCCGTAGCCCAGCTGCGTTGTCTTGCCCCAGCCGATATAGGAGAGCGGCGTGATCGATTTCCAGAAGGGCGACAGCTGGTCGCGCGGGCTGCCCGCATCATGCGTGATGATCGTATTCGCCACGTCGACGCTGTCGTACAGATCACGAATCACCCGGTAGGGCGAGAGGGGCGCTTCGTCGCTGTTCAGTTTGGCCGCCCACTCCGACTCCCACTTGCCATTGATCTCCGCAATTCTGGCGGCGACGCCGGCCTGTCTGCCGCGCGTCTGCCCGCCCAGCCGTTCCGAAACCGCCGCGATCAACGCTCGCAGCATAAGCTCCGCGTCTCCGATGAGAGCGTGCTGGCTGGCGACATCCTTGTTGATGTCCGCCGGGTCCAGCGTGGCGTGAATGATCGTCTTTCCGGCCGGCATGCGCACACCGAAATTTGTGAAGCTGAAGCTGCAGCCAATGCCGAAGATCACGTCGGCGTTGTTCAGAAACTCCCCCACCGCCCGCGTGTGGGAGCGGTTGGCCGAGCCGAGACTCAGAGGATGTGTCTCCGGGAAGGCGCTCTTGCCGTTCAGCGTCGTGGTCACCGGCGCCTCCAGCAGCTCTGCCAGCTCCTTCAGCGCATCCCACGCCTTGGCATAGTGGACGCCCTGGCCGGCATAGAGCACAGGCCTCTCCGCCGCCACCAGCATATCTGCCGCCCGTTCCACATCCGCCGGGTCCGGCCCGTAGCGCTGCCGTCGCACAGGCTGGTAACTGAACTCCGCCACCTCGGCAGAGGCAATATCCGAGGGAATCTCCACCAGCGCCGGCCGCGGCCGCCCGTTGCGCACCGCCGCGAACGCCCGCCGTATCGCGTCCGCCGTCATCTCCGGCGTCGTCAGCTGTTCGCTCGATTTTGTGACCGAGGCATAGCTCTGCGCCGAGTTGAAGTTGGGCTGCACCTGGTTGATCGGCCGCGGATAGCCGCCCGGCAGGACCACGATCGGGGCCGAATCGCCGAATGCCTGCGCCACGCCGCCGAAAGCGTTTTCAGAACCGGGGCCCGACTGCATGCAGAAGACGCCGATCTTGTCACCCGAACTCAGACGGCTGACGGCGTCCGCCATGTGCAGACCGATGCGCTCCTGGCGCACGATGATTGTGCGGATGTCCAGTTTGGCCGCCGATTCGATGAGATAGTTTACCGGATAGGCGAAAAGGATCTCGGTGCCCTCCTCTTTCAGGCAGTGGGCGATAACGTCAACGACTTGCATGCTATGGTCTCCTTGGATGTGGACTCATTCTGGTACCAGGATGTTTCGCAAGGGCCCCGCCCTGAGATCGCGGGGCTCTCGCCCGCTCTTGGGCAAAGAGAAGCTCGGGGAAAGAGCGTCTTCCATGCAAACGTACATCAGTAACCGCGTTTGATCCCGACCGTATTCTGTAACGGTTCGCCATTCAGAAAGCGTCTCAAGTTGCCGCTCACAATGCGCCTGACATTGGCCGTTGTCTGGACCGAAGAGGGGGAACTGTGCGGCGTGATCAACAGATTCGGCGCGTCCCACAGCGGATCGTCCGCCGGCAGCGGCTCCGTGGCCGCCACATCCAGCGCCGCGCCGGCCAGCTTACCTTCCTCCAGCATCCGGATCAGAGTTGGTTCATGGATGATGCCCCCGCGCGAGATGACGATGAAATATGCCTCCGGTTGCAGGAGGGCCAGTTCGTCCGGCCCGATCATGCCCCGCGTCTCCGCAGTGATCGGGACCGTCACCACCACCACGTCCGATTCCCGCAACAGCGCCGGCATGCCGTCCATCAGCTGCAGGTCGGAGACATGGTCGGGCTTCTCCACGGGATTGACGTCGACCGCAATGACATCCATCTCGAATCCCGCCGCCCGTTTGGCGATCTCGCGACCGATATTCCCCAGGCCGATGATTCCCATCTTCAGTCCGACAAGACCGACTAGCCGCGTGCCCTTGGGAACGCCCCACTCGTGCCGCTGCTGCGCCTTATACAGGGGACCGAACTGGCGCGTGAGAAACACCAGCATGCCCATCGTATGCTCTGCAATCGTCGCGGCATGCGCGCCCCGCGTATTGCAGACGGTAATATCCCGCTCCGTCAGCTCCGGCACGTTGCGCATCCATTCCACGCCTGCGCTGGACGACTGGATCCAGCGCACGTTCGGCGCGGCCTGCAGCTGGCTGCTGTTCATCGGGCCGATGGCGGCTTCCGCGTCGGCGGCCTTCGCCGCGATATCCTTGGCCGTCTCCGCAAACACAAACTCCACCTGAGGAAAGTCGTCCCGGAAGCCATCCACAAATCCTATGACCCACTGCGCTGTTAACAGAACTTTCATTGTGCTCTCCGTCGTTAGGCTGGACCCTGCCGTGAAAGTGATTCGCGGTCAGTGGGGCTGCTATCCACGAGCCGTTTTCCACTAACCACAGAGGTCTTGTCATTATACATCAGAATGGCACGGGCGCGGCATAGGCTGCATATAGGGTGCATCTCAAAATGGGGGCGAACTTTCCTATACCTCTGGAGACACCCAAGCCATGGTCAGTTCCCATCCCAGTTTCCGCCAGATTAAGCGCCGTCTCTGACTACTATATGCTGACTACTGCAGTTCTGGGCGGTCGGGCCTAGTCGGCCCTCCCTTGTGCGGGGG
>WTGY01000119.1 GCA_011523365.1 Caldilineaceae bacterium
ACATTCCCCCAGACAGACCGCACACAGCACACACAGAACATGGCTTAGCAGTTACCGAACTCGGAGTAAGTGAGCACCATATCAAGCTGGCAGAATGGAAGCTCTCCAACCGAGATTCTCCAGCGAAGAAAGGTGCTCAGTGATGAGTGTACTCAGACTGTTTTGTCAAGTCGATGATTTCTGTCACTGGTTGACTACATGGGAGTATGCCAGGCTGTTGGGCATGACTCGGAAGCGAGGACCGGCCCCTCGTACGAAAGCCGTGTGACGGCAATCCTGATTCTGACATCCTCCCCCCAACTGTCTGGGACAGACCCTCCCCTACCCACCATATTGACACTTCCCCACCGATAACGCAGAATCAAGCACAACCCCCCACCCAGTCCGTACCAACCAACTTTGGCACCTTACCGCGCCAACGAAAAACTAGAAACTCAAAACTAAAAACATGCCCAAAGTCGCCCTCGAATCCACCGTAATCACCCACGGACTCCCCTACCCAGACAACCTCCATCTCGCCCACGAAATGGAGCGCATCATCCGCGACCGCGGCGCCGACCCCGCCACCGTCGGCGTCATCGAAGGCGAACTCATCGCCGGCCTCAGCCCCCAGCAGATCGAGCGCCTGGCCGCGACCTCCGAACGGCAGGTCGGCAAAGTCAGCCGCCGTGACCTCCCCGTCGTCGTCGCCCGCAAGCTCGACGGCGCCACCACCGTCGCCGCCACCATGTGGATCGCCCACCGCGCCGGCATCGAAATCTTCGCCACCGGCGGCATCGGCGGCGTCCACCGCACCCGCGACCCCGGCCCCAGCACCGACATAAGCGCCGACCTGCAGGAACTGGCGCAGACCCCGCTCATCGTCGTCTGCGCCGGTGCCAAAGCACTGCTCGACCTGCCTGCCACGCTCGAATACCTGGAAACGCACGGCGTAACCATCATCGGCTACGGCACCGAGGAGTTCCCGGCCTTCTACAGCCGCGGCAGCGGCCTTCCGGTCGATATCTGTTGTAACACGCCTCGGGAGGTGGCCGAAATCTGGCGGGCAAAGCGAGGACTGGACTTGGCGGGGGGGCTGCTCGTGGCAGTGCCCGTTCCCGCAGAGGACGAGATTCCCGCCGCCCAGGTTGAACCGCACATCGAGCAGGCGCTGGCTGAGTGCGAAGCCGCCGGTCTGCGCTCAGCCGAAGTAACGCCTTACCTGCTGCGCCGCATCGCCGAACTGACCGGCGACCGCAGCCTGCGCGCCAATCTGGCCCTGCTCCGCAACAACGCCCGCGTCGCGGCCGCTATCGCGGTTGCGTTGAACAGTGAGTAGCAGGAAAATCCGTCCGAGTCGAACTGCTCCTGCCGTCAGCTGCTGAAAATCAGCTTCTCGAACTCGTTCCGTTCCAGGACTTCCTGCTCCAGAAGGGTTTCGGCCAGGAGTTTCAGCTTGTCCTGATGGGTGGTTAGAACTTCCTTCGCCCGCGTGTAAGCCGTCTCGACAATGCGCCGCACCTCGCGGTCAATGGCGCGTGCAACATCCTCGCTGTAGGAGCGCCGCTCGCCCAGCTCCATGCCCAGGAACGGGTTGGTATCGCCCTGGACCAGCTGCATCGGGCCCAACTCGCTGCTCATGCCAAAGCGTGTGACCATCGCCTTCGCCAGCTTTGTCACCCGCTCCAGATCGCTGGCCGCGCCTGTGGTAATCTCCTCAAACGTCAGCTCCTCGGCCACCCGCCCGCCCAGCAACCCGGCCAGCTCATCCTCATACTCGGCCTTGCTCTTCAGCAGGCGGTCCTCATCCGGCAGCGGCATCACGTAACCCAGCGCCTGCCCGCGGCTGACGAGACTGATCTTCCCCACCGCATCGGTATGTTCCAGCAACGCCATCACCACCGCATGGCCTGCTTCGTGGTAAGCGACCACGCGCCGCTCTTCGTCGCTCAGTATGCGGCTCTTGCGCGCCGGACCCGCCATCACCCGCTCAATCGACTCCACCAGCTCATCCATGCCGATGGCGCGCTTGTTGCGGCGCGCCGTCAGAATCGCCGCCTCATTGAGCAGGTTTTCCAGGTCGGCGCCTACCATCCCCGGCGTCTGCTTCGAGATCACATTTAGGTCGACGTCCGGTCCCAGCGGCTTGCCGCGCGCATGCACCTCCAGGATCGCCTCGCGCCCGCGCCGGTCCGGCCGGTCTACCACCACCCTGCGGTCGAACCGGCCCGGCCGCAGCAATGCCGGGTCCAGGATATCAGGGCGATTCGTCGCAGCAATCACGATAACGGTCGTATCGCTGTCGAAGCCGTCCATCTCCACCAGGATCTGGTTCAGCGTCTGTTCCCGTTCATCGTTCCCGCCGCCCATTCCCGCGCCCCGGTGCCGGCCCACCGCGTCGATCTCATCGATAAAGATGATACACGGTGCGTTCTTCTTCGCCTGTTCGAACAGATCGCGCACCCGGCTGGCGCCCACGCCCACGAACATCTCCACAAATTCGGAGCCGCTGATGCTGAAGAAAGGCGCGCCGGCCTCCCCCGCCACCGCCTTCGCCAGCAGCGTCTTGCCCGTACCCGGCGACCCCACCATCAACACACCTTTGGGTATACGCGCCCCCAGCGCCGCAAACTTCTCCGGCTCCTTCAGGAACTCCACAACCTCCTGCAGCTCCTGCTTGGCCTCATCCGAACCCGCCACGTCCTCAAAAGTGACCGTGGGGCGGTCCGCCTCCTCCATCTTCTTGGCGCGGCTGCGCCCGAACTGCATCGCCCGGTTCTGCCCGCCCGCGCCCGCCTGGCGCATAATGAAGATGAAGAAGCCGAAGATCAATATCATCGGCAACAGCATGATCAGCCAGTTGAAGAACGCGCCGCTGTTGGGCGCCCGCTCCACGTCGATCGGAATGGCCGCCAGCTGGTCCGCTGTCACACCGAACGTCTTCAGCGAATCGAGCAAGCTCTCGCCAGACTCTTTGCGGCTGCGGCGGCGTTCACTATTGGAGATCTCGACGATGACGTCGTCGCCCTGCACCACGATGCGCTGCACTGAGCCGTTGCGCACATAGTCGGCCACCTGGTTCAAGCCAAGCAGATTGCTGGCAGAGGTGGGCGGATTGATAAAGAGACGGTAGGCAAAGAAGATCAGAACGGCCAGCAGGATCCAGATCCAGCTGCGCTTGAACAGTTGCCGGTAACGCTCGTTAGGGTCCTCTTCCGGAGGACGTTCGCCTTCCGGTCTTTTTTCTCGGTTCATCATATGACAATACCCCCCGGGTCAGACGCCCGGTACGGTTACAGTTCTATACGGGCACACATCACTCGCTACGCGCTTTCACGCCTAGCCTAGTATAACAGAGGATGGGGGCCTGATTAAGTAAGGCAGAAACCAGTGTGCGGAAGTTACCGGCAACGCGTCACTGTACGCTACAGACCGTGCAGTTGGTCCGCAATGCTGACGCCGGTGGCGTGGGTCTTCGCTTTGTGAATCGGAAGCTTGCCCCGGTGCCGGGTTTTGTGAGGGATTGAAGACTCGTCCGGCTTGTCGCTGAAGCTGAAGATCAGACAGCCGCGCGCCTTCAACCACAGAACCGCTTCACGTACCTCCTGCGTGATGCAGATCTCCTGGGAAAAGCGCTCCTCGGCCGGCACGTCATCAGCCAGATTGTTCATATGCTCCAGCGTCGCCACAAACTCCTCGCGCCGGAACTGTTTGAACGGGGTCGGGTCGCCCAGCGCAACCGCCATGTTGACCGCTTCGTGGGCCTGGCGCATCGCCTCGCTCACCCGCCCGCCCCCTGCAATGCAGACCTCGGCGTAGCGCACAAACTGCTCAAATGTCTGCACAGAGCCGTCTTCGATTCGTTCAAGCAGGTCCGTGCAGTCGAGGCCCTCGTTGTTGAGAACCAGGCAGATGTAGGCCAGGTAGTCCTGGTTGTCCCCGGTCAGATGATGGTAGTGAGCGCGGTTGAGCAGTTCATAATGCTGCGCGAAAAGTGAGGCATTGAACTTGTCGCCCAGCAGGCTGCCCACCGTCCGGTACAGCCCCTTCAGTCGCGCCACGTCGATCGCACGGTTATTGCGCCCGCGCGCGCCGATCGCCGTCTTGTCCAGATCGAGAACAACCACCGTCCTCTCATCCAACCGCATACCTTTCCCCTGCGCCCACCTGATCCAGTCAACCAACTGGCTCCAGCGGTTGGCTTCGAACATGCCGGTCTCTTCGTCGGCATCGTAATGCTCCGGTTCGCCGGCCTTTTCATTGCCAATAAAGCAGGCGCTCGGCAACACGGCGCCGTCCGCAAACCCGACCAGCTCCCCGTTATCGAGCGGCGACTCCTCCGCAGAACGCAACGATCGCATCACCTGGAACGTATTCCCATCGCCCGAAAGCGTATCGCCGATGAAAAGCAACTCGCCAACGTCGGCGTTCCGCCGCGCCTGCGCCTGCTCCAGGATCCACAGCGCCACCTGCGCGTACGACGTCTCCTGTTTGCGGGGCACGGAAGGGGCTGGCAGACCCAGCTGGTGGCGGGCTGATTTCAGGCCGGGGAGCTGGCGCGTGATCGGCTCCAGGCTCCGGTAAACGATAAGATCGCCGACAAGCTCATCCAGGGACGTAAGTCCAAAGTTGTCAACGGCAATCGGATAGGCTTCTCTTGTCTGCGTGTTGGCCAATTCGGCACCTTCCATTTCTATTCCCGAACTCGTCTCTCTCTGAGCAACGCCCCCACAATCTAAGCGCTGACGAATTCAGGAACCAAGAACGTACTACTCGACCTGCCGTTGCACTGCACACGATTCTAACCTATGGCTGGCCGATCCGAAAAATTTTGTGCCTGTTGCGCACGACCGCACCGATTAGCGCACAGCGTCCAGTACCCCGTCTGTGACAGGCGTCCGCTCCTTGACAACCTCCTCCTGACTGTCCAGGTACCCCTGCGACACCAGCAACTCGGCATTGAGCAGGCTGCCGCCCGCCGCGCCCCGGATCGTGTTGTGTCCCAAAGCCAGGAACTTCACGTGCAGCAGCGGGTCCTCCCGCAGCCGCCCCACCACCGTCGCCATGCCCGGAACGCTGCCCGCCAGCCGGTCCATACGCGGCTGCGGACGGTCCGCCTCCTCCCGGTAGATGATCGTCTGTTGCGGCGCGCTCGGAAGCCCCATGCGCTGGGGCAGCGGATCGTACTCCGCCCACGCCCGCCGCACATCCTCCAGGCTC
Source organism: Caldilineaceae bacterium (assembly GCA_011523365.1). GTDB lineage: Bacteria > Chloroflexota > Anaerolineae > Caldilineales > Caldilineaceae > Bin5. The sequence continues at coordinate 5,200 of WTGY01000119.1, forward strand.
GGGCGGCGCGCAAACTCCACGCTGACCGCCGCCAGATGACCGTTGCGCACCGGCACGCGGTTACAGTGGGCGCTGACCACGAAATCGGCCATCTCCACGCCCTGCCCGTCATACCGCCCCAGCAACTTCTGCGGCTCCCGGTGCTCCATCTTCTCCTCTTCCGAGCCAATATACGGGACAACGTTGTCGATTATATCCATCGACGTCACGCCCGAGTAACCCGCCCCGCTCACCGCCTGCATCGTCACCACAAATACCTTCCTGATGCCGAACGCTTCGTGCAACGGGTGCAGCGCGCTCACCAGGTGCGTCGTCGAACAGTTGGGATTCGTGGTGATGAAACCAGGCCACCCACGCCGCCGCCGCTGCACGTCGATCAACCCCACATGCTCCGGATTGACCTCCGGAATCAGCAGCGGCACGTCCGCATCGTAGCGGTACGCGCTCGCATTGCTGCACACGACATAACCCGCCGCCGCCAGCTCCGCCTCCACCTCACGCGCAACCCCGCTCGGCAGCGCGCTGAACACCACCTGGCAGTCGATCCCCGGCGCCATCTCCTTCAACACGACGTCCTGCAAATGCGCCGGCATATCCCCCCGCAGCAGCCAGTTGCAGGCATCGCCGTAACGTTTGCCCGCATTGCGCGGCGACGCGCACAGCACCCTCAGCTCAAACCACGGATGCCCCTGCAGCATCTGCACAAACCGCTGCCCCACCGCGCCCGTCGCCCCCAGCACACCCACTCGAATCTTCGGCTCAATATTCATCAATATCCCCTACCCCAAAACTGACCCACCTGATTCCCAACAACCCCGTCCCCATTACATTCGCCGCACTCACTAACCACTGACCACTGACTACTGCAGTTATGGGCGGTCGGGCCTATTCGGCCCTCCCTTGTGCAGGGGCTTCGCCCCCGCAACGCCCCCTCTACACCAGCCTACACCACCGTGCTCACTCTTCCCCACCATCGTGCCTATCCAACAGGGCTTACCCTCCCTCGCGCTATCTCCAGCCACTAACCACTGACTACTGACTACTGCAGTCCCAGTTCCACTATATCACTTAGCACACCAGCCGCAGTCGCCTCCACACCCGCCCCGCGCCCCTGAATCACCAGCGGATTGGGGTTGTACCAGCGACTGTAAAACTCAACCAGATTATCGGTACCCGTCAAACGCCCCAACGGACTGTCCTCCGCCACCGCCGTCAGACCCACGCTGCACGCACCCTCCGAAAGCGTGGCCGCATAGCGCAATACCTTGCCCTCAGCCGCCGCGCTCGCAACCTGCCCTCTGAACTTTTCGTCCAGCGACGGCAGCTCCCCCAGAAAACCGTCCACGCTCAGCCCGGCCATCCGCTCCGGATACAGGCCCCTGACCTCCACCTGCTCCATCTCTATCCGCCAGCCGATCCCCCGCGCCAGAATAAGCGCCTTGCGCGCCACGTCAACGCCCCCCAGGTCATCGCGCGGGTCCGGCTCCGTATAACCCAGCCGGTACGCCTCCACCACCGTCTCACTGTAGGCGCGACCCGCCTCCAGCCCGGTCATCAGATAGCCGAGCGTGCCGCTGAACGAGCCGGCGATGCGCTCGATCGCGTCCCCGCTCGATACCAGCCGGTTCAGCGTCGCGATCACCGGCAGACCCGCGCCCACCGTCGTCTCCCAGCGCGCCCGGCCCGAGCTGCGGCTGATGCCGTCATACACATCCTGGGCGACCGTCAGAGGCTTCTTGTTCGCCAGCACCACCTGATAGCCCCGCTCCAGCGCCAGCAACAGCGCGCCCGCCGTCCCATCCGACGCCGTGCAGTCGACCACCACCGTGCCCGGCCTGCCAAGTTCCTCTACCACTGCTTCCGGGCTTCGATAAGTTCGGCCCAGCCGATGAGAAGCCAGCCCGCCGCCCTCCTCCTTGTGCTGCAAAATCCCGGCCAGCAGCTCCTCCGTGAGTCCCCCTTCCGGCTCCTCGACCGCACCGCTGCTGTCGCACACGGCCAGAAAGCGAATACCCAGACCGTACCTCTCGGCATGAAGCGACCGCTGTTCCAGGA
>WTGY01000080.1 GCA_011523365.1 Caldilineaceae bacterium
GGGTACGCGCTGCAGGGATGGGAAGCAGCCTGCCGGAGTCACAGGTTCGGCGGCGGGCGATAGGGGGCGGGATTGATGGGACGGGCGGTTCATGCAGAACAGCGGTCTGCGCGTGAAAGGAGATTTGTGTACGCTGGCCGGAGGCGCGGTTTCCGGATTCGAATAGAGCCACAACTGCGTTTCGCCGTTCTGTTTGCGGTTGCATTTGCGCTTACGGTTGTGCTGGGCGCCTGCAGCAGGGAGGCGAATCCGACAATTGAAGAACCTGAAGTCACCGTCCTTCTGCCAACCCCGTCAGCGACGGTTGCCCCTGCGACGAGTACACCCGAACCACCAACCCCTGCGCCTACGCCCACACCTGTTCCAGAACCGGTTGAGGAGCCGCCTCCCTTTCCGACGCCGGACGTTGATCTGAGCGACTATTCGGTCTACGGTGAGACGCTGCTGGAAGCCTTTGCCGAGGATGCGGCCAGGTTGCCTGACGCGCCCCACTATTTTATCCAGGCTCGCCTCGTGCCGGGTGAAGTTCCGAGCGTGGAAGGTGTACAGCGGGTGCGGATTACAAATCAGGAGGAGAGCAGCCTTACTGAGCTCTATTTCCGGCTGTATCCCAATTTGCCTGCCTACGAGGGTACGGCGCAGGTGAGCCGGGCGCTGGTTGACGGGAAGGTGGCGACGGTTGGGAACCTTTTCGACGGTACGGCAGTGTTTGTCCCGCTTGAAGGCGGGCTGGCTGCGGGGGAATCGACGGATGTGACGCTCTGGTTTCGGGCCACGCTGCCGACGCAGGTGAGCGCGGGTACGGCTGGAGCGGGCTTATACGGGTTTGTGGAAGGTGTGTATGATTTGGCCGGTTTCTATCCCACGCTGGCAGTTTACGACCACAGGGGTTGGGACCTGGACGCGGGCGCGAGATTCGGTGACTCGCTCTTTGCGGACATCGGTTACTATCAGGTGGCGCTGACTGTGCCCGAGGCGCTGTCGGTGGTTGCGAGCGGCTCGACGCTGGCGCAGGAGCTCAACGGTGACGGCACGACCACGTGGCGGATTGCGGCGGGGCCGGTGCGCTCCTTCTATGCGGCTGTGACCGACCGCTGGGAGGCGGTCAGTGAGGATGTGGATGGGATAACGGTCAACTCGTATTATCCGGTTGGGGGTCTGGCCTCTGCGCAGACGGCACTGAGCTATACAACGGGCAGCCTGGGCGTGTTTAACGGGATGTTCGGACAGTATCCGTATCGCGAGCTGGATGTTGTGCCGCTGCCGACGACGGCGTTCGGGATGGAGCACGCCGGGCTGCTTGCGCTGGCGGCGAACTTTTACGGGGAGGGCGGCGGCGGTTTCAGCATCGCCACGCCGCACGAGGTCGCGCACCAGTGGTTTTTCAACCTGGTGGGCAACGATCAGCCGGATGAGCCGTGGCTGGACGAGTCACTTGCGAACTATGCGGTCTTTCTCTACTACGAGGCGGTGGAGTGGCCCCAGATGCAGACCATGATGATGGAGAATGTCTTCCGTTACCGCTACGATGCGGCGCGGAATTTAGGGATAGACAGGCCGGTCAGCGGCGCTGTTGTGGGGTTCGATCAGAGCAACTATATCAACATCATCTACAGTAAGGGACCACTGTTCCTGCACGCGGTGCGTGAACGGATGGGCGATGCGGCGTTTTTCGCGGCACTGCTTGACTATGCGCAGACGCATCGCTACGGGATCGCCTATGCCGAGGACCTTTTTGACAAATTCCGGCATCACAGCGACAGTCCGATCGACGATCTGATCGCTCTCTGGATATATGGAGAGTGAGGAACTGACCGATGAGAAGCTTCCCCCTTGCCTCGCTGTGGCGGCGCGGACAGGACGCCGCCGCTGACATTCTTGCCCAACAGGAACACCGCCCCTGGCCTGTGCCCGATCGCCCGTGGTTCATGTTTCAGTCGTGGCAGGACCTCTTGTTTGCGCACTGGCCGGTTCCCGCCTCGGAGATGGAAAGGTTACTGCCGTCCGGGCTGGCGCTGGACAGGCACGCGGGTGAGGCGTGGGTGACGGTGGTCCCCTTTCGTATGTCGGGTGTGCGGCAGCGGTTTACGCCGGCGGCGCCGTGGATTTCCTCTTTTCCGGAACTAAATGTGCGTACGTACGTAAAAAGTAGCAGAGGCGGGGAGCCAAGGCCGGGCGTGTTCTTTTTCAGTCTGGACGCGGGCAACCCGCTGGCGGTGGCGATGGCGCGGAGGACCTATCATCTGCCCTATTTCCGGGCGCAGATGGAGTGCAGGGTAGAAGACGGCGGCATTCGCTATTCCAGCCGGCGCACGCACAGGGGCGCGCCGGAGGCGGACTTTCGGGCCGTCTACCGGCCGACGGGGCCGGTCTACCGGGCGGCAGCCGATTCATTGGAGAAATGGCTGATCGAGAGGTACTGTCTGTACAGTGTAGATAGAGGCGGGCGAGTTTATCGGGGTGAGATCCACCACCGTCCCTGGCCGCTACAGCCGGCCGAGGCGGAATTCGAGCGCAACTGGCTGGCGCAGGCGCACGGAATTCTTCTGCCGGACAGGGAGCCGCTTCTGCATTTTGCCAAGAAGCTGGATGTATTGGCCTGGCGGATAGAGGAAGTCGTTGAATGAATGTAATTTCCGAGATATTGGATACGGTTTTGAATCTGTTGCGCGGCGAGGGCCTGCAGGAATGGGGCGTTTGGAGCTATCCGCTGCTGACCGGGCTGGTGATCCTGGAGGGGCGGATCGTGACGCTGCTGGCGGCGGTTGCGGCTTCGCTGGGGTATATGCGCCTGCCGCTGGTTATAGTCTGTGCAATCGTTGGGGGCATGGTTGCCGACGGCCTGTGGTACTTACTCGGCTACAAGTATGGGAAGGAGCCTGTGCTGCGTTATGGCCGGTGGCTGGGGCTGCGACGACATCACCTGGAGCGGGTGCAGTCGGAGATGCAGGAGCACGGTCCCCGATTGCTGTTCGTCGCCAAGGCGTTTTCGGTGCTAGTGATCCCGGTTCTGGTCGCGGCGGGTATGGCGCGCGTGCCTTTCCGGCGCTGGTTTCCGATCGTCCTATTGGGTGAGCTCGTGTGGGTTCCGGCGCTGGCGGTGATCGGTTACCAGACAACGGAGGTGGTGCGCCGGGTGGAGTTGGGTCTGCACTATCTGCCGGTGGCAGGCGGCGCGGCGCTGCTGGTCCTGATGCTGGTGGCGGCGCGGCGGTTGAGTGCGGGGCGAGCGGGGGCGGGGACTGCCCGAAGGCGACCGGGTGTTGGATGGAGACTTCCGGTATCCTGGCCCGATGCCTATATTACCTATCAGACGGAGGTTGCGCCGATTCTGAACATGTACGGCAGCATGGCGGCCGTTAGCTTGAGTCAAGTGGTTGCGCCGCTCCGGCCGGAGATGGCTGTGGCGAGGGTGTCGGGACGGAGAGGCCGCAGAGATCCGTTGTTCCTGGGTTGGTAGGGAGGATTTGGCGCCAGACGCGGAGTTGCTCGAGGGCTGACATCGCGAAGTTACGGTGAGGAAGGTAAGGAGAGAGTAGCAGTTTGCTACTCTCTCTTTTTGTTTGAGCTGACTACAGGACCTTACTCGACGCAGAAGGACAGGTGGATGAGGTCGAGGTCGTTGTGAAGAACGCGGCTCAGACTTACGGGAACGCAGCCGCTGAGCTGGTTGCCGCTGAGGCTGAAACCCTGCAGAAGGGCGAGGTTGCCCAACTCCGAAGGTATTTCCCCGCTGAGCTGGTTGTCCTGCAGGTAGAGCCAGGTCAGGTGAGGAAGATGCCCGAGTTCGGACGGAATGGAGCCAGTCAGCTCATTTTTGCGCAGGAAGAGGATGCGCAGATTGGTGAGGCGGCCGAGTTCGGTCGGGATCGGTCCGCTCAATTGATTTTCGTCGAGGTCGAGGGCTCGCAGGTGGACCAGATTGCCGAGTTCGGGCGGTATTGGCCCGCTCAACTCGTTTTCATCCAGATAGAGGGTGCGGACTTCGGCGAGGTTGCCCAACTCAGGTGGAATCGAGCCTGTCAAATCGTTCTCTTCAAGGGAAAAGAGACTCACGTTGACGAGATTGCCCAGCTCTGGCGGGATAGGGCCGGACAGCCGGTTCTCTTCGAGGTAAAGCGTACGAAGTTCGATCAGGTTGCCCAGTTCAGGGGGGATGGTTCCGGTCAGACGATTCTCGTCGAGGAAGAGAGTCCGCAGCTCGGCGAGGTTTCCGACTTGGGAGGGGATTGGGCCGCTCAACTGGTTTCCAGTCAGGTCCAGCCGTTCCAGACTGGTGAGATTGCCCAACTCCGGCGGGATGTGGCCTGTGAGCCGGTTTCGGTCGAGGTCGAGGGTCGTGAGGTGGGTGAGGTAGCCGATTTCGGGCGGGATGGGACCGGTAAGTTGATTATCGTCGATTACCAGCCTTATCAGATGGGACAGGCGCCCGATTACGGCCGGAATTGAACCGCTCAACTGGTTTCCGCGCAGGTCGAGGCTGGTTACGCGGCCGTTGAGGTCGGTGGTTACGCCGTACCAAGTGCTGAGCGGTTCGTCGCTGAGCCAATTTTCGCTGTTAACCCAGTCGTCGCCGCCGAGGGCGATGTAGAGTGAGGTGAGTGCGGCGCGGTCGAGGCCCTGCAGCGCCTGATGGGTAAGGGTACGCAGGGAAACGCGGTAGAGGGCAAAAAGCAGATCGCCGTTCAGACCGAAGAGTGACTCCGTTGCCGATTCTGCGGTCGCGGGTGATGGACAGAAGGGCAGGTCCAACGGTGAATTGTCGACGGAAGCGGCGTTGCGCCAGCTTGCGGGGATGCAGCCGGACAGCGGATTTCCACTGATATTCCACTCACTCAGTTGGGGGAGGGCGTCCAGCTCCGGCGGGATCTCCCCCCTCAAATCGTTTCCAGCCAGCTGGAGAGACTGAAGGTGCATGAGGTTGCCCAATTCGGGTGGAATCGGACCGCTCAGTTCATTGTCATTGAGCAGCAGGGTCCGCAGCTGGGTGAGATTGCCCAGTTCGGGCGGGATGGGCCCGCTCAGGCCGCATTCGTCAAGATAGAGTGAGCGCAGTTGGGTGAGATTGCCCAATTCGGCGGGAATGGGTCCACTCAGATCGTTTTCATCGAGATCGAGTGAGCGCAGTTGGGTGAGGTTGCCCAGTTCGGCGGGGATGGACCCGCTCAGGTTGTTTTCCTCCAGCGACATGGCGCGCAGGTGGGTGAGGTTGCCCAGTTCAGGCGGGATTTCGCCACTCAGCTGGTTTTCTTCGATGAACATTGTCTGCAAGTTGGCGAGGAAACCGAGCTGGGGCGGGATTGCTCCGATCAGCTGATTTTCGTCGAAGTAGAGCGTTCGCAGTTCTGTAAGGGCGCCGATTTCGGGCGGGATGGAGCCGCTCAACTGATTGCCCGAAAGGTCGAGGCGTTCCAGACGTGTGAGGTTTCCCAGCTCCAGAGGAATGGAACCGGTCAGCTGGTTTCTGTCGAGGTCGAGCCACTGCAGTTGGGCCAGGTTTCCCAGTTCCGGGGGGATTTCGCCGCTCAGGAGATTGTCGTCGATCACGAGTCGTACCAGTTGGGTGAGGGAACCCAACTGCGGGGGGATGGCTCCGCTCAGCCGATTTCCGCGGAGGCTTAACTGCGTGACGCGTCCGTTGTCGTCCGTGGTGATGCCGTACCATGCGCTGAGGGGTTTGTCGGTCAGCCAGTTCTGACTGTTCACCCAGTTTTCGCCGTCGGTGGCGTTGAAGAGGGCGGTCAGTGCGACGCGGTCGGCGTCGCCGTCGGACTGTTCATCGCTTTGGGCATAGATGGTGGACGCTGCCAGAGATTGGGTGAGCGTGATCAGGATGGCAATGAGCAGCAGGGCCCCGCGGTAATGAAACGGGGCGATGAAACGTCTCTGTTTCATGGTTGAGCGTCCTCCTCACACAGTGAACTGATTGCAGAAGATAGTTTCAGCAGCCTGTTGGCGGCACCGCAGATGATCGCAGGCATGTTGCGATCCGGGTGTCATTCAACTCGGAACGAATCGACTATCTGGTCGATTACGGGCTGGTTGGCGGCGGCGACGTCGGGGCGGGCCGCGATTGTAAGCAGATAGGCGGTCTGGTTGGCGCGCAGGATAGTTATATCAAGATGAGCGGTCAGGAGATGGGATGGATCGCCCAGCCTGATGGCGGCCACAGCGCGGATGATCGGAAGGCCGTTGCTCGTGCTCTGTTCGACAGTAATCAGTTCGGTATCACCCCATGCTGCGATGGATGTCCGGGCGAGGGCAAGCCAGTCTTCGTCGGTAAGATCGTCCGGTAGCGGTGCGGTGGACACGATCAGGAAGGTTGGAAAGATTGGGACGGTGTACATGCTTTCCGGGTCCGGTTCGACGGCGAAGACGCCGAGTTGCTCTCCTCCGGGCGTGTCCAGAAAGGCTCGCAGCTGCTGCGTTGCCGTCTCCCCGTCGAGCATGCCTGTTACCTGGTCCAGTTCTCCTTCTTGCAGGTCGAAAGCCAACCAGTTGAATGGTACCGCAAGAGAGTAGCCCAAGCGGCCGTCTACGACGGGTATCCAGAACCTGGGAAGATTGGCGGCAGGAACAGCGGTCGAAGATCCAGGCTGGCCTTGTTCTCCAGCCGGGGTTTGCGCCGGCTCAGCGGAGGTCCCCTGTTCGGGCAAGACGGGCCGGAAGGATTGGACGATCTGGTGGATCACAATTCGTTTGGCTAAGGCGTTGCTGAGCCGGGTCGCAATGAGGAGTGTATAGGCCGCCTGGTCGGCGCGGACGATGGTTATGTCGAGATGGGCGGTCAGGCCGGCGCCGCGGCCTCCCAGTTGGTAGACGGCGGCGGCTCTGACTGCGGGCATCTGGTTGAGCGTGCCAAGCCTGACGTTTTCGATGCGGGCTTCGCCGAGAGCCGAGACAGCGTCTTCGACGAGGGCAACCCATTGTTCGTCGGATACGCCGTCGGGAAATTGTGCGACCGACACGTTGAGAAAGGTGGGGAAGGG
>WTGY01000198.1 GCA_011523365.1 Caldilineaceae bacterium
CGCACAAGGGAGGGCCGAATAGGCCCGACCGCCCAGAACTGCAGTGGTCAGTGGTTAGTGGTCAGTTGTCAGAGACAGGGCGTCCTCTGCCAGAAAGGAGAAAGAGAGTCTAGAGGGGTCGACCTGCTTCCAAGGGTTTGCGAAGGTTTTCACGGAATTGGGATGCGGCTTGCTTCGGGGACGCATGTGGAGATCGGGGGGGCTACTGTTACAATGGGGCCGCGGAGGGTGGTTGGCCGCTTTGGGATTTTTCGGGCTGTGCGAGGGATGCACGGGGGCAGACGGGAGAGAGAATCGTGCGAGAGTGGATTCGAGGAGAAGCTGACGAGCTGCTTCCGAAGCTTGTGGAATGGCGGCGGGACTTTCACCGGCATCCTGAACTGGGGTTTCAGGAGGTGCGGACGGCCGGGGTGGTGGCGGCGCATCTGCAGGAGTTGGGGCTCGAGGTGAGCACCGGGGTGGGCAAGACGGGCGTAGTGGCGATGGTGGAGCCGGACGGTCTGCCGGAAGAGAGCGAGACGGTGCTGTTGCGCTTCGATATGGACGCGCTGCCTATCCACGAGGAGACCGGGCTGCCGTTTGCTTCGGAGAATGCGGGGGTGATGCACGCTTGCGGGCACGACGGGCACACTGCAATTGGGATGGGTGTGGCGCAGCTGCTGACGAGGCATTGCAACGAGCTGCCGGGGCGGGTGAAACTGGTCTTTCAGCCGGCGGAGGAGGGCCTGGGTGGGGCGATGGCGATGATCAGTGACGGCGCGCTGGATGCGCCGCAACCGGCGGCGGCGTATGGTCTGCATTTGTGGAGCCGGCTTCCGTATAACCAGGTCGTCGTTCAGCCGGGGCCGCTGTGGGCGGCGGCGGACATGTTTACGCTGACGATCCATGGCAAGGGCGGCCACGGCGCGACGCCGCATGACACGATCGACGCGACGCTTGTAGCAAGCCAACTGGTCGTGGCGCTGCAGACGATTGTGTCCCGCAATGCCAATCCGTCGGATACTGCGGTTGTCACTGTAGCCTCCTTTCAGAGCGGAAACGCCGGCAATGTGATTTCCGAGCGGGCGGTGCTTCAAGGAACGATCCGGAGCTTTGAGCCGGCGGTGCGCGATTTGCTTCTGCAGCGCTTTGACGAGATTTGCACGGGCGTCTGCCAGGCGTTTGGGGCCCGCTTCGAGTTCGAGATGCAGAGTTGCGTGCCGGCGACGATCAATTCGGCGGCCGGTGCACGGGTTATGGAGGGGATCGCCAATGAGGTTGTTGGCGAGGAAAATGTGGCGCAGATTGCGCCGATGATGGTGGGGGAGGACATGGCGGAGTTTCTGAACAGGGCTCCGGGCTGTTTTGTTCTTGTCGGCGCGGCGAACCCGGATGAAGGATTCTACAGTCCCCACCACAGCCCCACGTTTGATTTTGAGGAGAGCGTGATGCCAACAGGCGTGGCGCTACTTACGGAAGCGGCCTTTTCTCAGCTGGCGACGGGCGGCGGTGCTGGAGACGAATAGGGAGTTCAGGTTCGGGGCGCGAGCGGCGCCCGACCTGGCTTTGCGCCATACTGCTTTCGCGGCCCGCGAATTGCGATCACCCCAAATCTCAAGTTGACAGTTCTGCGATGATCTATTACGATTAAATCGTTTGATAGTATTGATATTATTAATCCGATTATTTGGCCGGTTTTGGTGCGTGGACAGGGCGAATATGATCAAGCAACTGCACAGCGACTCGGAGCTGCTGGACTATATTGTGACCAACGGGTTTGTACCCGGAGCCAGGCTGCCGTCGCTAAACGAACTGAGCGCAGAACTTGGGGTCAGTATCGGCAAATTGAGGGAGCAGCTGGAAGCGGCGCGTGTTTTGGGACTGGTGGCGGCGCGTCCGCGGCGGGGTATCGAGTGCAACAGCTACAGCTTCACACCGGCGGCGCGCGCGAGTCTGATGTTTGGACTGGCTACGAACGAGAGGCTTTTCCGGGAGTACAGTGAGCTGCGCAACGGTATTGAGAGCGCGTTCTGGCGGCCGGCGGTGTTATCATTGACTGATGAGGACAAGCGGGAGCTCCGTCAGTATGTTTCGCTGGCGTGGCACAAGCTGCAGCAGAGCCGCATTCAGATTCCGCATCAGGAGCACCGGGCGTTTCACATGACGATCTTCCGGCGGCTCGACAACCTTTTTGCCACCGGGCTGCTGGAGGCCTATTGGGACGCGTATGAGGCGGTCGAACTGAATTTGTACGCCGATTACGGCTACCTGACCGAGGTTTGGGGCTATCACGAAGGGATCGCCGAGGCCATTGATAGAAACGAGGTCGACAGAGCCCTGGCGTTGCATGAGGAGCACCTGTTGTTGCTCAGAACAAGAGACGTGGCGCACAGCAGTGCACGTCAGGAGAGAGTTTCGCAGATGGAAACCGTAAGGTAAGGAGTCAAGCATGAGCGTAGCAGTTCGAGAAGCACCAATTGTAAAGCCGGACGCGCCGGCGGCGGTCAATGACTTTGCCATCAACGTGGCGACGGCCAACGGCTCCGGCAGCCAGACGAGCAATGGTGTCTTGCTCCGCGCCCTCTTCAAGATGGGGATTCCGATCAACGGTAAGAATCTGTTTCCCAGCAACATCCAGGGACTGCCAACCTGGTACATCATCCGGTTGAGCAAGGACGGATTCCTCGCGCGGCGGGAGATGACGGACATTCAGATATGTATGAACGGGCGAACGGTGGCGGAGGATATGGAGAGGGCGGCGCCTGGCGGCATCGTGATTTACGATGACTCGTTGCCGGTTGCCAACAGGCGCAAGGACGTTACGTACTACGGGATGCCGGTGAAGGATCTGGTGAAGGAGGCGAAGTTGCCTCATGCGCTGCGGGACTATGTTGCCAACATGGTCTATGTGGGCGTGCTGGCAGAGCTACTGGGCATCGAGCCGGAGGAGATTGAGGCGGCGCTGCTGCACCATTTCGAGGGCAAGGAGAAGGCGGCAGGGCTCAATATGGAGATGGTCGAGCGTGCGATTGGCTGGGCAAGCGCCCACGTTGGGCAGCACCACGGCTACCGGGTCGAGAGGATAACAGGATTCAACGAAGGCAAGATCCTGGTGGACGGCAATACGGCGGCGGCGCTAGGCGCTCTGGCCGGGGGCCTGTCGCTGGCGTCCTGGTACCCTATTACGCCTTCATCGAGCATGGCTGAGTCGGTCGAGAAGTATGCATCCACATTGCGCACCGATCCGGACACGGGCAAGGCGACCGTGGCGGTAATTCAGGCGGAGGATGAACTGGCGGCGATCGGGATGGTTGTGGGCGCGGGCTGGACGGGCGCGAGGGCGATGACGTGTACAAGCGGCCCCGGGATCAGCCTGATGTCCGAATTTGCCGGGCTGGCCTACTTTGCCGAGGTGCCGGCGGTGATCTGGGACATTCAGAGGATGGGCCCCAGTACGGGGCTGCCGACGCGGACGTCGCAGGGGGATATTCTTGCGGCCTACTATCTTGGACACGGGGATACGAGGCACGTGGTGCTGTTCCCCGCCAATCCGGCTGAGTGCTTTGATTTTGGCCGCATCGCCTTTGACCTGGCGGAGGAGCTGCAGACGCTGGTATTTGTACTGAGCGACCTTGATCTGGGCATGAATGCGCACATATCGGAACCGTTTGCGTATTCGGACGCCCCCTTCAAGCGGGGCAAGGTGTTGAGCGCGGAGGACCTGGAGGAGAGGCAAGGCTCCTGGGGGCGATACATGGACGTCGATGGTGACGGTATTGCTTATCGTACGTTGCCGGGCACGAGACACAACATGGCGGCTTACTTCACGCGCGGCACGGGTCACAATGAGTACGGCTACTACAGCGAGCGGCCCGAAGACTGGGAACAGAACCTGGAGCGGCTGAAGAGGAAGTTCGAGACGGCACGGCAGCTGGTGCCCAGACCTGTCCTGGACGAGGTCGAGGGTGCACAGGTCGGGATCATCAGTTTGGGCAGCAATCACAACGGCGTGGAAGAGGCGCGGGCGCGTCTTGAAGCTACAGGGTTGGCCACCAACTACCTGCGGCTGCGGGCGTTGCCGATTGACGAGAGCGTTCGCGATTTCATCGAGCGAAACAGGATAGTATTCGTGATTGAGGCGAACAGCGACGGCCAGCTACACAATATTTTGACGACGGAAGAACCGGCGCAGGCATTGAAGCTGGTATCGATGGCAAAGTGTGACGGGCTTCCTCTCAGCGCTCGTTATATCGTGGGGGAGGTCGAGAAGGCAGTTGAGGAGGCGTTGATATGAGTACCAGGACCAGGACCAGGACAGAAGCGGCGGCGAGACGCGCGGCACGTCCGGCAAAGACCAATCGAATCGGCCTGGAAAAGACCGCCTATCGGGGCCGGCCGTCGACCCTGTGCAAGGGCTGCGGACACGACAGTATCAGCCAGCGCATTGTCAATGCGGCGTGGGAGATGGGCCTGGACCAGACGCAGGTTGTGAAGCTCAGCGGGATCGGATGCAGCAGCAAGACGCCGGCCTACTATCTGGGGTGGAGCCACGGGTTCAACAGCCTGCACGGGCGCATGCCATCGGTGGCGACCGGGGCGATCATCGCCAACGCCTCGCTGGAGGTTATCGGAGTCAGCGGAGACGGCGACACGGCCTCAATCGGCATCGGCCAGTTCAAACACGCGGTGCGGCGCAATTTGCCGCTGATCTACATCGTAGAGAACAACGGCGTTTACGGACTGACCAAAGGGCAGTTCAGCGCGACGGCCGACGAGGGGCAGTTTCTCAAATATCAGGGCGTAAACGATCTGCCGCCTCTGGACATCTGTATGGAAGCGCTGACGGCCAACGCAACGTTCGTCGCGCGCAGCTTTGCCGGTGATCCGAAGCAGCTGGAGGCGTTGCTGAAGGCCGCCTTCAACCACCGGGGCATCGCGGTCCTGGATATCGTCAGCCCGTGCGTAACCTTCAACAATCACGATACGTCGACGAAGAGTTACGGTTTCGGGCGAGCAAATGAGATCAAGTTACACGACCTGAATTTTGTGCCTGAGTTTGAAGAAATCGAGATTGAGGACTACGAGGACGAGCTAGAGGTTGAGCTGCATGACGGCGGCAGCATCATTCTCAAGAAAATCGATCCCGACCATGATCCTACGGATCGCACGGCAGCCTACAATGTGATCCAGCAGTCGCTGGACGAGCAGAAGTTGATCACGGGGTTGCTGTACATCAATGAAGGGGAGCCGACTCTCACTGAGCTTCTGAATCTGACAGACACGCCACTTACGCATTTGCCGGACGAGAAACTGCGTCCGAGCCGTGAAGCCCTGGAAGGCGTAATGGCGACGCTGGCCTAGGAATCGAGACTCCCGCCGTCACGAGGCAGCCTGAGAGAAGGTGAGGGGCTTCGGTCAGCCGGTTGCGAGGTCTCTTGTGCCTGGGTTGAGGGGCTCTACCGGTTGTGGACCGGTGGGGGTTCGCTCGCGGGGAGAGGCCAGCTCTTCCTCATAGTGGCCTCGCAGCTCCGGAGGCATCATTCGGGCAACCTCCAGCATTATTTCAGTCGTATACTCCTGCACTTCTTCCATCGTTCCCGGGGGAAAGTTCACCGGCTGTCCGAATTGTACGGACAGCTTGGTGCGCTTGAAGGGGTTGTACCAGTTTCTGTGCAAGTGAGGAATTCCGAGTACAGCCACCGGCACCACAGGCACGCCGGCATCGATGGCGATGCGCACGGCACCGCTCTTTCCTCGCCGCATTGGCTTGCCGCGGTTGCGCGTTCCTTCCGGAAACATTCCCAGGACAAAGCCCTTCCTCAAAAGATCGACGCTGTACTCGATCGCGGCGGTGTCGCGGGCACCCCTATTGATTGGGAAGGCGCCTATACGGTGCAACAGGTATGACATCACCGGATGGACGTTGAAGAGCTCCCTCTTTGCCATATAGTAAACCTGGCGCGGGGAAGCGAAGCCGAGGACAAAGCTATCCATGCCGCCGGGATGGTTGCAGGCCAGAACCACGCCGCCGCGCCGGGGAATGTTTTCCGCGCCCTCGATTTTCAGAGAGCAGAAGATGGGGCGCAAGGCGGTAAGCGCCACATGACAGAATTTCCACAAACGGGAGGCGTCGGAAGGAATCCTCATTTACGCTTCAGTTCAGTCTTCTAATTTCGTCCCGAATCTGCTTCAGTACGAACAGAACGCGCTGATCCTCCTGGGAAGGCTCTTGCTTTACCTCCGGCATCCAACCTCCGATTTCGACGCCGCTGAACACGAGCTCGGCCTCGCCGGTAAACAGGTGCAGGCGGTTGCGAAGTAGAAAATAGCGTCTCAGATCGCTTTCAGCGGCAAGCATGTTTTCCAACCCAAAGTGGAGCATCCCACGGTCTCGCCACAGGGTTGCCTCTTCCGGGTTCACGATCACCATGTAGTTCAGCACCAACAGGGCATCGCCCAGGCGGTGTTGGGAGATATAGACTGAGCGCAGGTTATTGAGGATGCGGAGCATCCATGCGCCGGTGTCGGTCCGGTATTGATCCAAGGAGACCGATATGCGAATCGGTTGCTGGAAGATCTGGGTGAGGTAATAGGAGAGTTCCTCGCCGGCAACGACCTTGCCGTGGAATGGATCGAGAATCCATACGCCGTTCATGTCGCTGTATTCCAACATGAAGTGACCGGGCAGCCCCAGTCCACGTAAGTTCATGCCGATGCGGCGCCCGACTGCCGTGTAGAGGAGGCTCAGGGTAATGGGGAGGCCCAGACGGGTGTCCAGTACGCGGTGAAGAAAGCTATTGGAGGGTTCGTAGTAGTTTTCGACGTTTCCGAGGAAGTCGAACTTGCCGTGTAGGACGGAGATCAGAGCTTCGGCCCGGGCGCGGCCAAGAGCGCCGACGGGCATACTCTGTTCGACCTGGTCGGCCAACTCATCAAGTCGTCTGACATAGCTATCTACATCGAGCACAGGATCGGTGAGTTTACCGACCAGAAGGGCCAGTTTCTCCGGACGGTCAATGTCCGTCCGCAACGCCGTTGAGAATTCAGTCAGAAGGTCCACCGGAGCTCCTTTCCCGTCCAGAGATATCCCCGACGCAGGTTAACTTCACCCCTTCTCTTTCGCATGCGGCCTTTGGAAAGGCACGCGAGCACGTTACCAAAATCCAGCGATTCTGGCAAGTAATCGAAGCCTTCACCCGGCATGGGCGGGGTTGCGAACGCACATAAATTGTGTGGAGGCGGTCGAACGGAGGGGGCTTGGGGCGGCCGATTGAGATGGTGTTCTGCCGACTGCGTGACGGCCCGAATCGATCAGGTGACGATCGACAGAATGATGGCGTTGAGCACGGCCAGTGCAATGGGCCCGATCAGGGCGCTGAAGCAGCCGCGACGCAGCTCAAAGCCGCTCACCAGGTTGGCGGCCAGCCAGAAAACAGCGGCGTTGATGAAGACGCTGAACAGGCCAAAGGACAGTATGAGGAGGGGGAAGGAGAGGAAACCGAGGATGGGACGCAGGACTGCATTCAGCAGGCCGAGTACAACGGAGAAAATTAGTGCTGTACCGACGTCCTCGATGTCGATGCCGAAGATTCCGATTCGGGAGATAACCAGGAGACTAAGGGAAGTAACTATCCAGACTGTCAGCAGTGCCATGGCCCGGCTCCATGCGAAAGGGGCGTTGCGTCGTTGTAAATCTCTACGGTCAGGGAAGGCGGAAGTTTCTCTATGGAAGTAACGGGCCGGCGATGCCGCCGTGATCGTGGCTTCAGGAGCGTCTGGCTGGGGAAGGAGACCCCTTTTGTTACCGGGCGATGGTGCTGCGTGGTGGTCCAGTTTCGGGCACAGTTTTCATACATTGTGGAGGCGCGGGCGCCAGTCCGTTTCTGTCAACGGTACGTCTCGGCGGTTGCGGGTTGTCAGGGAGCGACGGCCCGCATGGCAATGAGTTCGCCGCCGTCGACTCTGAGGACTTCGCCGGTGGTATAGTTGGACTCGATCAAGAATCTGACGGCGCGAGCGACGTCTTCGGGCTCTCCCCAGCGTTTGAGAAGGGTCCGGTCGCTGTGGCGGCGCATTTGTTGTTCGGTGTAGCGGGCTGGGGGCAGAACGGGGCCGGGGGCCACGGCATTGACGCGCACGGTGGGCGCCAGTTCCAGCGCCATCTGACGAGTCAGGGCGAGGAGGGCCGATTTGGCGACGGCGTGGGCGGTGAAGTTGGGCCAGGCGTGCCAGACTGAGACGTCGACGATATTGACGATTGCGGCTTGCTGCTGTTGCAGGAGGAGGGGGGCCACCTCATTGCTGACGTAGAAGCTGCCGTGGACCGATACGTCGACGGTTCGGTGCCAGGTGTCGTAGCTCTCGGTCGGAAAGGGGTGCCGGGCGAACCAATCGGCCGAGTTGACAAGTATGTTGAGGCGGCCGAACCGGGAACGCACATCCCGGGCCATCTGCTGCACTGCCCGCAGATCGGCGATATCACACTGGACCGTCATTGCGGTGACACCGAGAGCCTCTGCTTCGCGGGCGGTCTCGGCGGCGGCAGCGCCAGAACTGTTGTAGAGAATGATGACGTCGGCGCCGGCGCGTGCAAGTTCCAGTGCGGTTATTTTGCCCACGCGGTGGGCGGCGCCTGTCACCAGTGCCACACTGCCGCGGATGTTCATCAGGTCTCTAATGCCCCTGGACTAGGAATGGTGGACGAGACGGAGACTTCGGAGGCGGGCCTGGCGGTCACATTGGTGTCAGACTGTTGCGTTCTGTTCCCTGACCGACAGGCGCGGGGCCAATCAAAAAGCGACGGAATCTGGAATCTTCCGCCGCCTGTTTTTGATTGAGTTTCATGTTGTCATTCTACTCGCGCATCGTATTCAACGTGCGCTGGATGATTTCGGCCTGTTCAGAGCGGGCGCGGTGTTGACGACGTCTCCGGCGCCGCGACGATTTTGGCAGGGCTACTTCCTCGCCGCCGGCTTCCATGGCGCGCTTGAAGGCCAATTCCATGGGCGAAAGAACCTCAACATTTTCAAACTTGTCAACGACCTGGCCTTCTGCGTCTTCTCCCGAATCGGCTTCCGCACCGGCCGAATCGGCTTCTTCCGCTTCCGGCTCTTCTCGCAACCCTTTGATGCTTACATCTATGTGACGGCGTCGCCGATTGAGAGTTATTATGCGAACTTCCAGCCTTTCATCGATTTCCACGACATCTTCGGGTTTTTCGACGTAGTTGCTCCCCATTTCACGCACGTGGAGCAGTGCGTCGGTGCCCACCCCGATATCGATGAAGGCACCGTATGGAACCATTCTGGTAACAATGCCTTCGACGAGCTCACCTTCCTGCAGGTCACGAATCGTCCTGGTATCGGGCGAGATCATGGTCAAGCTTATGCGATTTCGTTCACGGTTCAGGCGTTTGATCCAAACGGTGACGTTCTGACCTTCCTCCACAATGTCTTTAACGTTGGTGACACGCCCAACGGTCAGTTCGGAGATATGAACCAAGCCATCGCGGCCGGCGCCGATGTCGATAAAGGCGCCAAAGTCGGTAACTTGCTTGACCTTGCCGGTTATTTCCTGGCCGACGCTCAGGCGAATGACTTTTTTGGCGGAGTCGTCCTCGATCGCCGGCGCGGTTTCTGTCTGCGTCTCGTCGGTACGGGTTTCTTCGGTCATCTTCCACTCCTCATTGACAACGGTGCTGTCCCTGCGCAACACCGTTACGCAGTATAGCTTTTTTTGACCCTCGGGACAAAAGCAGGAGGGCCCGAAATTCCTATTGGTTTTTTTTCAACCATTGAATCGAATGTTTAGAATGTCGCCGTCTTGCACGAGGTAATCCTTACCTTCCAGGCGTAGGAGCCCGTGGTTGCGAGCTGAGGCCATGCTGCCGGAATCCTTCAAGCTGTCGAAGTGTACTGTTTCTGCACGGATGAAGCCTTTTTGCATGTCGGTGTGCACGACACCGGCGGCATCGGGCGCCCTGGAACCAGCAGTGACAGCCCAGGCGCGCACCTCGTTGTCGCCAATCGTAAAAAAGGTGATCAGGCCCAAGAGCTGGTAGCAGCGGCGAATCGCCCGGTTCAGGCCCTGCTCGGCGATGCCGAACTCAACCAGGAATTCGGCGGCTTCCTCCGGCGTCATCTGGGCGATTTCGGCCTCCAGACGTCCTCGCAGAAAGAAGGTTACTTCGTTCAGGAGGTGCGCATATGTCTGTTCTTCATCGTCATCACCGGCGTTGACGACGCGCAGAAGCGGTTTCAGACTCAGAAAGCCGAATCCGCCAAGCAGCTTCCTTTCGTCAGCGGAGAGGGCCGCTTCTCTCAAGGGGGTACTATCCTCCAGCAGGGGGTAGAGCCGCAGGAGCAATGCTTCTTCGTTCGCCAGTCGCTGGCGCTCTTCAACAGGACCTCGTGACCGCTGGGCAGCGATGCGCTCCAGGCGCCCTTCGATCATGACCATGTCGTTGAGAAGGAATTCCGTTTCGAGCTCCGCCAGGTCCGCGGCCGGGTCGACGCGGTCGTTGGGTTGGGGGACGTTGGGGTCGTGAAAGGCCCGCCCGACGAGGAGCAGCGCGTCATTGGCGGCGATTGCGTTCAGCAGGGGGCCGCGAATCTGGCCCGCGCTGCCTACGGTGCTGGTCAGTCCGGCGATGTCGTTGTAGGTCACCTGGGCGTAGACAGCCTTGCGAGGGGCGAACATTTCAGCGAGGCAGCTTAGGCGCGAGTCCGGCACATCGACAACGGCGGTGTGGACTTCCAGTTGTCCGCTGGAATAGGCTGTGGCTGCAGTAGCACTGCGGGTGAGTGCGTTAAACATGGTGGTCTTCCCGCTGTTTGGCGCGCCTACGATTCCGATTCTCATTTGGCTCTACCCATGGACGGGAAGCTTCTTTCTCATTCTCAGTTGGGGCACAGAGACATGCAAGCGCGTGGGCATTGGTGGAGTCAGGGGATTTGGCTTGTGTAGCCGGCAAATGATACTCAGGACTCTACTTGAGCAGATCTCTGACAGCGTTTCACGTGCCGAAAGAGTTGTCACCGGCCAGATCCGAGTTTAGTGAGTGCGGTGGCGTGTGAAGGGCGAGGCGCGGCGCGCATGCGGCAAAGTAAGAAAACGTAAACTTTAATTCAGGAAAAGCAGTCGCCTGCCTCCTATGGCGCTACGTAGGACGGGGACTGGGCTGCGGTTGTTGCGGCGTCGGTGCCATATTACCGCAGAATCAGTTTCAATGCACGGATTCGACGCGCGCAAAACGGGGCTTGTGGGCAAAAAAGGGTAGGGTGTACAATTAGAATTCGACTGTCTCCAGTAGGCGCAGCGGGAACTACCCCACTGGGCCGCCCCGGGAGTCCGACAGGCCACATTGGGTCGCTCAGAGCGGCCCGGGTCCTCGCCGAAACACTGAACAACTATGGCAACCACAGCATCTACGGTACAAACACGCGTCCATTCTGCACAAATGATGGATCACCGCAACCCGCGGGCCGCACACCTGGAAGCAATTGAACCGGCTTGGGGAGACGAACGCGCGGCCAGGGGAAATCTGTACATTCTCATTGAGCTCATTGGCAGCAGTCCTGTCGGCATTCACGCGGTTCGCGAGATGCAGGCGACGGTTGAGCTCACTTACTATTCGGCGGGCGGGCCAGTCAGCCAGGTTCTGAGGCAGGCGATCGCCGATGCTCACGAGATATTGCGCAACATGAATAGGCATAACCCGGACATCGACCTGCAGGCCGGGATTATTTGCGCTGCCGTCGTCCAAGGCCACCTGGTAATCGCATCGGCTGGTCCGACAGTAGCTTTCATCTCTACGAGTCAGCGACTAGACCAGTTTCCTCTAGATGAAGAACGTTATTCGGGTACTATCGGCGGCGAGACTGATCCCAATGTGCATACTTACCGGCACGTTCTGGATAGCGGGGACGCCCTCTTTCTTGGTGAAAGCGAGTGGACTCTGCAGTCTGACGTAAGGACCATTGGGGGCGCGGTCGTCAGCACTACTGTGGGCAACTTGCAGGAGGTGGTTACGCATCTCCGACAGCAGGGCGACAATGTTCCTCTCCTGGGCCTGCTGCTGGTCTGCGTGGAAGAGGAAGACAGCGGTGAAGAGGCGACCGTTTCACCATTACCGACAGCCGTTGGGGCCACGCCTCCCGTTCACAATGTGCCAAGGGTAGAGGGTTCAGAAGGCGTTGTTCCGCTCCGAGACCGGATGAGCGGTTCTGCGCCTGACTTGCCCAGTGCCGCAACGATGCAGCACCAGCTGACCGTCCCGGCGCGTCCGCCTGTCAGAGAGCGAGACAGGTGGCGAAGTCGAGCCGCTCGCCTGATGGACGGACCGTCCAAGTGGATCTCCAATCTGCTTCATGGACTCTTACCGGAACGCCGGACTCGGCAGAGCGAGTCGACTCAACAGCCTGAAGTGGAGGTACCCGATCCGGACACGGCGCCCACCCCCCCGGAACCATTTGAACCTTCTTCACAGGCCGTGCCTTTGCCGACCGTAGAGGCTTCGGAACAGACTCAACCGGAGGAACGCGTCCAACTGCCGGCGCTGCCGGGCTACGCGCCGCCGGCGCCTTCGCAGGGAAACCGGCGCAGGTTGTTCATTGCCATTGCGATTCTCATCCCGTTGCTAACTTCGGCTGTCGTCGGCGCAGCCTTCCTGCGCGAGGGGAGCATAAATCAGGAGGAAGGGCTGCAGCTTGTTGAACTGGCCGACAGCAAACTGCTTGAGGTCCAGCAGGCCCTGGAGGTGGAAGACAGGGCGACTGCGCGGGCGTCTTTGAGTGAGGCGCAGC
The DNA here is from genome assembly GCA_011523365.1 of Caldilineaceae bacterium. Classification (GTDB taxonomy): domain Bacteria; phylum Chloroflexota; class Anaerolineae; order Caldilineales; family Caldilineaceae; genus Bin5. The sequence goes on from WTGY01000198.1 coordinate 12,783, forward strand.
GATACCTGGACGAAGCCATCGTGCTGATTGGTGTGACGGACCAGATTCAGGAGCTGTCGGAGGTCATTGCTACTGAACTACAGGACTTGCTACAGGTCCGTGCGCTCTACTCGCTTGATGTACCGCTGCTGGCGTATGCGGCCGATGCCGAGCCTCAACGAGTTGTTGTATCCAACCAGGACATATATGTGCTCGACAGCGCCAGCCAAGCCATCTCCCACTATCGGACCAATCCTGAACGCACGTTGCTGGAAGAGGACAACGGGGCAATTCTGAGGGAAGGGGACGTGGTCTCGGGGGTAAGTGTAGGCAGATTGGTGGACATGGCCTGGCAACCGCGCATCTCCGGTTTTGAAGACAAGGCGAGCCTTCTGGTTCTGGACCGAAACAACAATGTTTTCCGGTACAATCGCCTGGATGGTGCGACGCATCTGATCCTGAGAGAACAGAGTTCGCTGGGAAGCGTGGGACAACTGGGCATCTATAACGGTCGCCTTTATTTGGCCGACGAACGCTCGGACCAGATTTATCGTTACTCACCGGCCGGTCTGGCATACGATGACCCGCCGACGGCATGGTTTGACGAGCAGGTCCGGGGCGACCTCGCCGGGTTGATCGCGATGGGAATCGATGGCGACATATGGCTGCTCAGCGAAGATGGAACTTTGGTGCGCTTCCGCGAGGGCCAGCAACTCCCATTCAGCCTCGAAAGGATCCCTGGACTGGGCGGCTTGCTAGTCGATTTTGCGATGGCCGAACATGCTGACGGGATGCTCTACCTGGCCGATGCGACGGACGAACGCATCCTGGTTTTCGACAAAGAGGGGCGTTATATCCAGCAGTTCGTGGATGCGGAAGATCTGGCGCTGGCTGGACTGAGGGGTCTATTCCTTGACGAAGTAACCGACATACTTTACATACTGACAAAGACTGGGCTGTATGCCCACCCGCTCCCCCGCTGAGAGATTCAACGGGAAGGATAGTTTTCCGGTAAAGGACTGCGCTGCAGATCTCCCCCATTTGATCGGTTGCGCTTCCTAGGAAGCGCAGCTTTGTCCCGCGATTCTACCTCGAAGATTCTACGGCACGCTTGAGATCGTGCTATAATTGCCGCATTATGTCAGAGTTCGGTTTCACTCCTGAAGGATCCGAGGGGACTGTCGAAAAGAAGCGGTTCGGCGTCCGGATTGGGGGCAGATCGGCGGCCTATGCATTGGCAGGGCTTTTCGCCGCAATCGTCCTGATTGTTTCCTTCATTGTTGGCGGTTTCCTCGGTGATCTCGCCCGAGACTATGCCCAACAAAAGAGCGTACCGGAAATGACAGCCGGTCTCCCTGACCTGTCAAACGTCAGCGTGGACTCGGGAAGTCCTGCTGCGCCGGAGGCTGTCGCTGTTCAGAGCGTCGAGCAGCAGGCGGTGCCCGTTGAGGCAGAGGCTTCGGATAGCCAGATAAACATCCTCCTTCTGGGATCGGACGAGAGAATTGACGGTGAGGAGCCGCCGCGGACTGACACGCTGCTGCTGCTCACGCTCGACTTGCGCAGGCAGACAGCGGGCATGATTTCTCTGCCCAGAGACCTTTGGGTACCGATCCCCGGTTACAATCTGACTTCGAAGATCAATACTGCCTACGCCATTGGCGAGCAGCGAGGTTATCCTTTCGGTGGGGCGCAGCTGGCGAAGGATACGGTGAGCAGCTTTATCGGTCGGCCGGTGCAGTTCTACGTGCAAGCCGACTTCAACGGATTCGTGCGGTTCATCGACGAGATTGGCGGCATCACGGTCAACGTGCCTCAGACGATATACGACACAGAGTATCCGACAGCCGATTACGGTTTTCAGACTTTCTACCTGGAGGCCGGGACCCGGATTCTGGACGGCCAGACGGCGCTGAAGTATGCGCGCACTCGCAACATGGACAGCGACTATGGCCGGGCCGCGAGGCAACAGCAGTTGATTCGGGCTATTGCGGACAAGATACTTGCCGCCGACATGATACCTACGTTGATTGCCAGGGCTCCCCAACTGTTGAGTTCCACCTGGGGTAGCGTCCGAACGGATATGCCGTTGCAGACGGCGGCAGAAATCGCCAACTATGTGCGGTCCAACCCGTTAGAGGTCAGCACGTTGGTCCTGGATGATCGCTATGGCGAGGAAAGCTATAGCGAAAATGGGGCCTGGATACTGCTTCCGAATCGCGCTTTGATCCGTCCTGAACTTAAGAAGATCTTTGATCCTGAGGTCGGGCCGAATGTCGTAGCCGACGCACCTGCCGTGCCCCTTTCCCAGATTCAACCGCGCACAAGTGCAAGCGACGAAGTGGGCACCAGAGAGTTGCTGGCCGTCGACGTGAATCGCGACGTACGTGTTATGGCCGCGAGGGAGGTCCGGCTGGAAATCCTGAACGGCACAGGGCAGACAGGAATCGCTGCCTTGGCGCGGCGACAACTTGAAGCCAGTGGCTGGCGAGTCGTATCGATTGGGGATGCCGACCGGAGCGACTATCAGCATACTCTTCTCGTCAATTACAACACGGACGATAAGCTTGTACGGGAGTTGGGCCGACAGCTCAATCTGACTGCCTCCCTGTATTCGCTGCCCGGTCTCCTCATTCCAGAGTCAACCGACCTACGAATCGTAATCGGCGAGGATTTTCTCAGCACGATTGGCGGCTACGCGCAATAGCGCTCATTCCCGGTTGACTTGCGTTCCCCTTCTCCAGAATCTGCACCCTGACATGGGCCTTGTCTACTTTGGCGAACACTGCTTCGACGCCTTTCTGATTGCCTTTGACAAGGACGGTACGCTTTTTGATTTTCATGACAACTGGCGCCCCAGATTTCTTGAGGCGGCGGAGCGTCTGCTCTCTCGGTTTTCGAATCAGACTGAGATGCAGGATGCGCTGTTTCGCACACTGGGATATAACGCATCGGACGGCACTTTTGGCGAAGATGGACCGTTTGCGACGGCCACAAGCGATGCGACGGCATATGCGGCGGCAACTGTGCTTCACCAGTACTCTAGACCCACGTTGCCCTGGCATCAGTGCGAGCAGTTGGTAAGGCTAGAATTTGCGCCTCTACTCGCTGAGGGATTTGAACCCTTGGCAGTCACCGAACTGGCTCCACTCTTCTCTTCACTACACGAACATCGGGTAGGAGTCGTCGTCATAACGAGCGACGACAGGGCTCCAACGGAGGCCATGCTGGCCAAGTTCGGACTTTCCCGATTTGTCGACTATATCGGTTGTGGTGACAGCCCAGGACGCCACAAACCGGCGCCAGACCAGTTGCTGACGGCGGCGAATCTGCTTGATGTTTCTCCAGCGCAGAGTGTAGTGGTAGGGGACTCGGCGGCCGACCTTCAGATGGCGCGCGCAGCAGGCGCCGGGATGGCAGTGGGGGTGCTAACGGGTGTAGGAAGCAGAGAGACGCTTGGTCCTATGGCCGACGTGGTCCTGGATTCGATTGCTGAGATTCGGGTGGGCGTTAGTCCGCCTGATGAACGACTACGTGAGCCTGACCGTTCGTCAGATCGGCCAAGCGAACTTTGAAAGTTTCCACGTACTTGGTCGGCATTTTCAGCCGATATGAAGCCGCGACGGCGAAACCGGCATCCACGACTTCGGCGGAGAATTCAGGCAACATACGCTGAAAGAGAGTCACATCGCGATGGGCGATGACCGCCTCTACTTCCGCCATCGGCATCTTCTCCACCCGGGGAAGGGCATCCAGGGCAGATTTGACCCCACCGCTGTAAGCCTTGACCAGTCCTCCTTTGCCTAGTTTGACGCCTCCGAAAAAACGGGTTACTACGGCGACAATGTCGCCGATTCCGCTGTGAAGAAGGACAGTGAGCATCGGCCGGCCGGCAGTACCGTGTGGTTCGCCGTCATCGCTCATCCCGGCATGACCGGTTGAACCCGGCGGGCCGACGACGTATGCCCAGCAGTTGTGGTTGGCGGTATCGAACTCGGCGCGGACTCCCTTAATGAAAGCTCTCGCGTCTTCGACCGTGGCGGCGGGCCCCACGGTCGTGATGAAATGGCTGCGACGAATTTTCTCATCAACTCGGTGATTGGCGGCTGGTATCGTGTATTCCTGGTTCATTTCCTGGAGCATGTCCCGTGGATTTGCAGACCGGGCCGGCACTGGGTATCAGGTGATAGCAGGCGGAATCTGGATGGAGGACTCACTGCTATCACGTCAGTAACCATTCTGCACCAAGGTGAGATTCTCCTGCCCCACTCTGATGGCACGGGGTCCAAGGAATCGCCTGGCGAGAATCGCAGGGGTTGGGCCGGGTCGACTGAGTTTTCTCAGGAATGGAGAGTCATTGCGTTCCGACCGCTTCGGCTTGACCGAAGTGTTGTGTACTCTCATCCGCCACTTCCGACCACTCCTTTACTGCACGTCTGAAACGTTTCCAGAGAACTACGGCCATGACAGGAGATGTGAGGAGGAAGACGCCCCAAACGTGGACGATCCCTCCGTTGAAATAGGTCACGGCCAGCCAGGCGATCAACATCGTGGACCAGATTCCGCCGGTATTGGCGCGCAGCGGGAAGCTTGTATTGCCCATACCGCGCAGTGCGCCTGACTGAACGAACAGGACTGCCCAGAAGGGTTGGGCCAGAGCCACCACCTGAACGGCGGCAACGCCAGCGTGAACGACGGCATCTTCCTGGCTGAATAGCCGCATTATAGGCTCGGCCAGGAAGTATGAGACTACCCCCATGGCCCCCATCCAGATTGCTGCCCAGCGTGTGGCGATGGAGGCCGCCTCTGCAGCTTCCTCCGGTTCGTGAGCACCGACAGACTGTCCAACCAGAGCCGTAGCAGCAATGGCAAACCCGAAGCCGGGAAGGAAGGACAAGGAGAGAACGTTGAAGGCGATGCGATGGGAGGCCAGGGCCGCAGTTCCCAGCGTAGCGACGATTGCCGTCATCATCGTAAACCCGGCAGAAGTGAGAAGCTGCTCCAGTGCTGCCGGTACGCCAATGCGCAGCACTGAGGAGGCCACACTGAATTCTGGCAGCCAATTGCTCCCTGAAATTGAGACGCCTTTGCGGCCACGCCACATGACGAATACGAGAAGGGCTGCTGCCAGCAAGCGTGAGAGGAAAGTGCCCCAAGCGCTGCCCACCGCGCCGAGCGCGGGCAGCCCGGCAACGCCAAAGATCAGCCCATATGTCAGGAACACATTTACGAAATTGGCAAGGGCCGTCACCCGCATAGGCGTTTGCGAATCACCCAAACCCCGCAGTGCGCCACCGCCTATCATGAGGACGATCAACACGACGACAGTTGCCATCGTGACTTGAAGGTATTCCTTGCCGATGCGGGCCACGTCGGCCTCAACGCCAAAAAGGGCGATTATCGGTCCGGCCAAGAAGTAGCCGATTACTGCCAGGGGGAGCGAAAGAATAACGCTCCAGACAATCGACTGACGCGCCAGTCGCGCCGCCTCTGCAAGCTTGCCGGCGCCGTACGCTTGCGCGACGAGGACACTGCTGCCTACGCTCAGAGCGCCCAACGCTGCGATGATGAAGAAGAGGACCTGCACAGAGGCACCGACCCCAGCGATTGCCGCGGTGCTCAACTGGGCAACCATCCAAGTGTCGACGACCATCAACAACGTCTCAAGGAAGCTCTCGCCGATTACAGGCCAGGCGAGATTAAAGACGCGCTTTTGTGCGGACGGGCGCGGGGTTTCCGGAGCGCTTGCTGACACCGCGCCGGCAGCCGATTCATTCATTCAGATGCTCCCCTTAGGGCCTTTTGGCGTGGGAAGATAGGTAAACGAACTTCAGTGTATCAGACTGTCGTGAAGTCCGCACTTTTATTCGAGTCCTTTACAGCTTGCGCGTTGGCTTCGTCTGCCGCCCAGAAGAACTCCTCTTCCCGAAAGCCGGTTTCAAAACCCAGACCATGATAGAAGTACTCTGCGTCGCCGGTCTGCAGTCCCGCATGGGAGTACCCACAGTTCCTCGCTTGCTGCAACAGTTCGATCACAAGCGCGCTGGCGAAGCCGTTTCCTCGATAGTTGGGAGGCGTAGACAGATCGTAGATTCCTGCAATGCCGTTGGCGAGGATCAGGGAGGCGGTGGTTACCACCTCTTGATCGATCTGTCCGATGTAGTTGGTTACTTGGGCTTTACAGCCGAGGCCGTGGCGACGGAAGGCATCGTACCATCTCTGGGCGGCGCGCTGGGATGTACCGAAGCCTTGGGCCGAGGCGGTCCACCAAGCGCGTAAGCCAGCCAAATCCCGCACAGGGCAGATAGTTAACGAGGATGGAGGCCTGTTTTCAGGCAGGTGCTGCAACTGGCGGAACATCCAAAGGTCGCCCCGTCCTGCAATCAGACCTCTCTGTTTCAGCCGGTCGCGCAGGTCACCGGGTCTGTCCTTGGGGAAGAGCAGCCAACGGATTCCACCCGTCTGACGGCTTATCGCGGCAAGAAGGGAATCGATCTTTTGTTCCGCGTATTCAGTAGGGAAGTTGGTGCGCAGGATGTGGTTTCCGGGTGGTCCGTTGGCGACGATCCATGCGGCCTCCTGGTCTACCTGTACTCGAATACCGTGCTGGTCGTGAAAGAGTCGGAAGTACTCGATGTAGTTCAGCCGCAGGGCTTCAATCAGGTCAGAGTTTTTCATCAGGTGGGGTAGTCGCGTACTGGTTCCGATTCCGCAGAAGTGGGTCTTGATAGGAGCCAGCAGGAGCAAGTTCGTTCAGGCAGGCCACTTTGTACCCCATCTATTCCGTGATATAGTCGGGTTGGGCGAGAGTTTCTCCCTCGAGGCAGCGCTCTGTCAGCAGATCTGAGTGCGAATTATCTCAGATGTGCGTGCACAGGCATACTTTGTCCGACCCCACTTCATCTGACTCACAATACCAGAGATGGCAATAGGATGTCTTGCGCTGCGAGTGAGTGAGGGTGCTGTTCCAGCCCTCAGGGTATATAGGAACTCTTGGAACTACGCCGGTCTTTTTTGTCGTTGGAAGGCAAACAACAGTTCAGGAGCGAGATGTTGGTGCCAGCGCCACGGCTGCTAAGCTTGTAGTCCAGTTGCCGTGCCTTGCCATTACGCTGTCCAGATGGACGAGGTAAGGGTACTCTGGTCGACTGCACAGGGGACCGGGCTCGGTCCTCCATTTGAAATCTACCCGGCATCCATCTTGGCTGCTTAAAGGAGCATACAATGCCACTACCCCCCATGCGGCGAGTATTCTCTTTAGCACTCTTGCTGACACTTCTGCTCAGCGGCTGTGCCCAGCCTGTTATGTGGCCTGTTTCGGCAACGCCAGCGGTTTCAGTTCGGTCAGAGGAGGCGGCCGATCTGGTGGTTCTTGCGAACCAACTTGCCACTGAATACGGCTTGGTCCAGGATCTAGGCCCGCTAGTTTTCGTGCAACCGGTTGAGGACCCTGGCGGCGGCGGCCCTCTATTTGTAGCCCACACCCACGGCTTTCCCCCAGACGATCCTTCTTTCAGACAAAAGGTTTCGATCCATGCGGCCTTGCCGGACGGCTGGGGGACTTTGGGACGCGTGGAGCTGGAGTGTGCCGAATACCTGAATGAATTCTCTGTCGAACAGGTAGAGATTGAGCCTGTCAATGTCTGGCTGAGGGTTACCGGCGGCGTTGGCGCCCATAGCGGTTGCCTAGAACTCCTGAGGTGGGACGGCGAAGAGTTTACAGTCATAATCAGCGGATTCAGCAGTAGTCCGGATAGCGGCTGGCTAATTGACCTAAACAACGACGGCCGGTTGGACCTGCTTTTGAACAACAGCGATCCTTATATTTTTTGCTATGCCTGCGGCGTTCGACAGTATTGGGCGCAACTCTACTATTGGGACGGACAGACGCTGATGGAAGTTACTCCAACTCCTCTGGCCGAAGATCAGCCCGAAGAACTGCGCACATTCAACGATCGCGCGGCGGCGTTGGCCGCCGCCAGTCTGTTTGCCGACGCGCTGGAGCAGATTGAACAGGCAGAGGCTTTAGCGCCCGAAAACGCGACTGTCGCTTGGAATGCCATCTGGATCCGACACCACCTTGAGGCCAGTCGGGAAGAGGCTTCCTCCAGCTCCTATCCTTTGTTGAACCACGTATTCGCGGGTGACTGGGAAGAGGCATTTGACTCTCTGTGGGGGATTGGTCTGCCGACCCTTTTTAGCGGCGAGCCGATCCCAAGTGATTCTACAGCTTCGGGGTTCGAGCACCGGGTGGGCGTTCTTCTGGCCCAATATGCCGATACTGCCCTGACGCTGCAGCCTGAACGCGCGGCCGTCCATGCTCTGGGCGCGTGGGGACGCTTTCTGATCGATCCAGATGATCCAGCTGTGCAGTCAGGCTTGCAACGGGCGGCGAAGTCGGCGACGGCTGACGACCGATACGAGGAGCTAGTAAATGTCTTCAAGGGTCGGACCCGAACGGTGTCGACGTCACCTACAGCGACTCCACTTCCCAGCACTGAGGCGCTTCAGAGCCAACTGGCAAGCGAATTTGGGTCGACCCAGGACGCGTCGCGAGGCGTAGCTGTCCAACAGTTGCAAGCCGAGGGAAAGGAGAGCCTGTTCGCAGCCTATACCTTCGGGCTCCCTCCGTTAAGTGCCTCGGCAATGCATACAGTGTCGATCCACGAAGCCAGGGAAAACGGATGGTTGGAGCGGGACCGTGTGGAGCTCGACTGTGTGAACTACCTCGACGAACACTCACTGGAACAGGTAGCGATTGAACCTACCGGCCTTTGGCTGGCCGTGCAGGGCGGGGCAGGCGCGCACGGCGGTTGTCTCGAAATATTGCGTTGGGACGGCCAGGCACTGTCGCTTGAAATCAGCAGCTTCAACAGTATCCCTGACGCAGGTTCGGTGACAGACCTGAATGGCGACGGCCGATTGGATCTCCTGTTGAACAACAGCGATCCGTATATTTTCTGTTACGCCTGCGCCCTGCAGCTCTACCAGGCGCGGTTCTTCCATTGGGATGGGGAGAAACTCGCGGAGGCCGCCCCAAGATTGTTGCCAGAGGACCGCCCCACCCATTTGCGCGCAATAAACAGCCATGCCCTGGCGCTGGCCGAGGCGGGATTGTACGCCGTCGCGCTCGACGAGATAGAGCGCGCGGAAATCGCGGCGCCTTCCGACCAGACAGTCCAATGGAACGCGCGCTGGATTCGCCATCACCTAGAGGTGAGCCGGCAGCTTGCGCTGGTCAGTCCCTTTCCGCTTCTAAGCCACGTATTTGCGGGCGACTGGGGTTTTTCCTTCGAGGTCTTTTGGTCGATGGGTCCATCGACCTTATTCAGCGAAACACCGATTCCCCCCAATTCAGCAGCCTACGGATTTGAACAGACGGTCGGTCACCTATTGGTCCAGTACGGCAATAGCGCGTTACTCGTTCAACCGGAGAGGGCGGACATTCATGCGTTGGGCGCTTGGGGCCGGTTCTTACTAGACAAAGACGATCCGGCGGTCCTGTCCGGATTGGATAAATCGGCAGAACTGTCTCCCGGTGATTCCCGCTTCGCCGAACTGGCAGCAGCATATAAGACATGGAAGGGGGAGGGAAATTGAGGAACAAGGAGGCCAGAAAGGAAAGCAGTTTGGTGCTCGACGCACCTGTTACTTGCACTCTTTAGCAAACAGAAGGGAGTCGAAACCTTGCGAACAATCGATGTCGGTGAGGTTAGACAGGCGGTAGGTGACCTCCTACGCCATTCTGCACACAGCTTGCCTGAAGACTATCTGGAGGCGATGCGTACGGCTCGCGTTCAGGAGCTTTCGCCGACCGGCCAAGAGGTCATTGAACTTCTACTAGAGAACGCCGCCTACGCGCAAGCAGAGACGGTACCCACATGCCAGGATACGGGTATGGCGATTCTGTTTGTTGAAGTCGGCCAAGACGTGCATTTCAGCGGGGGAGATATCGATGCGGCATTGCAGGATGCAACCCGCGATGCCTATGCGGATCTGCGCAAATCGGTTGTGAGGGATCCCCTGCTGCGAGTCAACTCTGGCGACAACACGCCGGCACTTATTCATTGGGAGATAGTTGCCGGAGACAGGCTGCGAATAAGGACGTTACAGAAGGGCTTCGGGGCGGAACTGATGAGCCGGGCCGAGATGTTTCCGCCGGCCATTGGGGAAGAGGGTGTGCAGCAGTTCGTTATAGAGACAGTTGAGAAGGCAGGTCCCAATGCCTGCCCACCCCTAATTGTGGGCGTCGGCATTGGCGGGTCACTTGACACCGTGGGGTTGGCGGCGAAGAAAGCTCTGCTGCGTCCGATCGGCAGCGTAAGTCCAGAACCGCATGTGGCAAGACTCGAGGCCGAACTGGTCGAGACCATCAACGGACTTGGGATCGGACCACAGGGGCTGGGCGGGGTAGTTACCGCGCTGGCTGTCCATGTCGAAGTTGTGGCGACGCACATCGCGGCTTTGCCGGTTGCAGTGAACCTGAACTGCTCTGCGCCGCGGCGCGCAACTTTGGAGATGTGATGGCGAGAACAGTGCTGGCGCCGCTTGACGAGGCCACGGTGAAGTCGCTGCGGGCAGGTGAACGGGTGGTCATGACGGGCACGATTTACGCTGCCAGAGACGCTGCCCACAAGCGGCTGGTGGCAGCGCTGCAGAGGGGCGAAGAGTTACCTCTACCCCTGTCGGGCCAGGTCATTTACTACGTGGGGCCGGCTCCGGCCAAACCGGGGGCGGTCATCGGGCCGGCCGGGCCCACTACGAGCGGCCGCATGGACCCATATACATTGCCTCTCCTGGAGCGAGGCGTAGCCGGTCTGATTGGTAAGGGAAGTCGGTCCGAGGAGGTCAAGGAGGCGCTCGTGCGTCACCAGGCGGTCTATTTTGGGGCTGTTGGGGGCGCTTCCGCCTTGCTTGCCCGCCAGATTCGGAGTAGCCGCCTGCTTGCCTATCCCGACTTACTTAGTGAGGCGGTGCGTGAGCTGGAGGTGGAAGAGTTTCCGTTGATCGTGATCAACGATTGCCACGGCGGCGATGCCTATCTGGCTGCCAGGGAAGCGTATCGCAGGGACGGCGAAGGTACTCAACGGTCCAGGTAGTGCGTTTCGGACTGCATTCTCAAGCGTTGCGCAGCCTGCTCGGGGGTGAGGTCGCGCTGGGGGGTCGCCAGCATTTCGTAACCGACCATGAACTTCCTAATGGTTGCCGAGCGCAGAAGGGGCGGGTAGAAGTGTGCGTGAAGTTGCCAGTGGGCGTGATCGCCTGCAGAGGCGGGCCTTCCGTGCCAGCCCATCGAATAGGGGAAGCTGGTCTCGAAGAGGTTGTCATAGCGAGTCAGCAGGCGTTTGAGGAGATCGGCGAGGGAGTTTCGCTCCGCTGGTGAAAGTTCGGGCAGGTGCTGGCGGTGGAGCCGAGGCAGCAGGATTGTTTCGAACGGCCAAACGGCCCAGAAGGGAACTAACGCGACCCAGTCCTCATTCTCTATTACTACTCTTTCCTCTGCTGTCAACTCGGCGATCAGGTAGTCTATCAAAAGGGGAGCACCTTCGCACTCGAAATAGGCCCTCTGTACTCGATGCTCTTTGGCCGGCTCAGTGGGAATGCGGCGGGTCGCCCATACTTGGCCATGTGGGTGGGGATTTGAACTGCCCATCATGGCGCCTCGATTCTCGAAGAGCTGGACGTAGCCTATCTGCTCGTCCCGGCTCAGTTCTTCCACTTGTTCAGACCACAGATTCACTACGCGGCGAATGTCGGGCAGGTCCATGCGCGCCAGTGTCAGGTCGTGTCGCGGGCTGAAGCAGACGACGCGGCAGACTCCCGTTTCGGCCTGAGATTGGAAGAGGCGGTTTTTCTGAAGCGTCCCGTCCGGCGTATCGTTACGCAGTGCGGCAAAGTCGTTGTCGAAGACGAAGGTGTGCGGGTAGGCCGGATTGACCTGCCCGCCGGCGCGTTCGTTGCCGGGGCAGAGATAGCAGGACGGGTCGTACTCAGGTAGGGAATGGGACGGCGCGGCTTCGGTTTGGCCCTGCCAAGGGCGTCTCATCCGGTGGGGCGAGACAAGAACCCACTCTCCGGTAAGCGGATTGCGGCGCCGGTGCGGATGCTCGGCGGGGTCGAAGGGGACGGTCATACAGTGTGGGGCAGTAGGAGGAATCGCGGCAGAGAGGTCATGGCGGTTCAGGAAGCCCGATGGGCGCGTTCGGCCAAGGCAATGGCGCCAAGCGCGCCGGAGCGGCCTCCCAGGGCAGGCGGCACGATGTAGCCGTCCAACCCCTCCAACACCGTGGGACTCTGAATGTAACCATTGAGCAGGGACTTTACTTCATGGTGGATGAGTGGGAAAATATGCTCCTGCTCCATGACCCCGCCGCCCATCACAACAAGCTGAGGAGACAGGATCATCATGATGCTGGTGACGCCCAGGGCGAGATAGTGCGCCTCCAGCGACCATGCTTCGTGAGCGGGAGGAAGCAGTTCGCCGGGTTGGCCCCAGCGCGCTTCCAGCGCGGGCCCGTTGGCCAGACCTTCCCAACAGTCGCCGTGAAATGGGCAGGTGCCGGCAAAGGGATCACGATCCCAGTCATGTGGAATGGCGATATGGCCCATCTCCGGATGGATCAGGCCATGGATCAGTTGGCCATTCACCATGCCTCCTCCGCCGATGCCGGTGCCAATTGTCAGGTACACAAATGTATCCACTTGGCGGGCGGCGCCCCAACTGTGTTCGCCCAAGGCGGCGACGTTTACGTCCGTGTCGAAGCCTATGGGTATGTCGAATGCATCTTTCAGTGTCGGCGCCACCGGCGTGTTTGCCCAACCTGGTTTGGGCGTATTTGTAATGAATCCGAAAGTTGGTGAGTCAGGATCCGGGTCAACGGGTCCGAAGGAGGCGACGCCGATGGCAGCAATCTCGTGGTGTTCCTGCTGTTGGCGAAAGAAGTCGATGACTTTGCCCAGGGTGGTTTCCGGCGACTCAGTAGGGAGGCGGATTTCGGCGCGGATATCATCGGGGCCCGTGCCGACTGCACAGACGAACTTTGTTCCTCCTGCCTCGATTCCTCCGTATGCGGCTTTCATGTGGTTGACCTTCCTCCCTCAGTACTGCCGTCAGCAAACCTTGCCTGTCACCCTTCGGGCTTGGCGCGTAAATCCTTCTTTTGACCAGCCGGCCCGATGTCCGATGCGGCGCTTCAACCAGTCGTACAGGGAAAGAGCAGCCTCTTGTGAGCGCCAGTCCTCCCATCCCGACCTGGCATACAGACCCGGAATCGCGGTGTGCGCCGTACGCTTGCCGCCGCCGCCGTCGCCGGCAACATAGCTGTCCACGATCACCCGATCGCCAGAATCCAGAATGAGCTCTCCAAAAGCCTCCACATCAGAAAAGGGAAGGCATGGGCTCACTGTCAACTGGGTAGTAATTCCGTGGTCGCGAGCCTGTCGGGCCGTCTCAAGACGCAGTTGAATCGACGGACAATGGGGCGTCAGGACACGACGCACATCTTCCCGATCCGTCTCAATGGTCAGGTTAAGAAGGCAACGTTCCTCCAGCGTTGCCATGATGTCGAAATCTCTTGCCGCGAGGGGGGCGCGGGTTTGGATCACCAGCAGGCCAGGTGGATATTTTTGAAACACAGAGAGACACTGGCGGGTCAATCGATATGTCTGTTCCGCGCTCTGATATGGGTCCGTTGAAGACGACATAAAGATCGCTGTCCGCTCAAGAGCCTCACGACGATGAAGGGTTGCCAGCTCCGTTTCAAGTCGTTCGGCGATTCCTACTCTGGGATAGACGTAGCTTCCCCACTCCATGCCGCCGTTGTAAAAGCGGTGAACGTTGGACTGGCTTACGTAGCAGTAGCTGCATCCGAATCGGCACCCGATGTAGGGTTGGAGCGTATGGCTGAACCCCTTCAAGAATCCACCAGTCCTGGTCAGGGCGCCCTTTGCAGGACGTTCTTGCAGCAGTGTTTGCGGCTTTGTCATAGAGGTAGATTGGGCGGCTTCTATAGTTCACCAAGTATACCACTTCCACAGAGCAGGTGCTATACTTGTCAGAATGACCAGGACGTTCCGATATTGCCCATTCTGTGCCAGTCCGGTAGTGGAAGAGGTGCGTTTCAACGCCTTGCGGCCCGTCTGCCCGGCGTGTGAATTCGTCCAATTCCTCGATCCCAAAGTGGCGGTCATTGCACTTGTACAACATGGCGAAAGAGTCCTGTTAATTCAACGGGCGGTGGACCCGGGGAAGGGGGCGTGGTCCTTGCCCGGCGGGTACATGGATGCCGGGGAGATGCCCCGCGAGGCGCTGCAGCGGGAGCTGCAGGAAGAGGTCGGTTTGCCCACAAGAATCGGCGAATTGATCGATATCTTCCCGATGGTCAATGGCGAAGGCGACCGCATAGGAATTGTGCTGGCTTTTCAGGGGGAACCGGCCAATTCGCCGGAGATACCGTTTGTCGCAGACGATGCGCAGGACGCAGGGTGGTTCTGCGCGGATGACATCCCAAAGGAGCTGGCCTTTGAGTCGACTGAAACGCTGATCAAAAACTGGAAGGCAACTATTGATAAGACCCCCGGCGAACGTTGCCAGGAGACCGAAGCAGACGCCCTTGAACGGCCGGACCGAACCAGCTGATGAATCGAACACATCGCATAGAAAGAACCCGTTCCGAGTCTTCGCCGCCAATTGGGGCAGAAGGCACATTTGGAGATAGAGAGGCTGAAGGACGGAGAACCGTAGGTACCTGTCTTGTGACCGGCGGCGCCGGCTTCCTCGGCATCAATCTTGTCCGCTACCTGCGTGAGAAGGGAATCCAGGTTGTCTCGCTCGACGTTGCCCCGTTCGACTATCCTGAGAGGGACTCCGTCCGGGTCCTGGATGGGGACATTCGCGACGTCGAGGTCGTGCGCGCGGCGATGGAAGGTGTGGACCTGGTGGTTCACGCAGCGGCCGCCCTGCCTTTGTACAGCGCGGAGGAGATCTTTTCGACGGATGTTGACGGGATACAAAACGTGCTGGAGGCGGCGTACAGTTCGGGAATAGACAGGTTTATTCATATTTCGTCCACGGCTGTCTACGGTATCCCGGACCACCATCCGCTGAAGGAAGACGACCGGCTGTACGGGGTCGGTCCTTACGGCGAAGCCAAGATCGAGGCCGAAGAGATTTGCCAGGAGTTCAGGGAGAGGGGGATGTGTGTACCCATCATCCGTCCCAAATCTTTTGTCGGCCCTGAGCGGCTAGGGGTCTTCGCTCTGTTCTATGATTGGGCAAAGGACGGCAAGAACTTTCCGATGCTTGGCAGTGGGAAAAACCGGTACCAGTTGCTGGACGTAGAGGACCTGTGCTCTGCGATTTTCCTGGCGGCCACACTGCCAAGCTCACGAGTCAATGATACGTTTAACATCGGTGCGACTGAGTTTGCTACGATGAAGGAAGACTATCAGGCCGTCCTCGACTTCGCCGGTCACGGCAAGCGCATTATCCCACTGCCGGCTGCGCCAGCCATCTGGACCTTGCGATTGCTGGAACAACTGGGGATTTCGCCGCTCTACAAGTGGGTATATGAGACAGCAGCGACCGACTCTTTTGTGGAAGTAGAAAAGGCCCAGCGGATTCTTGGATGGAACCCAAAGTACAGCAACCAGGAAGCGCTTGTGCGGAACTATGCCTGGTACATCGACAACCTGGCCAACTTTGAGGGCAGCAGCGGCGTCTCGCACCGTGTGCCGTGGAGCCAGGGCATCCTGAAGCTTGCCAAAGTGTTCTTTTGACTTCCCTGAGCGAGCCAGATCTCCGTTCAGGACTACCAGCACATTCTCTTACGCGGTCTCCTCGTCGCTCCCGTCTTTGTCAGATTCCACGGGTATGTCTTGAGAAGCGGGAGGTTGCGTTTGTTTCTCTTCGAAGCTGTCTGCGAACTTCCCGACTTCGCTGGCGGCAGACCTGAGTCCGACGGTTAGTCCTTCCTTCAGTTCAGCGGCGAGTTCACTTTCGCGAACACGGTTTGCCACTCTGGTAGCCTGTTCCTGAAGATCCTGGCCCTGCTCGCTGCGACCGAATCGCTCAAGGGCCTCTTCGAGGCTACCCAGCAGTGACCCAAGCCCGCGGCGCAGGTCGTTCTCCAGTTGGCGCCGCTCGTCACTGCTCCAGACGTTGCGAGCAGCGCGAGCCATGGCTTCGACCAACTGTTGAATTTCTACGGTCAAGTCGTCGCTCTTATTGAAGCTCGCGGCCTCTTTTTCGGCGTTCTGATCCTCGTTTTCAGCCCGGCGTTCTTCTTCCATCAGTGCCTCCTCAGTTTTGATGCCTGTGCTTACTCTACGCCGGACCGGCGCTGTGGTTTCGCGCGGCCATTGGGCGCGTCCTGCCAGTCCAGAAATTCCTCTTCCAGGACCGCAGCCAGCGCCAGCACGATGTCCTCTCGCCACGGATGGGAAACTATCTGCACAGCGACAGGGAGGCCCTGGTCATCTGCGGCAACCGGAACTACGGCGGCGGGATAGCCGGTCAGGTTGAAAGGGACGGTGTAGTCGAAACGTTGGTTGTCGCGGGTCCCGATGGCAGGCGCGGTGTGGTGAACAGCGGGACAGAGTATGGCATCGTAGTAGCGGATAAACTGGAGTAGATTTGTGCGGAACTGGTCCCAGGCGTGAAGGAGCTCAACGACATCCTGACCCCGGGTCCCGGCCATATGGCGCCAGCCGCGATCGAGGTCGCGGGCGCCTCCGACCAGGTCGAGGGGTTGGTTTCCGACGACCTGGACACCGGCGCGAGCCAGCGCTTGCCCTGAGGCGCCCACGGCATTTGCCACCGCCGATGTCACCAGAGAAGCGGGGTCGTAGGGAAAGGAGGCGATAGTCAGGTCGCGCAGGGGGAGCTGGCCTGGATCGTAAATGGGTTTGGCGACGACGCCGGCATCGCGATAGTCGGGGCCGGAAATCGTCCTCAGGGCGAGCAGGAGATCCTCAGTGCGGCGGGCCGCCGGCCCGATTTGGGTGCGCTGGTCGGTGAGCCCTCCCGGCTGATTGTAGACGCCTGAGTTGGGGACGCGGCCCTGCGTGGGCTTGAGGGCGGTAATGCCGCAAAAGGCGGCTGGGACGCGAAGCCCGCCACCTGTATCACTGCCAAGACCTAAGGGAGACCCACTGGCCGCTATCAGAGCTGCTTCTCCACCGCTGCTGCCGCCTGGGGAGCGGCTGGCGTTGTGCGGGTTGTATGTTTGACCGACTATCGCGTTCTCGGTATCGGCACCGCTACCCGATGGCGGGCAGTTGGTTTTGGCGAGAAGGATCGCCCCGGCCTGCTTCATCCTGGCGACGACGGTCGCGTCTGTACGGGCGACGAGTCTCTTGCGAATACGGGTTTCCAACCGGCTCTGCAGGCCGGAGGTTTCGAATGTGTCCTTGACTGTGAAGGGCAGGCCGTGCAGAGGGCCAAGCTGCTCGCCCTGCGCCTGCCGCTCGTCGGCTAGTCTGGCCTGCTCCAGGGCGTCCTCTGCAGTCACTGTTACGGCGTTCAGCCGGGCGTTGACCGACTCAAGCCGCGCTTGAAATGCCGAAATAACATCCTGCGCAGAGAGTTGGCGCGTGTGGATGGCACGAATCAGTTGGGTGGCGGTAGAGAAACAGATTTCCTCCATTTCCACTATCCTACCGCAGTAGAGTTTCTGCATCAACAGTTAGGGAACGCGCGGGTGCATCCCAGATTTGGTGTAGGAACGGTTTGGCGGGGAATCGGTGCCGGCGGTGGCTGGAGTTGCTTACCGTCTTTGGGCGAGACGCAGTGCAGGCGCCAGGCCTGGCCGTACGGTGGAGTGCGCCAGTTGGGGAGGCTGCGAGGGCAGGCACAAGGCCGGCACCTGCGGGGATCTGAGGACTGGCGGGACGTAGTCTGGCCAGACACTTTCGATTGGGGACCTGTCACCAATATCGACACATGGTCGACCAGGCATGTTGTAGGAGAGGGGGCGTTGCGGGGGCGGAGCCCCCGCACAAGGGAGGGCCGAATAGGCCCGACCGCCCAGAACTGCAGCAACTGCAGTAGTCAGTAGTCAGTAGTCAGTAGTCAGTGGTCAGTGGAGGGGCTTGCTTACATTAGAATTGAATGCGGATTGGCCTGTGCAGTGTTGCGTCCCGAGGGAAAGGGAAGTTTGCCGCCATATTGGGATGCACCCGAATGGGCGGGCCGCCGATGTATAGGCGGCACGGTCGCATATCGGGTTGCCACTGATGGTGGGAAATGTTCACTTGCACACAGGGGCCCATAGTCGTATTCTTTAGGTGGGCTTGTTACGCGAAATCAGACGGGAACATAAGCCATGACGCGTCCGAACATTCTATTTCTCTTTTCCGATGAGCATAGCTACCGCTGTTTGAGTCTGTTAGATGAAACGACCGGCGAACCGGTGCAAACGCCCACTCTTGACAGCCTGGCGGAGAACGGGGCTTATTTCAGTAGTGCCTATTGCCAGTCTCCGCTGTGCACACCGTCGCGCATCTGCCTTCTGACCGGCCGGTCGCCGATGACCAGCGGCGGCTGGGCAAATGGGTCGTACCTGCGACCGGAGATCCCGACGATCCCATCTTTTTTTGGGGAGGCCGGTTACACGACCTGCCTGGTCGGTAAGATGCACCTCGGCGGAACCAACCAGATGGCAGGGTTTGCGCACAGACCGTATGGCGATTTGACGGGGGGGACCGGACATCAGCGGGACCCGCTGTCGATGAGCGAGGGCGGTTTCGATATGCGAAGCCGGACTGCCGACGCGGGCATTACCGAGATTCCGGAAAGTGCCCTGCAGGAGCAAGTGATCGTGCGGGAGACCGTTTCGTTCTTGCGGGAACAGAGTGCGGCTGAGCCTGACAGGCCCTGGTTCCTGTGTGCGTCCTTCAGCCGTCCCCATTTTCCATTGACGGCGCCGGGGAGATTTCTGAACAGGTACTGGCCTGAGGGGGTAACTGAACCTAAGGTTGGACGTACAGGAGACACTGCCTTTCACCCGATGACGGTAGGCATGGCAAAGGGATTCCGCACCGAGGAGGTCTCCGAGGGGGAGATGATGAAGGCGAGGGCGGCCTACTTCGCGTGCGTTGACTATCTGGACGAGATTGTGTGTGATCTACTCCACCTGTTGGAGCGAAGCGGACTACTTGAAAACACTGTCATCGTGTACACATCGGACCATGGGGAGATGGCAGGCGAGCATGGCATGTGGTGGAAGAACTCGTGGCACGAGGCCGCGGCGCGTGTGCCACTGATCATTCAGACTCCTGCGCAACGGAGTGGCGGCAGTGCGGGCGTGCGCCTGGATACGCCTGTCAGCCAGGCGGACCTTTTCCCGACACTTTGCGGGCTGGCGGGCATCGAGGCGCCGGACGGCCTGGAAGGGCGCGATCTGTCGGAGGCTGTGACGACAGGGAGCGGAATACAGGCGGAGCCTGTATTCGTGGACAATCCGCTTCCACGCTGGGGGGATGGGAGCGAGCATAGGGTTGTGCGCATGGGGCAGCACAAGTTCGTGCGCTTTCGGGGAATGCGGCCGCACTTGCTCTTCGATCTGAAAGCCGACCCCCTGGAGCAGCGCAATCGACTGGAAAGCGGCAGCGAGGCGGAGCATGCGGTGGGGCGGCGCTTGAAAGCGCTTGTTGACAGTTCCTGGGACTTCGACGCTGCCGAGGCGCAGCGGCACAGGGATGAAGAAGCGCTGCGGCAGAACTCATTGCGTGCGGGGTCCAGCAGGCACGGAAACTGCTACAAGATGCCGGATGGCCGTGTTATTGCCGCGGACACTCCGCTGTATAGTCCAGAGGTGGTCGACATTTAGTCATCAGCATGTGATATTAAGCTTATTGTTGTCCCGGAGTTGGGATCTGTTGATTTCAAGCTTCCCAGTTCGGGAATGAAATAAGACAGAAAGTAACTACTGAGCCATGTTCCATGTGTGTGTACTGTGCGTGTTCGGGGGGGAATGGACAGTCAGTATTTCTAAAGCGGGCTCGCGATGGCCATAGCGGTGAACGTTGGGTATGTATGGGCGTTGCCTCGCCTGTCTTGCCTGCGCTGGCACATAATTGGAAAGTGCCAAGACGCGGGGTTGGGGGGAAGCCCGGCCGCCGCGGGTCGCCAAGGTCATATTGCCACACACTCGCTGCGGCGGGGGTTTTAGGAGAGGGGGCGT